>NZ_JAFCVW010000005.1:0-515835 GCF_049897245.1 Sphingomonas sp. DC5200-1
GCCCGCACCCTCTGGGTGATCCATGAAACGCGCCCCTCGCAGCCTTCAACACCATGTTTTATATAGGAAATATAATGGTCAGGACAGCGAAATCAGCGCCTTACTTGGGAAATGTGGGTGGAGAAGGTGACGGACGAGGAATATCTCGCGCCGCTCGGCACCGAGTGAGGCCATGCCGCACGTCATCGTGAAACTCTGGCCCGGCAAGTCCGATGACCAGAAGCGGCGTCTGACCGAAACCATCACGGTCGGGGTGGTGGAGACGCTCGGCTATGGCGAGGAGGCGGTGTCGGTCGGGTTCGAGGAGGTCGCTCCCGCCGATTGGACGGCCAAGGTGTACGAGCCGGACATCGCCGCGAAGTGGAACACCCTGACCAAGCAGCCCGGTTATGGCGAGCGGCCGACCGGGCGGAGGCAAGAACAATGATCCTGAACGAAACCTTTGCCCTTGCCGATGGCATCGCCATCCCGAAGCTCGGCCTTGGCACCTGGCGCGTCGATGATGCCGCAGTCGTGCAGGTCGTTCGCGATGCTATAGCTATCGGCTATCGCCACATCGACACCGCGCAAGCCTATGGGAACGAGCGCGGTGTCGGTGAGGGGCTGCGGGCCAGCGGCATTGCGCGTGACGAGCTTTTCGTCACCACCAAGCTCGCCGCGGAATCTAAGACCTACGCCGATGCTAGGGGCCGCATCGACGGCTCCCTGCACGCGCTCGGCCTCGACCACATCGACCTGATGCTGATCCACAGCCCGCAGCCGTGGACCGAGTTTCGCGAGGGCGGCGACTTCGACGCCGGCAACCTTGAGGCGTGGCGCGCTCTGGAGGAGGCGCAGCAGGCCGGCAAGCTCCGCGCGATCGGCGTCTCGAACTTCGAGCGCGGCGATCTTGATAACATCCTACGGCATGGCACGGTGAAGCCCGCCGTCAATCAGGTGCTGGCGCATGTCGGCAACACCCCGTTCGATCTGATCGACTATTGCCGCGCGGAGGACGTGCTGATCGAGGCGTACTCGCCGGTCGCACATGGCGCGGCGCTTCAGCACCCCATGCTTGTCGAGCTGGCGGCCAAATACGGTGTCGGCGTGGCGCAGCTCTGCATCCGCTATTGTCTCCAACTTGGGCTGCTACCGCTGCCCAAATCCACCAATGCCGATCATATGCGTAGCAACGCGGCCGTTGATTTCGACATCAGCGAGGACGACATGGCGACGCTTCGCGGCTCCGGTGATGCCATCGACTACGGCGAAGCCAGCGCATTCCCCGTCTTTGGCAAGCCGCGCCAGGTCGCCGGATCAGGCGCCAACGCCTGATCGCACTGCGCGCGGCCGCTCCCCATCAAACCAGAAAGGTATCTCATGTCTAATCAGCGTTTCACCGGCAAGGTCGCCTTCATCACTGGCGCTGCCAGCGGGATCGGCCGGGCGACGGCCATCGCCTTTGCAGCTCAGGGCGCGCGTGTCGCGGTCTTGGATCGCACCGAAGACGCTTTGGCCGAAACGGCCGACGCGGTGAAGAAGGCGGGGTCGGAAGTTCTGGTCCTCGCCTGCGACGTGTCCCAGCCCGAACAGGTCGAAGCGGCGGTGAGCCGGGTGGTCGAGACCTTCGGTCAGCTCGACATCGCCTTCAACAATGCCGGGGTCGAGAACAAGGCAGCGCCCGTCCACGAGATCGAACTCGCCGAGTGGGACCGCATCTTGGACATCAACCTGCGCGGCACCTTCGTGTGCATGAAGCATGAGCTGGCGCAGATGGTGCGTCAGGGCAGCGGGGTGATCGTCAACACGTCCTCCGGTGCCGGCGTGCGCGGTGTGGCAGGCGGCGCCTCCTACACCGCCTCCAAGCACGCGATCATCGGCCTGACCAAGGCCGCAGCGCTCGACTACGCGAAGCAGAACATCCGCGTGAACGCGGTACTGCCAGGCAACATCGAAACGCCGATGATGGATCGGTTCACGGACAGCGATATCCAGAAGGCGATCGATCTTGAGCCGGTGGGCCGTCTGGGTAAGCCCGAGGAAATTGCCGACGCCGTTCTGTGGATGAGCGCCGATCTGGGCGCGTTCGTCACCGGCGCGGCGGTGTCCGTTGATGGGGGATGGTCGCTCTAAACGATCAAGGGCGGCTTTCTCGGGGAAGTTGCACCGGAAAGCCGTTCCTGGATCAAGGAGCCTGAGGTTCCCAAAACACCATCATGGATTGGGACCGGCCACCTTTACTTATGAACAGTCGTGATTTGAACGCATTGGGCGTTTGCGGCCGTTATGCTATATCAGGTGACTGGCGTTCCATGGCAATAAAATCGATCAGCGCGCGCAGTGGCGCGGGCACAAAGCGCCGCGAGAAATACAGCCTTGGGCCTTCAAAGGAGGGCCACCATTCAGGCAGAACGGGACAAAGCGAGCCGTTCTGAATGTGTGGATGAAGCCAGTTCTTGAAGGTTCCAATGATGCCGTGACCAGCACACGCAGCTGCGATCGCGGCATGTGCAGCGTCAACGCCGATGATCAGCCGGCCAGGAGGGTCAATCGTAATCGCCTCAGGTCCGCGCTCGAACTCCCACGCTACAAGCGCGCCGCTCGAAAAGCGAAGCCGGATTGCGTCTTGAGCCAGGAGGTCTTGCGGGCGGACGGGCGTCGCGCCTCTCTTCAAGTAGGAGGGGGAGGCGGCATAGGCCAAGCCCTGAATTGACGGCCCGATCGGCACCGCAATCATGTCTTTGGCGAGATGCTCCCCGTAACGAACTCCGGCGTCACAACCCGCCGCTACGATATCCACGAGCCGATCCTCCACCACGACTTCAATCCGGACGTGCGGGTGCAAGGTAAGGAAACGGTCGATCAGCGGCGGAAGAATATCCACCATGACCGCGCCTGTCACATTCAGCTTGAGGAGGCCGCGCACCTCGGTTTGCGAATTGGCTGCGTCCTGGAGCGCTGCCCGGGCTTCGGCAAGTAGCGGCGTGAGTCGGGCGGCCAATGCGCTTCCGGCCTCAGTCGGCATAACGCTGCGCGTTGTGCGGGTGAGAAGCGGAACGCCTAGCTGTTGTTCTATTTCGACGATCTTCTCGCTTACAGTTGAGGGGGAGAGGCCAAGCTGCTTTGCCGCTGCCCGGAAGCCACGCGCCTCGACGACAGACAGGAAAACTTTCAGGTTATCAAAACTCGTTGCCTCGAGATTGTTCGCCATGCCGATCAGCGTATCCGATCTTGAGCGTATTATCAAAGGCATCCGAACAAGCGATCATGCCCCAGGACGTAGGACTAAGGTGGTGCAACGTCACCAACCGCACCCAACTACAAGGACAATCAGAATGTTTACACTCGGGGGAATCCATCATGTGGGCATCGTCGTCGAAAACCTGGAAGCGAGCACGGCATGGTACGTCGAGCATCTCGGCTTCAAGCGGTTGTACACCTTTGGCTGGCAGGGAGTTCAAGCGGCCTTTATCGGCCGTGGCTCCGTCAAGATCGAGCTTTTCCAGAATGAAGAGGCAAAACCTATGGTTGAAGATCGGCGTCGGGCCGAGACCAACCTGAAGATTGGCGGGATCAACCACTTTGCTATTGAGGTGGACGACCTTAATGCGGTCGTCGCGGCCTTGGAAGAAAAGGAAGTCGTGGTGGTGTCGCCGCCCCGTGAGGTTCCTAACAGCGGCGGAAGCTGCTTCGCGTTCATCCACGACAACGAGGGTATGCTAGTGGAACTCTTGCAGCCCGCATAATAAGGTCACGCTCTGCCGGTAACTCCGACCGGCAGGGCATCCACCTTTCCCGAAACTCGATCCCAATGGGAATGGCGGGGCCGTCTCGATCGCCGTTCCTTTTCGAGAAAGCGTCCGTGCCCTAAAGCGTTACGATGAAGATCGTATTCGCCATGCTGCTGGCGTCGGTTGCAGCCAACGCGCAGGCACAGACAATGCAAGCACGGCCCAGTGGGAGTGCAGCAATGAACGATGCCGCAAACGTCATTACCGTGGACCACACGGGCTTCGCCGTATCGTCTCTGGACGAAGCCATTCGGTTTTGGACGAGAGCGCTCGGCTTCACCCTTGAGCGACAATCGGAGATGGGAGGCGACTTCCTGCATCAGGTGACCGGTGTCGATGATCCGAGTGTGAAAACGGCGATCGTCAGGGCACCGAGCGGTTACGCGGTCGAATTGTTGCAATATTCAAAAGGGCACCAGAATGGGGCGGTGCCTTCTAGCGCGGGGGCGATCGGTGCGGCGCACCTGGCTCTGACCGTAAAAGATATTCATGCCGCCATCGCCCGCGTTGAGGCAGCAGGATGGAAAGCCAAGGGTAGTCCGTTGCCAATCGCGGGTGGTCCACGCAAAGGGACTCTGGTGGCCTATGTTTCAGGTCCCGATCACATCACGATAGAGCTTATGCAGCCGCCAGCCCGGTAATGAGCTTTGGGTAAGCTTTCCCATTTCCCGATCCCTTGCAAGACGCTGACATAGAACATGACAGACAACCTTTACGTCATCACGGGCGGTCCCGGATCGGGCAAGACAACCCTGATTGACGCTCTCGCCGGCGAGGGTGTGCGGCACATGCCGGAAGCTGGCCGAGCAATCATCCAGGACCAAGTGGACATTGGCGGCACCGCTCTGCCGTGGGCCGACCGGGAAGCGTTCGCGACGTTGATGCTTGCATGGGAGATGCGATCCTATCGCGAAGCCTTGAACTCTTCCGGCCCGGTAATCTTCGATCGCGGCATACCCGACGTGATCGGCTATTTGCGGCTCTGCGGATTGCCAGTGCCGGCTACGGCGCTGCGGGCGGCCGAGCAGCGGCGGTATTCGAGCAGGGTCTTTATAGCCCCACCGTGGACAGCCATTTTCGGGCAGGACGCAGAGCGTAAGCAGACGCTCGCAGAAGCCGAAGCTACCTACCATGCAATGGTCGATGCATATTCCGGTTTGGGCTACGAGCTTGTCGAGCTGCCGCTGGTGTCGGTAACGGAGCGGGCGAAGTTCGTCCGCGAGCAGATCGGCTAGCCTCCGAACGGCTCCCCCGGTTATGGATGGCGGGGCGTTTTTTCAACAGCCCCGGTCGTTTTTCTGGCGGTCCGACCGATCATCCGCGTGTTCCGACACTTAAGTTGCGGATCGCGACCCGCGCTTACCGAGGATCTATCGGACATTGGGAAATCGTATAGCCACTGCGATCGTGGCGTAATGTCATGGGGGGTAAGCGCGTCCGCATGCCGACATCGCCACCCCATGTCGGCGGTGGTCAGCGTTCCCTTGGAGCCACAAGCAGGGTGCTGAAGAAGGTTTCTCTGGGCCTAGTCTGCCTTATAGCCGCTACGACTTCACTTGGATTTCGCGCACCGGACCGAACAGACGAGCGTGCGCGAATGATTAGCTCGATCAACGCAGCGGCTGCTGACGTTCCGGCACTCCGAGATGACCGCTTTTTCCAGGCAGCAGTTGCTGTGGAGGCGACGCTGCCACGCGAGGATTTCGTGCCTCGCGCTGCAAAGCCGCAAGCCTATATCGGGGCGCCCTTGGAAATCGGGTGGCAGCAGACGATTTCCGATCCTTACATCATGGCGATCATGACGGCTGCGGTGCAAGTGCAGCGCGGCTCCCGCGTTCTGGAGGTCGGGACAGGCTCCGGCTATCAGGCCGCGATCCTCGCCGAGTTGGGTGCTGAGGTATCCACGATCGAAATCGTCCCGCAGCTGGCACGCCAAGCGGCCAGGGCGTTGCGTCGGCGCGGCTATCGGGAGGTCCATACCCGCGTCGGGGACGGCTTCGCAGGCTGGCCCGAGCGCGCGCCGTTCGACGCGGTGATCGTCACCGCGGGTTCCGCGAGCGTTCCAGCCCCGCTGCTCGATCAGTTGCGGACCGGCGGGCGCCTGGTGATGCCGATCGGCCCCTCCACAGCAACCGAGCGGTTGGAGGTCTTGACGAAGCAGGCGGACGGTAGCGTCGTCGCATGTTCTCTAGGCTGGGCAATGTTCGTGCCCCTCACAGGCCGAGGGTATGCTCCCGATCGTCCGGGTATTGGCGATCACGGCAAGCCATGGTGCTTCGGGGCGTCGGTTACCTGATCGATCGCAGACGACAGACGGAAGGCGATCCGCACACACAAGCCCTCTGCGCCATCGGGGATGATGCACTTCGCCTGATGGAGGGCGGCGATGGCTGATACCAGCGCTAGGCCGAGACCTGCGCCTTCCGTGCTGCGACTGGCATCCCGCCGGTAGAAGCGTCGAAACACCTTCTCGCGTTCATCGAAGGGGATACCGGGACCGTTGTCGCATATCTCCGCCACGGCTTCGGTGCCGACGGTGCGCAGGCGAGAAACGATGCGCGTTCCACTCGGGGTGTGGACGATCGCGTTCTCGATCAGGTTGGTGAATAGCTGCGCGAGAAGGTCATGGTCGCCGATGACGGTGACCCCTGCGCTATGGTTGGCAATGAACGTCTGCCCGGAGTCCTCGACCACGGGCACATAGGCCGCATGGATACGGTCTAGCAGTTCGGTCAGGTCGACGGTCGCGAAACGACGTCGCCCAACACCTCCCTCGATCGACCCGATCCGCAGCAGGGCTTCGAACGTCGCGAGCAGTCCGTTGGTCTGCTCCACGGCCGCATCGATACTGTCGGGATCGCCGGCACCTGCTACCTGCAATCGTTCGAGCCGCTGGTGGAGCCGGGTGAGTGGCGTGCGCAGATCGTGCGCGATATCCGTCGACACCTGCCGCAAAGCCTCCATCGCAGCAGCCTTCCGCTCAAGCATGCGATTAAGGTTCCGGGTGAGGTCGTCGAACTCCGGACCGAACCCGATCATCGGCAGCCGTTCCGCGCCGTCCCCATCGATGATCCGGTCGATGGCGCGATTGACTGTTGCGAGCCGACGCAGGAAGACGCGCCCCACCAGATACCCGCCGATCAATGCAAAGGCGGCGATGGCGATGCCGCTCCAGATCGTGAAGCGTCCGAGCCGGTGGCGTAGTTGCTGAACATCGAAGCTGTCGGTGGCTACGACGAGCAGCAACCCGTCGGGCAGCTGCGTTACTTGCGTTGCGAGACGTTCGACGTGTCGCGAGCCGTCGAAATCCTCGGGCACCGCAACGCTTCCTTGACCGATCCTGGCGGCTTGCAGCGGCAGGTCGCCGGACAGTCGGTGTCCCGTTTTGTCGGTCAGGAGATATCGATAGGGCGGATCAGCGTCGCTCCCCCGGTGCCGCGCGATGGCATCCGTCAGTCCCGAGAGACCCAGCTGGGTATATTCCGCGGCCAGGACCGACGATTCTGCCCGCAGCATGCCATCGCTGGCTTCTCGGGCGAAATAACCGACCTGCCGCTCCACGGTGAACAACAGGGCGCCTGCGCCGAGCGCCACGACGACCGCCAGCATCAGCGCGAAGCGAAAGGCCGCGCTTCCGAATGCGGCCGGCATGAACGACCTAACCCGCATCGATCCGGTATCCAGCGCCCCGAACCGTATGGATCAGTTCACAACCGAAACCACGATCTACCTTGGCGCGCAACCGGCTCATGTGGCTTTCGATGATGTTGGTCTTGGGATCGAAGTGAAACGACCAGACATTCTCAAGGAGCATCGTGCGGGTCACCACCTCGCCCGCGTGCAGCATCAGATATTCGAGCAGCTTCAGTTCCTGCGCCTGCAGCTCCACCCGCTGCCCCGCCCGCGTGACGCTGCGCCGGATGCGGTCGAGGACGAGGTCACCGACCGCAATCGTGGCAGCGACTTCCAAGATCGGGGGACGCCGAGCGAGCGCATTGATCCGGGCAAGCAACTCAGTCGCCGCGAACGGCTTTGCCAGATAGTCGTCGGCACCCGCCTCGAGCCCTTCGACCCGGTCCTCGACGCCGTTCATGGCCGTCAAAAAGAGTGCCGGGGTTCGTATCCCCGCCGCCCGGATAGCCTTGAGCGCCGGCAGGCCGGAAATGCCGGGCACCATCCGGTCGAGGATCAGAACGGCGTAATCGCTGGAAGACGCCAGAAAGATCGCGTCCTGCCCGGTCGTACAGGCGTCGACGACATGGCCTGCACTGCTCAGCACGCGCTCCAGGTCCTCACGCGTCACGGCATCGTCTTCGAGCAACAAGAGCTTCATCGACGGATAATCCGGTTTCGCGACGGCGACGGCAAGTTGGGCATAATCAATCTTGTCCTCACCTGCGGCGAAGGTTGCCGCTCCTACAAGGGCACGGTGTAACCTGCCTCAAGGAGTGTGTGTCATGAAAGACGTGCGATTGATGCTGGGTCTGCTGTCCGTCGCAGCGTTGAGTGGGACAGCCGCCGCGGCACCAACGAAACTGAAAGGACACCAATACGCCGCTGAGGCGAAAATCTCTCTCGCGACGGCTCGGCAGACCGCGCTCAAGGCGCGTCCCGGCAAGATTACCGACCAGGAATTGGAAAAGGAGAAGGGCGGCAGCGGCCTGCGGTATTCCTTCGACATCACCAGCCACGGCAAGCCTTATGAGGTTGGTATCGATGCGCGAAGCGGCGCGATCCTCGAGAATGTTGCGGAAAGCAAAAACCCGGACTGACCAACATCGAGATGCCGGCGCATTGGCCAGCGTCACCGGTCATGAGGCGCGACAGAAACATGCTGATCAGGGGGACCAGGAAGGGCGTTCGGCCCGTTATGCTCGCAGCGTTGCTGGCGGGATGCGCGCATTACACCCCACTGCCGCTCACGCGAGATGTACCGCTCGCGCCGTCAATCGTTGCGCTCCAGAGGGCCGCGGAGGATCATGGAGCGCTGTCAGTTGGCGATGTCGTTACGTTGGCGCTGGCGAACAACCCGGACCTTCGCGCTGCGCGCCTGAAGCGGGGCATTGCCGAGGGCGAGGCGACGCAAGCCTCGATCCTCGCCAATCCGTCCCTGTCGGGCGCTTTCCTGCCTCTGCTTTCGGGGGCGGGCACTGTCCCGGCGTGGAATCTGGGACTGGCACAGGACATCAAGAGCCTCGTCACCTATCGTGCGCGACGCCGCGCTGCCACTGCGAGCACCCGGCAGGTCGCGGCCGATCTCGTCTGGCAGGAATGGCAGGTCGCCGGACAGGCGCGCCAGCTTGCCACCGACATCATCATCGGCACGCGCAGTCGCCCGACCTATGTCGCGGCCTACGATCTCCTGTCCGACCGGAACGGCAAGCTCGAGCGCGCGCTGGCGGCGCGAACCGTGACGCTTGTCACCGTCGCCCCGGACCGTGTCGCGCTTCAGGCGGCGCGAACATCGCTCAACACGCTCGACCAGACTTTGCTCTCACAGCGTCACCAGCTGAACGCCCTGCTGGGCTTGACGCCGGACGCGGTCGTGCCGCTCGCAACCGCGCCCGACCTGCCGCCGTTCGACCCTGCCACAATCCGTGCCGGGCTTGCGACCCTCCCCGATCGCCGGCCCGATCTGCTCGCGCTGCGCCTCGGCTATGCCGCCGCGGACGAGCAATTGCGCGTCGTAATCCTGTCGCAGTTTCCTGACCTGATCCTTGGCGGCTCCGTGTCGAGCGACAGCTCGAAGGTCATCAATGGCGGGCCAAACGTGCAGGTTGGCCTGCCCATCTTCGATCGCAACCAGGGCAATGTCGCGATCGCGCGGGCGACGCGGGCGCAGCTCCAGGCCGATTATGCGGCGCGCCTAGCGGCTGCTACCGGTACGGTTGGCGCGCTGCTGCGGGAATATGAACAGCTTGCGTCGCAACTAGCGATCGCGCGCCGTGATCTGCCTGCCGCCCGCATCGCCGCGTCCCGTGCACAGGCGGCGTTCGGCGCCTCCAACATCGACGAGCGGGGCTATGTCGACCTCGTCTCCAACCGCTTCGCGAAGGAAGAGGAGATCATGACGCTGGAACTCGCGCTGTTCGATCGGCAGATCGCCATCCAGACGCTAGTCGGCGACGGCCTGCCGACGGCCGACCTGCCGCCTGAGCAAGCGGGGACGGTCCGGTGACCCCAATACCCAAGAGGATTTCCGCTGCCATTCTCCTGCTGCCGGTCGCAGCGTGCAGCGGAACGTCCACCACGCCCGATCCCAGCGATACCCCGACGCCGAGCGTCCTCGTCGGCACCGTTGCACCCCGCCAGGGTGCGCTGCCGGCGATCGTCACCGCTTACGGTTCCGTGGCACCGTCCGAGATCGGCACCCGCACCTTCAGCGAGGCGCAACCGGGCCAGGTCACGCGGCTGTTCGTCGCGCCCGGGAGCGCCGTGAAGATGGGTCAGCCGCTGGCGACCTTCGTCACCGCGCCAACTTCGCGCAGCACCTACGAACAAGCGGTGAGCGCTCTCGCCGCAGCGCAGAAGGCGCGCGCCACCACGGCGCAGCTTCTAGCGCAACAGCTCGCAACAACCGATCAGCTGGTGCAGGCCGACAAGGCGGTGTCCGACGCCCGAACAGTGCTGGCCGCGCTTCGGGCAGAGGGCGCCGGTGCGCCGGTTCATACTATCACGGCACCGTTTGCCGGCGTCGTCACCGCCGTGGCCGTGGCGCAGGGGGACCGCACCGCTGCAGGCGCCACGATCCTGACCGTCGCGCGGTCAGGCGGGATCGTCGTCACCGTGGGGATCGATCCTTCGCAGCGTGGAGTCGTCGCCGTCGGCCAAGGTGCGTCGCTGAAGCGATTGTCCGGGGGTGGCACGCTCGACGGCCGTGTCGTCCGGGTCGACGGCGCGCTGAACGCCGTGACCAAGATGGTCGACGTCGACCTGTCCTTTCCGGCGGGAGCGCTCCTGCCGGGCGAGCCGATGCAGGTCGACATCCGCACCGGCGAGGTCGGCGGATGGGTCGTGCCGCACGCGGCGGTGGTCACCGCGAGCGGTCGCCCGCGCATCTTCCAGGTCCGGGACGGCAAGGCCAAGGCGGTTCCGGTCGCCGTCCGGCTTTCATCTGACGCCGGCGACGTGGTCGACGGCGCCCTCTCACCGCGCCTCCCGCTGATCGTTGCAGGCGCCTATCAGGTCACTGACGGCGACGCGGTCCGGAGCCGGTAATGCTTGAGCGTCTCCTGCGCACCCAGTCGCGCGCGTTCGTCCTCGTCGGCCTAGCGCTGGCGCTCGCGGGGATCGTCGCAGCCTTATCGTTGCCAATCGGCCTCTTCCCGCAGGTGTCGTTTCCGCGGGTCGTGGTCGATCTCGATTCGGGGAGCCGCCCCGCCGACCAGACCGCGCTGACTGTCACCCGCCCGGTCGAGGAGGCAATCCGCGCCATCCCCGGCGTCAACAACGTCCGCTCCGAGACGGCGCGCGGGACGGCCCAGATCTCGATCGACTTCGGTTGGGGGCGCGACATGATCGCGAGCACGCTGCTGGTCGACACCGCGGTCGGCCGTATCCTGCCATCGCTGCCTGCCGGCACGCAGTACAATGTCCGCCGGATGGACCCGACCGTCTTCCCGATCATCTCGTATGCTCTCGTATCCGATACAGCGGATCCGGCGCAGCTCCAGGATTTTGCACGGCTTCAGATCACCCCGCTGCTGTCCTCGATCACCGGTCTCGCCAAGGTCGGTGTGCAGGGTGGCGACACCGCGGAGGTCGAGGTGCTCGCGGACCCGCAACGGCTCGCAAGCTATGGCCTGGCAATGGCGGACCTTACGACCGCCATCCGCAACGGCAATGTGTTGAGCGCGGTCGGGCAGGTCCAGGATCGTGGTCGCCTCTCGCTCGTCATCGCTGACCGCAGTGTCGCCAGCCCCGCGCAGGTTGGTGATATCGTCGTCAAGGCGGCCCCGGCAGGGGTAGTTCGGGTACGGGATGTCGCGACCGTGCAGACCGGTGCCGTGCCCGTCTGGCAGCGGATCGTCGAGGACGGGAAACCCGCGGTACTTTTCAACATCTACGAGCAGCCAGACGGCAACGCGGTCCAGATCGCAAGGCAAGTGCAGGCAAAACTGGCAGGCGTGAAGCTGCCGGCCGGGGTCAAGCTGGTCAACTGGTACGATCAGAGCGAGCTGGTGACCCAATCGGTCGCAAGCGTTCGTGACGCTGTGCTGATCGGCCTCGTGCTCGCCGCGCTGGTGCTCCTCCTGTTCCTGCGCAGCTGGCGTGTGACGCTCGTCGCCATCATCGTTGTACCGGCCACGCTAGCGACCACGGTGCTGGTGCTGAGCATCCTCGGCATGAGCTTCAACATCATGACCCTCGGCGGCATCGCGGCCGCGGTCGGTTTACTGATCGACGACGTCATAGTGATGGTCGAGCATATCGCCCGACGCGCCGGCGAGGTGACGCGGGATGGAGACGTCGCTGGCAACGCTGCGGTCATCCCCGCCGCGCGCGAGTTCATGGCACCGCTGACGGGATCGAGCCTGGCGACGCTGATCGTGTTCCTGCCGCTGTCGTTCCTGACCGGTGTGACCGGCGCCTTCTCCAAGGCGTTGTCTGTGACGATGGCCGCGGCGCTCGCCATTTCCTGGGCGATGACCGCGTTCGTCGTACCGGTCCTCGTGCGCTGGCTGGTGGACTTCCGCACATGGCGGGACCCCGGCGTCGCGGGAGAGGGACACCTCGCCGTGGTGCACGACAAGGGCCTTGATCGGCTGTCGGCCCGACCGTGGCTGCTCCTTGTCATCCTCGTCCCGCTCCTGGCGGTCGGCTATATCGGCTATTCCAAGGTGCCGACAGGCTTCATGCCGAAGGTCGACGAAGGCGGCTTCGTCATGGATTACTACACCGCTCCCGGCACCTCGCTTGACGAAAGCGGGCGTCAGGTCGGTCAGATCGACCAGCTGCTGCGGGCCAATCCGGAGGTGCTGACCTTCTCCCGGCGGCTCGGCACCGGCCTCGGTGGCGATCTCGGCCAGAGCTATCACGGCGACTATTTCGTCCGGCTGAAGCCGAACCACAGCCGCCCGACCGAGGAGGTGGCCGCCAGCGTCGCCGACGAGATCGGGGTCAAGGTGCCGGGCGTCCAAGTCGAGGTCGCACAACTTATCGAGGATCTGATCGGCGATCTCACCGCCGTCCCACAGCCGATCGAGGTCAAGCTCTACTCGTCCGACCCGACCGTGCTCGATGCCCAGGCGAAGAAGGTCGCTGCCCTGATCGAAAGGATCGACGGCGTCGTCGAGGTGAAGGACGGCGTTCAACTGGCAGGTGACGCACTCGATGTCCGCGTCGACCCGGTCCGCGCCGGCGTGGAAGGGGTCGCGCCCGCAGACGTTGAGGCACAGCTGTCGACCGCCCTGAGTGGCACTGTCGCCACAACCCTTGCCCGACCCGACAAGGCCATCGACGTGCGCGTCCGGCTTCCGCAGGCGATGACGATCAGCCAGGCGGGGCTTGCGCAACTGCCCATCCGTGCGACCGACGGCCATGTGTTTCCGCTGTCGCGCGTCGCATCCATCGAGGCGGTCGTCGGACAGCCACAGATCGCCCGCGAGAACTTGGAACCGATGGTGGCCGTGACCGGTCGTATCCAAGGGCGTGGGATCGGCGCTGCCGTTGGTGACGTAACCAAGGCCCTTGACCAGCCAGGCGTACTGGCACCCGGCATCCGCTACGAGCTGGGCGGCCTCTATCAGCAGCAGCAGATCGCCTTCGCAGGCCTCATCAAGGTATTCGGCGCAGCCCTCGTCGCCGAACTGGTGTTGCTCCTTGTGCTTTACCGGCGGTTCTGGTTGCCCGTTATCATCATCGGCTGCTCGCTGCTGTCGACCACGGCAGTGTTCACCGCCCTATGGCTCGCCGGCGTCGACCTCAACATCACGGCGCTGATGGGCATGACGATGATTATCGGCATCGGCACCGAGATGGCGATCTTCTACGTCTCCGAGTTCGAGGAACTCTGCCACACCATGCCGCCCGTCCTCGCGACGCGCGAGGCAAGCCGCAATCGCCTGCGCCCGATCACGATGACGACGCTGGCGGCGATTTTGACATTGCTGCCACTGGCGCTCGCGATCGGTCAGGGCTCGGGCATTCAGCAACCACTCGCAATCGCGATCATCGCCGGCCTGTTGCTGCAGTATCCGCTCGTACTCTTGGCAATGCCGATCCTCGTTCGGCTGACCCTACCCCATTCCGACCATGATCCTGCCATTCCAGAACAGGAACCTGCACGATGAAGCGCGTACTGACGACTGCCATCTTGGCGCTGACATCCTTCGCGGCGGGGGCTGCCCCGCCGGTGCCAGCCTACCGCGTCGCAGCTACGATCTCCGGTCCGGACGGCGGGGGATGGGATTATGCCCGCGTCGATCCCGTCGATTACCGCCTCTACATTGCGCGGTCGACCTCGGTCACCGTCATCGACACCAGACGTGAGCGGGCAGTCGGATCGATCGGCAACATCGCGCACGGTCATGCGGTCGTACCGCTTTCCGGCGGGCGCCTCATGGCGACGAGCGGCGACGATGCCTCGGTCCGCTTTCTCTCAACCTCCGATGGTCGCGAACTGGGCCGTGTCGCGGTCGGCGAAAAACCCGACGCTGCGATCGTCTCCGCTGATGGCAAGGCCGGCTTTGTCATGAATGCCAAGGCCGGCTCGGTATCGATCATCGACACGACAGCGATGCGGACGTTGCGCACTGTGCAGCTCAAGCCCGGCCTTGAATATGCCGCGCTGACGCCGAACGGCACGCTGTTCGTCAACGACGAGGACGCAAACGAGATCGAGGTCGTCGACATCCGTCGCGGCACGGCCGCTGCGCCGATCGCCTTGCCAGGGTGCACCGAGCCGTCTGGCCTCGCCTATGACGCGAAAACGGATCGCCTCATCGCCGCGTGTGCCAACGGTAAGGCGGCCATCGTCACTGGCTCGAACCGCAAACTTACGCAGCTGGTCGACATAGGTGCAGGCCCAGATGCCGTCATTCTGGATCCGCAGCGTCGCTTGGCGTTCATTCCCTGCGGCAGGGACGGAGTGCTGGACGTGCTGTCTCTCGAAGGCCCCCTCGTGACGCGCGTGGGGCGTATCAAGACTGCCGTGGGTGCCCGGACGGGTGCACTCGATCCAGAGAGCGGTGCCATCTACCTGCCGACGGCGTCGTTTACCCCGCCAGCGCAGCCCGGCACCCGCCCGGTCGCAACGCCCGGCACATTCAGGGTCCTGGTCGTGAAGCCGGCGTGACGGTGAGCCGGGCAAAGGCAGCTATGCGGATTCTTGCCGGGGGCGCTCTGTTCGCATTTGGCGGAGCGCTTCTACTCGTCGTGGCGGCGTTCTTCGCGACAGGCCGGATGACGGGCTTCGACCCGGCCATCCTGCTGTGGATGCGCGAGCGCACCGGCGATCATGGTCCGCTCATCGTCATCGCCCGCGATGTGACCATGATGGGTAACAATTCGACCTTGTGGATCATGACCGCGATCGGGCTTGGGTATCTGGCGATTAGGCAACGCTGGCGATTGTGCGCCTATCTTGCGAGCACGACCGCAGGTGGGGCCATTATCATCAGCGTTCTGAAGGCAATTGTAGACCGGCCTAGGCCGATGATTGTCGCGCATCTTGTTGATGTTCGAACGGCCAGCTTCCCGAGCGGGCACGCCATGGACTCCGCTTTCGTCTATGGCTCTCTGGCGATCGTCATGGCGGCGGAGGCTGGTGGCAACCGTCGAGGGACTGTCGCGATCGCCGTTGCCATGGTGCTGATTTTCGCGATCGGGGCTTCACGGATCATCCTTGGCGTCCACTGGCCGACGGATGTGGCCGCTGGCTGGGCAGTCGGTCTGAGTTGGACCGCCATCGTAACGCGGGTTTTCGCTTTGACCGATGACATGAATTCCGCGCCAAGCCGCTGGCCGTCTCGCCGCTAGCCCATGATCGAAGACCCGACGCTTGCCGGTCATTTCAGGCGGCCAACGAGCGTTTGCACGCCTTCGCGTAAGAAAACTGCCGTGCCGAGGACATCAAAATGAATGGGCTAAGCAATCTCATCGCGACCCTGGCGGGCTGGATCGTCGCCGCGATCGCTGCGACCGGATATATCGGCATCATCGGCTTGATGGCTCTCGAAAGCGCCTGCATCCCGCTGCCGTCTGAAATCATCATGCCGTTCAGTGGCTATCTGGTCTCGACCGGTCGCCTCGACCTGTGGCTGGTAGCGATTGCGGGGGCGATCGGCTGCAATCTCGGGTCGGCCCTTGCTTATGAGGCGGGGCGCCGCGGCGGCCGTCCCATGTTCGCGCGTTACGGACGCTGGCTCCTGCTCACATCCGAGGATCTCGACCGATCGGAACGGTTTTTCGACCGCTTCGGCGGTGCGGCTGTTCTGTTCGGTCGGCTGTTGCCAGGCATCCGCTCGTTCATCGCGCTACCTGCGGGGATCGCCCAGATGCCGTTGCTGCGCTTTCACCTTTACACGTTCATAGGATCACTGCCCTGGTGCCTGGGATTGGCCTATGTCGGCCAGATGCTGGGGAGCCGCTGGAACACGGACCCGCGATTGTCGGCCTTGTTTCACAAGATTGACCTATTCCTGCTGGGCGCGGTCGTACTGGCGGCAGTATGGTTCGTGCGGCGTCGCCTGACGGGGGCGCGAGCTTCACGGGCCGCAGAAACCGAATGAGGGTCGGGAATGACCTTCGGTCCCTTCGCCTTCAATCATAGCGGGGCGCGGCTTTATTGGGATTTTGTATAGTCGGCTCCAGTAGCGCCCACTCTTTCGTGACTAAGCCGTCACGATGCGCCAGACCTTCCTTCTGATCCCGATCCTGCTCGCCGGTTGCGGCGAGAAGGCCGCAAAGCCGCCCGCACCGCCTGCTCATGCCGAGACGATCGCGCATGAGAGCGAGCTGTTGAAGCTGACACTTACACCCCAAGCTCAGGAGCGTCTCGGCATCGCACTGGCTAGGGTGGGTGGAGGATCGGCCTCCTCCTCGCGCCAGGTCGCCGGTGAGATCGTGGTGCCGCCGATCAGCCCCAACGGCGTGCCGGTCAACTCGACCACCAATCTCCAGCAGATCGGCAGCCAGCAGGCGGCGGCCGACGCCGAACTGGCCCGCGCTACGGCGCAGGCGAGGCTGGCGAGGATCGCGCTCGACCGGGCCGAGAGCCTGATGCGCGAGGAGGCCGGCAGCGTGCGGGCACGCGATGAAGCTGCGGCTGCGCTGGCTGCGGCGCAGGCGGCGCTCGGCGCCGCCCGTCAGCAGCGACGGTTGCTCGGACCAGCGGTCGCCTCGCTCGGCTCGCAATCGGTGCTATGGGTCCGTGCGTCGGTGTTCGGCAGCGACATGAGCGATGTGCGCCGCGCGGACAGCGCGACGGTGCGCACGCTCGGCGATGGCGGCGTTCCCCGCGCGGCACGCCCGGTCCAGGCGCCGCCTTCGGCCAACACCGTCGCGGGTACGGTCGACCTGTATTACGCGCTCGACAATCGCGACCGCGCCTTCCGCGTCGGCCAGCGTGTCGCGGTGGACCTGCCGCTCTCTGGGCAAACCGAGGGACTGTCGGTGCCCTCCGCCGCGATCCTCCGCGATATCCACGGCGGCGAGTGGGTCTATCAGAAGACCGCGCCCGACACCTTCGTCCGCCAGCGTGTGGAGGTGGCATCGGAGAGCGGCGGACGGGCGCTGTTGGCGCGCGGACTGTCCACCGGGGCGCAGGTCGTGACCAATGGCGCGGCGGAGTTGTTCGGCACCGAGTTCGGGGCGGCGCACTGATGCTCGGCCGGCTCGTCCATTTCGCGCTCGCGCAGCGCGTCCTCGTCCTCGCGCTGGCCGCCTTGCTGGTCGTGCTTGGAGTTCGCGCAGGGCGCGACGTGCCGCTCGACGTGTTCCCCGAGTTCGCCCCGCCGATGGTGGAAATCCAGACCGAGGCGCCGGGGTTGTCGACCGAGGAGGTCGAGAGCCTGGTGACGGTGCCGATCGAGACGGCGGTTAATGGCGTGCCCGGCCTGATGACGCTGCGATCGAAGTCGGTGCTGGGCCTGTCGTCGGTGCAGATCCTGTTCGAGCGCGGGTCCGACGTGATCCGCGCCCGCCAGATGGTGGGCGAGCGGATCGCGCAGGTGCAGCCGCGGCTGCCGCTCGCGGCGCGTCAGCCGGTCCTGATGCCGCCGCTGTCGTCGACGAGCCGGGCGATGAAGGTCGGGCTGTCGTCGACGAAGCTCGACCAGATGCAATTGTCCGAGCTGGTGCGCTGGACGATCCGCCCGCGGCTGATGGCCGTCCCCGGAGTCGCCAACGTCGCGGTGTGGGGCCAGCGTGACCGGCAGTTGCAGGTACTGGTCGATCCCGACCGCCTGCGCGCGGCCGGCGTGACGCTGGCGGAGGTGCGCGCGGCCGCCGGCGACGCGGTGCTGGTGGGGGGTGGCGGGTTCGTTGACACCCCCCACCAGCGCCTCGCCGTCCAGCAGACCGGCACGGTGCAGACCGCGGCCGAGCTGGCACAGGCGGTCGTCAGGCAGGCGGGCGAAGCACCGGTCAGGATCGGCGACGTCGCGCGCGTGGTCGACGGTTTCAATGCGCCGATCGGCAACGCCATCATCGACGATGGCCCGGGCATCATGCTGATCGTCGAGAAGCAGCCGACCGCCAACACGCTGGAGCTGACCCGCGCGGTCGAGGCCGCGTTCGCTGAGCTGAAGCCGGGCCTTAAGGACGTCAAGGTCGACACGACCATCTTCCGCCCCGCGACCTTTATCGAACGTTCGATCGATAATCTCACCCGCGCGCTGATGATCGGCTGCGCGCTGGTGGCGGCGGTGCTGTTCCTGTTCACCCGCGACTGGCGGCAGGCGACGATCATCCTCGTCGCGATCCCGCTGTCGCTGCTCGGCGCGGGTCTGATGCTGCTCTGGTCGGGCGCCACCATCAACGTGATGATTATCGCCGGTCTCGTCATCGCGTTGGGCGAGGTGGTCGACGATGCGATCATCGACGTGGAGAATATCGCGCGGCGGCTGCGGCTGAACCGCGAGGCGGCCGATCCGAAGCCGGCGTTCGCGGTGGTGCTGGCCGCCTCACTGGAGGTGCGCTCGGCGGTCGTCTTCGCCTCGCTGATCGTGATGCTGGTGTTCGTGCCGATCTTCTTCCTGGGCGGGGTCGCGGGCACCTTCTTCCAGCCGCTCGCCATTGCCTATGTGCTGGCGATCGGCATGTCGCTGCTGGTCGCGCTGACCGTCACGCCGGCGATGTGCCTGCTCCTGCTCCCCAACGCGCCGCTGAAGGAGGAGCGCGACACCCGCTTCGTCGCGGCAATGAAGCGCCGCTATGTCGGCTTCCTACCGCGCGTGGTCGCGCGGCCAGCGATGGCGGTCGGGATCGTCGCGGGCGGGCTGCTGCTCGCCGGTGTCGGCTATGCGACGTTCAAGGACCAGTTCCTGCCCGACTTCCGCGAAACCGACTTCCTGATGCACTTCGTCGAGAAGCCGGGGACGTCGATCGAGGCGATGGACCGGATCACGATCCGCGCGTCGAAGGAGCTGCGCGCGATCCCCGGCGTCCGCAACTTCGGCGCGCATATCGGCCGCGCCGAACAGGCCGACGAGGTGGTAGGCCCCAATTTCACCGAACTCTGGATCAGCCTCGATGAGAATGCCGACTATGATGCGTCGGTTGCGCGCATCAAGGAGGTGGTCGAGGGCTATCCCGGCCTCTATCGCGATGTGCTCACCTATCTGCGCGAGCGGATCAAGGAGGTGCTGACCGGCGCCGGCGCGACGATCGTCGTGCGCATCTACGGCCCCGACCAGGCGGAGCTGCGCGCGGCCGGTGCCCGCGTCCGTGAGGCGATCGGTGGCATCCCGGGCGTCTCCGACCTGAAGCTGGAATCGCAGGTGCTGGTGCCGCAAATTCGCATCCGGCCGCGTGCGGGCGAACTGGCGCGGTTCGGCCTGACCGCGGGCGAGGTGCGCCGCCAGGCGCAGGTGCTGGTCGCGCAGGCCAAGGTCGGGGAAATCTATCGCGACCAGCGTGCCTTCGACGTGGCGGTGTGGGGCGAGCCGGCAGTGCGCAACAGCGTCCACGCCCTGCGCGACCTGATGATCCAGGTCCCCGCGCCCGGCAATGCGGCCGCCGGGGCGCCGGTGCGGCTCGGCGACATCGCCGATATCGAGATCGCGCCTGCGCCCAACGAGGTGAAGCGTGAGAACGGCCAGCGCCGGCTCGACGTGACGATGAACGTCGCGGGTGCGGACCTCGGTACGGTCGCGCAGGCGGTCGACGCCGCGGTCGCCAGGGTGCCGTTCGCGACCGGCTATCATCCGCAGGTGCTGGGCGAATATGCCGCCCTGAAGGAGTCGCGCAGCCGCCTCTGGAGCATCGGTGCCATCTGCCTCGTCGGCATCCTGCTGCTGGTGTGGATGGAGTTTCGGTCGCGCCGGATCACCGCGCTGGTCGGTGTCAGCCTGCCCTTCGCGCTGGTCGGTGGGGTGGTCGCCGTCGCCGTCACCGGCGGGGTGCTGTCGCTCGGTTCGCTGGTCGGATTCGTCACCGTCATCGGCATCGCCGCGCGCAACGGCATCATGCTCCTGTCGCACTACCAGCATCTCGAACGGCATGAGGGCATGGCGTTCGGACGCGAACTGGTGCTGCGCGGCGCGGAGGAGCGACTGGTGCCGATCCTGATGACCGCCGCCTGCGCGGGACTGGCACTGGTGCCGCTGATCGTGGCGGGCAACGCGCCGGGGCACGAGATCGAGCATCCGATGGCGATCGTGATCCTCGGCGGCCTGATCTCGTCGACCGCGCTCAACCTGTTGCTGCTGCCCGCGCTCTATGCCCGCTATGGCGAGGACCGCGCCGTGCCGCCTGCCACCGCACCCAAGGAGGTGCTGGCATGATCCGTCGCCTCGTTCCCGCCGTCGCGCTGCTCGCCTCCGCGTGCATGAGCGTGCCCGCACCTCCGCCGACGGTCGCCCCGCCCAGCGCGACGGGCGAGTTCGCCCGGCTTCCCGTCGCGTCGATAGCGCCGGTGCCGGATGACTGGTGGCGGCTCTACGACGATCCTGTCCTGGACGGACTGGTGCGATCGGCGCTCGCCGCCAATGCCGACCTGCGCGTCGCCTACGCCAATCTGGACGGCGCGCGCGCCGCGCTGCGGCAGGCACGGGCGGCGCGGCTGCCGCAGACGACGATCGAGAGCGCGCTGGGGGTCGACAACCCCGCCTCGCAACCGAGCGCGTCAGGCAACGTGCCGACGACGGATTACGACATCGCTGCGACAGCGAGCTGGGATCTCGACCTGTTCGGCCGGCTGCGATCGGCCGCGACCGCGGCGAGCGCGGATGCCGAAGCGCAGGCCGCCGTCATCGATGGACTGCGCGTCGCCGTGGTGGCCGACACAGTGCTGGCCTATGTCGACCTGTGCGGATCGACCCGCGCCATCGCGACCGCGCGCGAGGTCGCGGCGGCACAGGACCGGTCGGTCGCGCTCGTGCGCGAACAGCTCCGCGCTGGCGAAGTGTCGCCGCTGGAGGTGTCGCAGGTCGCGACCATTGCCGCTGCCACTCGCGCGGCCATCGCGCCGTTCGAGACGCAGCGGGCGAACGCGCTGTATCGCCTCGCGACGCTGCAGGGACGCCCCCCGGCGGAAGCGCGTGCCTATGCCTTCACCTGCACCGCCGCGCCGCGCCTCAGGACGGCCGCGCCGATCGGCGACGGGACCGCGCTGCTGCTCCGGCGCCCTGACGTCCGCGAGGCGGAGCGACGCCTTGCCGCAGCCGCGGCGCGGATCGGGCTGGCGCGGGCGGACCTCTACCCGCGCGTCAATCTGGGCGGAGCGATCGGATTGCTGTCGGGCGGATTCAAGGCCGTCGCGTCGCCGCTCGTCAGCTGGGCGTTCCCCAATCAGGCGGCCGCCCGCGCTCGCCTGGAACAGGCCCGCGCGACCGAGCGCGCGGCGCTCGCCGGATGGGACGTGGCCATCCTCCGTGCTCTGCGCGAGGTTGAGACGGCGCTGGCGGCCTATGATGCCGAGACTCGCCGTAACCTCGATCTGGCGACCGCCTCGCGTGAGGCGCAGGCCTATGCCCGGCGTACCGCTGCGCGCGTTCGGCTCGGCGATGCGCCCCGCCTGCTCCAGGTCGATGCGCAGCGGGCCACGGCGTCGGCGACGCTGCAACAGGTCCAGTCCGATCTGGCGGTGTCGCAGAACGAGGTCGCGCTGTTCCGTGCGCTGGGTGGCGGTTGGCGAACCGACGCCGGCACGCGATAGTCGGGCGATGCGGATATTGATCGTCGAGGATGATGCCGACACCCGCGCCTTCGTGGCGCAGGGCTTGGGCCAGGCCGGGCACCAGGTCGCGGTCAGTGTCGATGGTCGTGATGGCCTGTTCCAGGCGACCGGGGGCGGGTTCGACGCGATCGTGATCGACCGGATGCTGCCCGGCCTCGACGGCCTCGCCTTGGTCAAGGCGTTGCGCGCGGCCGGCGACGCGACGCCGGTCCTGATGCTCACCGCGGTGGGCGGAATTGCGGATCGCGTGGAGGGGCTGGAGGGCGGCGCCGACGATTATCTCGTCAAACCGTTCGCCTTTTCCGAGCTGGCCGCACGCCTCAATGCGTTAACGCGCCGGCCGGTACCGCGCGGCGACGACGCGCACCTGCTCCGGGTCGGCGACATCGTGCTCGACCTGCATCGTCGCACGGTCGAACGGGCCGGACGGCGGGTGACCCTGCAACCGCGCGAGTTCGCGCTGCTGGCCGAGCTGATGCGCAACCCCCGCCGGGTGATGACCCGCACTATGCTGCTCGAACGCGTTTGGGACTTCGACTTCGACCCCAAGACCAACATCGTCGAGACGCATCTGAGCCGGCTGCGCTCCAAGCTCAACGCCGGGTCCGACATGGACGCGATCGAGACGGTGCGCGGCGCGGGCTATATGATCCGGGACGCGTGACGATGATCCGCCGCCTGTGGCGCTCCACCTTCGGCATCGTCGTGCTGGTGGCGCTGGCCTTCGCCGCGGCGACGTTCGCGATCGGCGCAGTCGCCTACGAGGTGACGCACGAGGCGCTGGAGGAACAGCTCGACCACCGCGTCGCGGTGGAAACGCGCGCGCTCGTTGCCGAGGCGAGTGAAGCGGGACTGGCGGGGGTGGCCGAAGCCATCCGCCTGCGCGAGGATGCGCGGAACGAAGCCAGTCTCGACTATCTGCTAGTCGACCGCAACGGGCGGACGGTCGCCGCCACCATCGCCCCGCTCGCGCCGTCCGAACCCGGCTACCAAGAGCATTTCGGCTTTCGCCGCGGCGAGAATACCGGCGTCGGCCAAGCCCTCGCCACGCCCTTGGCCCATGGGCTTCTCGTCGTTGTCGCCGATCGCCGCGACCTGGACGCGATCGACAGAACGCTCGCGGCGCTGTTCGCCGGAGCGCTGGGCGCGGTGCTGGCGCTGGGGATCGGCGCGGCGGTACTGGTCGGATGGTTGACGCGGCGCCGCCTGTCTCGCATCGATGCCACGGCGCAGGCGATCATCGCCGGCGACCTGACGCAGCGGGTGCTGCGCGACGGGTCCGACAGCGAGTTCGATCGCCTTGCCGCGACGCTCAACCGGATGCTCGACCGCATGGCGGCGCTGATGGACAATCTGCGGCAGGTCTCGACCGACGTCGCACACGACCTGCGCACGCCGCTCACCCGCCTGTGCAACCAGCTCGATCGCGCCGCGGCCGGTGACCCAGGCGCGATCGATTCCGCCCGGCGGCAAGCCGACGACTTGCTGGAGATCTTCGCGGCGCTGCTCCGCATAGCTGAGGTCGAGGGGCTGGCTGAACGTCGAGCGTTGGGAACGGTCGATCTGTCGGCGCTGCTGGAGGACATGGCCGAAACCTATCGCCCCGACTTCGAGGCTGCCGGCCATGCCCTGACAGTCGACATCGTGCGCGGGCTGCATATCGAGGGCGACCGCCGCCTGCTCGCACAGGCATTGTCGAACCTGCTGGAGAACACGTTGCGGCACACGCCGGCAGGCACGGCCGCGATGCTCTCCGCCAGGTTGTTGCAGGATGGGATCGAGGTGACACTGGAGGATGACGGTCCGGGTGTTTCTCCCGCCGACGCCGGACGACTGTTTCAGCGGTTCGCTCGTACGGAGGTGTCGCGCACCACCGATGGACACGGCCTTGGCCTGGCGCTGGTTCGCGCCGTGGCTATTGGGCATGGTGGCGATGCTGCCCTTACGCGATCCGAGAGCGGTTTCGGCGTTACATTGAGACTGCCCGTCAAAGTTTGAAGGCGGATCAATGTGAGACCCCTCAGAATGCCAGTTGCGGCAGTTCTTGAGGTGGCGTTCAGCGTCCGCCGGGAATTTTCAACAGCCACGAACGGTTGTGACACCATGTACCGGCGGCTTTCGACCGTTCCGATCCTGAAACCTGCCTGGCAGGAAAGTCTCTAATCTAAGCCGCTCCGAGTGGCCAGCTGAGCTCGCCCGAGCGGTCCGTCCGCTTAGATGAACGAGTGGCAGGTTTTGGGCAGCGGGAAGGTGCGCGTGAATGGCCGGGATTGGGTCTGGCCAGCCAGGCGAAGATAGGCTGATCCACTCATCAGGCGATCGAACGCGCGAGTTGTGCATCCAGCCCCGATGCGATGCTCGCCTGCGTAGCGGGCACGATCACGTCGGGTCGAACGCCGGCATCGGGCTGTGGCGTGATTGGAAAGCGGCCGACCAGCGGCAGATCGACCTCAAGACCGGTGCCGGGCAGGCGCAGGAAGTAGAAGCAGCCGCCGTTGATGCCGCGTCGGTTGCCGCCAGTCGGCTCGCCCACCAGTGTCGCGATCCCGCTGCGACGGACGAAATCGGCGAATTGGAACGTGGCGGAGCTGTTTTGGGGGCCGATGAGGATGCGCACGTCGCCCGCGTAGCGCTTGCCTCGCGGCGCAACGGGCGGGACCTGGTCGCCGCGGCCGTCTAAGCGAAGGAAGCGGTCATTCATCCGGACCGCCGTTTCACCCAGTTGATCGAAGCTGCGGTCCCAGGTGTCGAGGTACGGGCGAAGGTCGTCCGGCACGGTCCGATAGCGGACGAGGCGCTGCATTTCCTCGAATGGGATCGGGGCGGGGACGAGCCGCTCCGCCAGCGTGTTGCCGCAATCAAGTCCGCCCTCGTTCGCGCGCAAATCCACTACCAGGCGTGGCACCCGGTCAGCGATCAGTCGGTCGACCTGCTCGTCAAGCCACCCGCGCCAGTCCCACTTGCTGTCGTACAGCCCCCAACTCGGCATGGTCAGCAACGCCGCTGCGCCACGGCGCTCCATCGTCCAGGCGCGCGCGCCGGGGTGCTCCGGCGCGGCCGGTCGTGGCCGCGCAACGGCCGCGACGTCCATGATGCGCCGTCGTCCGTCGGAGCCCTCGATGCTCAACGCGTAGCGACCGCAACCGAACGACGCGGAGAAGAATAGGTCGAACGTCTCGTACCGCTCGCCGCCCTGCACCGACAACAGCCGACGGCGCTTGGCGTCGTTGTGTCCGTCCGCGCGCGCGAACGGCATGAGCGCGGCCAGGATCTCACCCGATGGGCGGCCATCGATTGTCAGCACCTCGCTGCCCCGCGCCATACCGATATCGAATGGGTCCGCAGTGACAATCATCCGGTTGCCTAGCCAGAGGAAGTCGAACGGCAGTCGATCAGGCACGTCGAACAGCGCGGCCGCGACGCCGGTGCGCTGGTTGTAGGGGTTCACGTAGCTGTGCCCGCAGCGGACCGTGGCAAGGAACCGCGACAGGAGAAGGTAGAAGGCCGTCAGCGATATGGGCCGGGCGACAGCAGCCTCGAGCGCGGCGAACCGAGCATTGATCTCGGCGGGCGTATTGTAGCGCCAAAAGCCCGGATGCAGCGCGCCATAGGCGCGGCAGAGCAGCGCCACGTCGGCACGCATCGCTGATGGTGCGAGCAGGCCGGGTTCGGCGGCTCGGGCGCGGACGGTCGTCGCAAGCAAGGCGGCGCCGAGCCCAGAAAGGACATCGCGGCGAGCAGGAAAGGGCATGAACGCTCCATGATGAGAAGCGGCCTTCCTAGCGGGGACACTAGCCTCCGGTCGCCTCATCGGCCGTCATGCGCCGTTATTTACGGATTGTGAGACGCGCGCATCATGCTCGGGGCGCATCCGAACCGCTGCTGGAACGCGCGGTTGAAGCTCGCTTTGGATGCGAAGCCCGCGTCCATCGCCAGGGCCAGCACCGGACGCGGGTCGCCAGCCCGCAGTGCTGACGCCACCTCCTCGCAACGCAGGCCGTTCACGAACTCGGAGAAGCTCATGCCGAGCCCCTCGTTCAAAGCGCGGGATAGATAGCTTTCGTTGGTGGCGAGTAATCCGGCTAACTGACGCAGCGTCAACGACTCCTCGCGATACCATAGCGCTTCTCGCGTCCGCGCCGCCCACACGGCGCCTTGCGCGGACCAGTCGCGCGCCGGCGTCGGCACGGGCGGGGGCGCTCGTAAGGCATCCAGTTCTGGAAAGGGGAGGGCTAGATGCCGCCAGCCGACGATGCCAAGGTAGAGCGCGAAGCCAGCAATGCCCGTGTAGAGCGGCATTAGCCCCTTGTAGCCGAGCGGAACGACCGCGTCGGTCAGCAAGTACGCCGCCCACAACAGAGCAAGGCCAGTGAAGGCGGCCATCGCGCGGTCGAGCCAGGCGGCGGCGAATAGCGCGTCATCACTCCGCTCGGCGGCGAGCGCGGCGCGATAGGATCGAAGCAGCCTCGCTGTCCATGAGCCGTAAAGCGCGAAGCTCGCCGCGAGCAGCGCGGCGCTGACCGCGTCCATCGCCGGGTAGGCGAAGGCCGACCATTGTTCCTTCAACCTCATGGGCAGCAGGAACGCGCCGGCTCCGTAGGCGAACTGCGCCGTCCCCGGCATCAGATGCCGCCAGCCGCGGCCAAGCCAGCGGCCGTGAACCAGCCCATGAGCGTGGAGGTAGAGCAGCGGCGGTACGAGTAGCGGGTTTGAGAAGGGGGCGAAGGTGAGCCAGCGCCATCGGTCGTAGAAGCCGGCGAACCCGATCAGCCATGGCAGGAACACCCCCGTCATCGCCACCAACGCTGCCGCGAGGGTTCGTGCCGCGACCCGGTTGCGTAAAGAGGACCACAGCGCGATTGCCAGCGGAAGCAGGATGGCGGCCGCAACGGTAAGGATCGCGGTGCGCCAGCCGAAGACGAGGTCCATGGCGGCGGAGCCTAACCGATCTGGGCGCCGCTGTCATGCGAAGGCCATCATGGACGCTGCTCCTATCCGTCACGCACTTGCTCATGATTAGGTAGGGCGGTCCGCTAACATGAACGGACGACCGCTTTCGGAATGTGATCTGGGCACGCTGAACGACCGCAAATGGGTCGTCGCGGGCAAGGGGGGGGGCGACCGGTCCCGAACCGCAGCACGGCGACGAAAATCATCTTGTACCGATCGGTAAACTCCTTTACCGATCGGTACAACGTGGCGAACGAAGAAGGTGCATTCGCCATCGCCCGTTCACCCGCTGTGCTCGCGGTACCTTCCCATGGGTAAGCGCCCTCCCACGCCGTCCGTTTGCTGAAAGGATCAGAGATGTCCCGCCCGCCGCTCCCTCCGTTCACCCATGATTCCGCCGTCGAAAAGGTTCGCTTGGCCGAAGACGGTTGGAACACGCGCGATCCGATCAACGTCGCAAAAGCCTACACGCTGGATACCCGCTGGCGTAATCGGGTCGAGTTCGCGACCAACCGGGTTGAGGCGCAGGCTTTTCTGACTCGCAAGTGGAACAGGGAACACGAATACCGGCTCATCAAGGAGCTCTGGGCCTTCACCGGCAACCGCATCGCCGTACGCTATGCGTATGAATACCGGGATGATGGTGGTCAGTGGTTTCGCGCCTATGGCAACGAGAATTGGCTGTTCGCCGAGGACGGCCTGATGTCGGACCGCCATGCCAGCATCAATGAGATGCCGATCGCTGAGGCGGATCGGAAGTTTCGCTGGCCGCTGGGTCGCCGTCCGGACGACCATCCCTCGCTAAGCGACCTGAACCTGTGAGGCCAAAGCGCGCCCTGACGGATCGCAGGCGCGCGCTTCCGGCCCTGGCGGAAGCCTTCCGAGAGCACGGCTATGAAGGCGCGAGCCTTGCCGTACTTTCGAAGGCGACGGGTCTCGGCAAGGGCAGCCTCTATAACTTTTTCCCCGGCGGGAAGGAGGAGATGATGGCAGCCGTGCTCGAGGACATCGATCAGTGGTTCGCGGAAGCAATCTTTCGGCAATTGGAAGAGAGCACCGACCCAGCACAGGCAATCGCGGCGATGTTCGACGTCGTCTCTACCTATTTTTCGTCTGGAAGGCGGGTTTGCGTCGTGGGCAGTCTTGGTCTGAACGCCTCTGGCGAGCTCTTCGCCAACCTTGTCAGGCAGTATTTCGCGCGCTGGATTGTCACTCTTGCCGGCTGCCTCGAAAAGGGAGGCGTCGCGCCAGCACAAGCATCGGAACTCGCGGAAGAGGCGGTTTCCGGCATCCAGGGAGCGATTGTCCTAACCCGCGCGCTCAACGAGGAGGCCGCATTTCGACGCATCATCGCTCGGCTTGAATCTCTGTTGCTTGATGCCATCAACCAAAAGGGTTGATGGATGGACGCGGCGAGTGTCCGGTTTTACCAATAGAAGCTACTCAGTTTCCCGGCATCGCTGTAAGAGAACCTTCTTCGCGGGTGAACGAACGGCAGAAAACGGGAAACGGCAAGGCAGCGCTGAACGGCCGCAATTCACTCATCGTGGGAGGGAGCGGGGGCTATCACGGGAGCCGGACGCTTCGCTCCCACCGCATTATGGGATTTACGATGCTTGCCATGGGCGACACCGTCCGACGAGTCATCGCCCGTTATCCCCCTCGGTGATCATCGACATGGTAGAACATCGGATTGTGCATCCACGCCTGGATAGCCGAGGCGCGCCATCCGGCGCATCGGGCACCGAGCCGGATGTTCCTGGGGAAGGTACCCTCAGCCATCTTGCGATAGAGCGTCGAGCGGCTGAGGCCGGTCTGGTCGAGTACCGCCTTGAGACGCAGGATCCGGTCATTCTCGGCTGACATGACATCACCTTGTTGTGTTTGGGACGTGCCCACGATCTTGGGGCCTACGACCGAGGCGGGACAGCGTCTGTCCGGGGTCACTGGGCCACTGTCTGGTGGCACGGGTATCGAGGCCGGCCGTCTCCTGCCGCCGCAGGACCGGGCTCTACGCCGCTGCTTGCGGCGCCAAGCCGTGGCGTCTTGGCCCATGGGGGTGACGTTCCCTGACGGATGACGGTGCGCGTGTCGCACCGTCTGGCGGACAGCGTGGGCTGCTCCCCCGCTGGCGTGACGCGCCGGCGCGGATCTGGCGGGGGTGGGCGTCGCTACCCTGTGATCCCGCCGCGGCGGCCTGCAACCGGCTGCGCCGGTCCTCCACGCTGTTTCGGCCCTTCGGGTGCATGCCGCCTCATGCAGGCGGGATCGTCGGTCCGCTCCTGCCGCCCACCCCCGCCACGTCCGGCCGGGCTGCGGTGGTTTTGAAGGAGCAAAGGCAATGCGCAAGACCAACGACGACCGCCAGAGCCTCTATGCCGAGGTGACGGCGCGGGTGATCGCCGAGCTGGAAGCGGGACATGTCCCCTGGGTGCAGCCTTGGGACAGCGCCAAGACTGCGTGCACGATGCCGGCGAATGCAATGACGGGACGGCGCTACTCAGGGATCAACGTCCTCATCCTGTGGGCAGCGGTGGTGGCAGGGGGCTATGGCGCACAACGCTGGCTGACCTTTGCCCAGGCCCGGGCGGCAGGGGGCAGCGTGCGCAAGGGCGAGCGCGGCACGACCATCTGCTATGCGGATCGCTTCACGCCCAAGGGTGACGCTGACACAGGCTGCGACACCCAGCCGGGAGACGGCGAGAAACCAGGGACCATCGCCTTCCTCAAGCGCTTCACCGTCTTCAACATCGATCAATGCGAGGGATTGCCCGACGCGCTGCATGAGACGCCCGCAGTCCAGCCCGAGGCGGAAATCCTGCCGCGCGTCGCGGCGCTGATCAAGGCGAGCGGTGCGCATGTCAGCATTGGTGGTGACCATGCCTTCTATGCCCCGGCAAGCGACATGGTCGTCGTGCCGCCGCCTGCGGCCTTCGGCGAATCCGTCAACTGGTATCGTACGGCGCTCCATGAGCTTGGGCATTGGACGGGCCACAAGACCCGGCTGGACCGCAACCAGCGTGGGGCCTTTGGCAGCGCCGACTATGCGCGCGAGGAGCTGGTCGCCGAGATGGCCAGCGCCTTTGCCTGCGCCGCGCTCTCGATCCAGCCGACGGTGCGGCATGCCGACTACATCGCCAGCTGGCTCGGTGTGCTCAGGCAGGATGACAGGGCAATCGTGCGCGCGGCAAGCGCCGCCTCCGAGGCGGCCGACTATCTGCTCGCCTACGCGCCGGAGGCGGCGTGATGGAGCCGGTGGACGTTGCCCGGCTGGCACGTGCGCTGGCCGCTCTCCCCCGCCTCGAGCGGGCGGTGTATCGCGCGGCAAGCGTCGAGGGCCTCGGCAATGCCGAGATCGCGGCGCGCCTGCGGATCGATGTCGCCACCGTCGAGCAGGTGCTTGGCTCGGCGCTCGTCGCGCTCGAGCAAGCGACCCGATGAGCCTGCAGCCTCGCCGGCGTTGCCGGCGAGGCTGTTCTGCCCAGTCCACAACAGCTAGGATCATGACCGATGCGCACCGACCTCGATCATCTTCCCGATGCCAAGCGGCGCGAGCTTGCCCGTGTCGTCGAGATCCTGTTCGAGGAGTTCGCCGATGCGCACGGGACGGCGACGGGCAAGCGTAAGCAGGGGCGCATCCTCAAGATCATCCTGTTCGGCAGCTATGCGCGAGGGAACTGGGTCGACGAGCCGCACACCGCCAAGGGCTATCAGTCCGACTATGACCTCCTCGTCATCGTCAACCAGGCCGAGCTCACCGACCGCGCCACCTATTGGTATCGCGCGGAGGAGCGCCTCATCCGCGAGATGACGATCACGCATGCCCTGCGCACGCCGGTCAACTTCATCGTCCACACGCTGCAGGAGGTGAACGACGCGCTCGCGCACGGCCGCTTCTTCTTCATGGACATCGCCCGCGACGGGATCGCGCTCTACCAGGCCGACGACACGCCGCTGCACAGCCCCAAGCCGAAGACGCCGGCTGATGCGCTGGCGATGGCTAAGGAGTATTTCGAGGAGTGGTTTTCTCAGGCCATGCAGCGCAACGAGCTTGCCTCGCACGCTGTTGGCAGAGGCTTCAACAAGCCGGCGGCATTCGAGCTACATCAGGCCGTCGAATGCCTTTATCACTGTGTGTTGCTGGTCACGACCTTCTACACGCCACACGTCCACAACATCGCGTTCCTGCGCACGCAGGCCGACAAGATCGACGCGCGGCTTGTACGCGTCTGGCCGCGCCAGGCGCGCGCCGACCGGGCGATGTTCGAGAAGCTCAAGGACGCCTATGTGAAGGCGCGCTACTCGAAGCATTACAAGATCGGCGCCGACGAGCTCACATGGCTGTCGGCGCGGGTCGAGGAACTGGGCCAGGCGGTCCATGCCGTCTGCACCGACCGCATCGCTTTGCTCGAACGGCAGGCTGCCGGCTAAAGCGTCACATAGGCGCAGGCAGGAGCTTGCCGCCGGGCACTGCTCGTCAGGAGTCCTTTTTGGCGCGACCACGACCGGGCGTCTTGGTGGTCGCAGGCTTGGCGACGGTCTCGCCCTTCTTGCGGCCGAGCCCGATCTTCCGGGCCATCGCGCGGCGGCTTTCCGAATAGTTCGGTGCGACCATCGGATAGTCGGCCTTGAGGTTGTAGCGCTGGCGATATTCGTCGGGCGTCAGGCCATTGGTCGAGAGATGTCGACGCAGCGTCCGGTAGGGCTTGCCGTCGATCATCGAGATGATGTGGTCGGGCGAGGCCAGCGACTTGCGGACCGAGACGGCCGGCATGTGCTGGACCGCCGGCTCCGGCGCCGCGCTGCTGGTCGTGGCGGCCTGGCCAAGCGCGCTCAGCGTCTGGTGCATGGAGGCAAGGAAGGCAGGCACGTCATCGGCCGAGACGCGGTTGTGGCCGTTCGACAGCCAGGCCACCGTCAGCGCGGTGGCGAGCTCGACCGTATCGTTGCCGCCGGTGGTGCCGACTTCGTTGGTATTCGCGGTGTCGTCGCTCATGATGATGATCCAATTCTTAGCAGCGCAGGAGGGTGGAACGGCGTCGGCGAGAGAGGCTCATCGACCAGCCGGCAGGTGACATCAAGCCTTGTCCGGCGACACGACTGTCCCGTCTTCGGCCGCGGCGTTGAACGCACGCTGCCCGCGTCGCCGCCACAGCAGGATCTGCTGCGCCGCATCCTCGCTGTTCAGCCGGGCTGCCGCCTCGATGAGCATCCCAAAGATCACCGCACGATCATCGTCGACGAGCGTGTCGATCCTCGACTTCACGACAAGGCCGCCAAGCTCGATCAGCCGGCGCGTGCGCTCGCGCCGGGTCACCTGCCAGGCGCGTTCATTGCCGCGGTTCTGCGCCAGGACCAGCCGATGACGCGTCGCCTGCAGGCGAAGTGCCTGGCGCCGTGTCGCCGCCAGGCGCCGCACCTGCGTTTTCACCCCGCTTGCCGCCGCGAAAGAAGGCGGCACCGCGTGCGTGCCACGCCGCCTGCCGCGCGATGTCCTTCGTGCCGGCCGCCTCGAGCAAGGCGCCAGCGAGCATCTCGACCGGCAAGGCATCCGCCTTGCACGCGATCACCAGCTCACCCGCTTGGATGACCTTGCGCAAGCGCAGAGAACGGGCGCGTGCATCGAGGGCTTTCAGCTCGGCATCAAGATCACGGGGGCGTCGCATCATCTGTTCTCCTGTGTGGCGAAGAACAGGCCATTTATCGCCTTGCCCGATCAGCGTACACGGGCTGGGATCATCTGGTACGATGTGTCCCTGAGAAAGATGAAATCTTCGAAGGGCGCGCTTATACGTCGTGCCGACGTCGCTTGTGAAGTGTAGATGGTTGGCCGCCATGGCGATCTACCATTTCTCCGCCAAGATCATCGCGCGTGCCAACGGCTCGAGTGCCTTGGCGGCCGCCGCCTATCGTTCCGCCTCGCGGCTGCACGATGTCCGGCTCGACCGTCACCACGACTTCTCCAACAAGGCCGGCGTCGTCCATTCCGAGTTGCTGCTGCCCGACGGCGCGCCGGACGCGTGGCACGACCGGGCGATGCTGTGGAATGCGGTCGAGGCCGCGGAAGTCCGCAAGGACGCGCAGCTTGCCCGCGAGGTCGAGTTCGCCATCCCGCGCGAGTTCGACGAGGCCGAAGGCATTCGCCTCGCGCGTGACTTCGTCGAGAGGGAGTTCGTCGCCCGCGGCATGGTCGCCGACCTCAACGTGCACTGGGATATCGGCGCATGCGGCGAGGCCAAGCCGCACGCGCATGTCATGCTGGCGACGCGGAGTGTCGGTGAGGATGGGTTCGGCGCCAAGGTACGCGACTGGAACCGCACCGATCTGCTCGAGCACTGGCGCGAAGCCTGGGCGGCCCACGTCAACACGCGCCTCGCCGAGCTCGACATCGATGCGAGCGTCGATCATCGCAGCCTGGAAGCGCAAGGCATTGCCCTCGAGCCGCAAGGCAAGATCGGGCCGGCTGCGGCACGGATGGCGGGGCAGGGGCTCGCTTCCGAGCGGCTCGATGAACATCACGCCATCGCGCGCGGCAATGGCGAGACGCTGCTCAGCCACCCGGCGCTCGCATTGGATGCAATCACGAGGACGCAGGCGACCTTCACGACGCGTGACCTCGCGATGTTCGTGCACCGCCATAGCGAGGGCAAGGAGCAGTTCGATGCGGTGATGGCGGCGGTTCGCGCGTCACCTGAGATGGTGAAGCTTGGCAGGGACGGGCACGGGCAGGACCGCTTCACCAGCCGCGACATGATCGCGACCGAGCAGCGCCTCGAGCGCGCGACTGCTCTGCTCGAGGCGAGCCGTCGTCATGGGGTCGGCGAACTACATCGCAAACTCGCACTGACCCGTGCCGAGATGCGCGGGCTGGTCCTCTCGGACGAGCAGCGCAGCGCCTTCGAGCACGTCACCAAGGGCCAGGGGATCGGCGTCGTCATCGGCTATGCCGGTACCGGCAAGTCGGCGATGCTGGGCGTTGCGCGCGAGGCCTGGGAGAGCGCTGGCTACCGCGTTCAGGGCGCCGCGCTGTCCGGTATCGCGGCCGAGAACCTCGAGGGTGGCTCTGGCATTGCGTCGCGCACCATCGCCAGCCTCGAGCATCACTGGGGCGAGAATCGCGAGCTGCTCGACCAGCGCTCCGTGCTCGTCATCGACGAGGCCGGCATGATCGGCACGCGACAGCTCGAGCGCGTCATCGCCGAAGCCCAGAAGCGCGGCGCCAAGGTGGTGCTCGTCGGTGACCCTGAGCAGCTCCAGGCGATCGAAGCCGGCGCAGCCTTCCGCAGTGTCGCGGAGGCCCGAGGCAGCGTCGAGATCACCGAGATCCGCCGCCAGCGCGAGGACTGGCAGCGCAGCGCGACGCGGCATCTCGCCACCGAGCGGACCGAGGAGGCGATCGCCGCGTACGAGCGACATGGCGCGGTCCATACGGCACCGACGCGCGAGGCGGCGCGCGCCGATCTCATCACGCGCTGGGACCGCGAGCGCCAGGCTTCCCCGAACGACAGCCGGCTGATCCTCACCCATACCAATGACGAGGTCCGCCTGCTCAACGAGGCCGCGCGCGCGAAGCTGAGATCAGCGGGCGAACTCGGGCCTGACGTCACCATCCACGTAGACAAGGGCAACCGCAGTTTCGCGGCTGGCGACCGCGTGATGTTCGGGCGCAACGAGCGCGGCCTTGGCGTCAAGAACGGCACGCTCGGCACGATCGCGAGCGTCACCCGTTCGCGCATGACGGCGCTGCTCGACGACGGTCGCCATGTCGCCTTCGACATCAAGGACTATGCCGCCATCGACCACGGCTACGCCGCCACCATCCACAAGGCCCAGGGCGTCACCGTCGACCGCGTCCATGTGCTCGCCACCCCGGGGCTTGACCGGCATGCCGCCTACGTCGCGCTGTCGCGGCACCGCGACGGCGTCGACCTGCACTATGGTCAGGACGACTTTGCCGACCGGAGCCGGCTCGTCGCCGCGCTGGCGCGCGAGCGAGCCAAGGACATGGCGTCCGACTATGATCGGGACCCAGGTGTGACGCCCGGGCAGGCGTTTGCCGAGCGCCGGTCGATTTGGCTGCCGGCCGAGCCGGCACGCCGGGTTCGAACGATCGAGCCGCAGCAGGCAGCGCCGGTACGGAATCCTGACACAGACGTCAGGCGGCTCGATGCCGCCGTCACCCGCCACGGGCGCATCGTCCAAGCCATGCTGTTCAGCCAGTCGATTGCCGAACCCTTTACGCCCGAACAGCGCAGCGAGCTTGCCGCCAGCCGGGCAGCGCTGCGCGCCTTCCATCCCGAGGCGCACCGCGATCTTGAGGCGGCCTTCGGACATGATCGTGGCCTCATCCGCGAGGCGGCAAATGGGCGCACTGCCCGCGTCATCCAGGCGATGCAGCTCGAAGCGGATATGCGTGGCGATCCGCGTCTCAGGGCGGATGTCTTCGTCCACCGCTGGCAAGCGCTCGAGCGACAGCGTCGCTTGCTCCTCGAAGACCACGAGACCACGCGCGCGGGCAAGGTAGCCGACCGGATGCTCGGTCTTGCCAAGGGACTCGAGCGAGACCCGCAGGTGGAGTCGCTGCTGCGCAGCCGTCGGATCGAGCTTGGGCTGAAGGCAGAGGCGGGGCCGAGCATTGCAGCAGGGCTTGAGCAGATGGTCGGTCGCTGGCGGGGGCGGGGGCTCGGGCGATGAGCCTGCAGCGCATCACCTCGCTAGACCATCTTTCTATGACCGCGGTTGGAGCAATCGTATTGGCGTGCTCGGGATACCGGTGCCAGCCTCCAAAAGGGCGGGCATAAAGACCAGCGTGGGGCGCTGGATATGTCGATCGCAGCGAAACGGGTTTCGCCCAAACGACGTCCGCTCATGGGAGGTTAGCTGCCGTTCAGAAGGGGCGACACACGTCTGAATTGGAACGCTCGCTTACAGAGCCTGTCGCTGCAGACCGTTACCACTGTTCCACTCTTGTCAAAGGACAGAGGGCCGGGATCAGCGTCTTGATAGGCCTGCACTCGTCCATCTTGAACTAATATCTCCGCTTTCGGAAAGGCGGTAAGACCAAACTTCATGTTTTCTAGGTCAAATGGCACCCGAGAGTTGCCGGTCAGCACTACGCCGTTGCTGATCGTAAACTTGCCGCAGCACGGGTTCGAGTAGACCCCATTCACCGTCGATGCCGCCGGGACGTGCGGACGGGTATCGGCGTACCATCCGATTGCGATGAGCAGAAATACCGGCAGGGCTGCCTTCTTCAAATCCGCAAGGTCTTCCGCTGACATCTCCTTAGTTTGCCGCAATCAGTGAACGTCCGCAATTGGGCGAAAGCGGAAGGTCCGCTTTGGTGCGCAAGGGAGGGACCCCACAAGGGCAAATCTGCTTCTGATTAAGGCCCGGTCCAATGGCAAATCCGAGGCCCTTGACCGCTCTGCCGCGTTGAGCTTGACCTATCCGAGGCACTGACCAGATCTGCAAAGCGGTTCGTCGTACTTTATACCCCACTTGCCGAGAATGATCTGTGAATGGGGTATTGAACGGGGTGCCGGTCGCCTTCCGCTGGCAATAGTTGAAGTATTTCAGATAGTTACACGTTCCGCAGGTTGCTAAACCGTCCTGTCCCCGCAACCAACCCTCACCAAAGCCCCAGACCACCCGGTCCGGGGCTTTCGTGCGTTTGAGCCCGCATCCATCCCCAGCGTAACCTCACAACAGAACCGCCCGCACATGCGCCGCCCAATCCGCGGGACAGGCCTGCTGCCTTGCCGCCGCGGCTTATCCGCTCACCTCGCCTCACGACGCTACGCCACCGAATGACGGCCAGCAGCATCGCCAAACGTAACGGCTACCGCCCCACTGCCGGTTAAAAGCTATAGGCGAGCCCCAGCGCCCCCAGCCACTGGCCGCGAGACCCGGCCTGCGCGACGATCGGACTATCGCCGATGCTGCCGGTCATCGTCCCGTACGTGCCAACCGCGACGAGTTGGACGCCGTGCAGGAGATTGCCACGCACCGTCCGAACGCCGATCAGGCCGATGGTCCAGCTTTTCAACCCTCCCTTCGCATCATAGACGGGCAGGCCGCTTCGGATACTGTCGGCGGGTGAGATGCTGTAATAGGTTCGGGCATAGCGATCTTCGGCGATGTCGGCCGATGCCGTAAAGGCCACCGCCGCATGAAGCGAGAGCGGCGTGAAATAGGTCAGGCTGGGCTGCCAGACCCCCGCTTCATGCACGCCGGAGACATCGTGCCGATAAGACAGCGCCATGGTGAGCTTGTCATAGGGGCTGGTCACGACCTCCGTCTTCTGGACCCCGACATAGCCGCCTATTTCGACGGCGAGGCCAAGCGCACCGAGCGCCCGTACACGAGGATCGTGAATAGCGCGTATAGCGCTGCGATTGAAATTGATCTGGGCAAACGGCCCCACCTGTACCTGCCAGACCGGCCCGGGTCGATCGCCCAGCAGATTGAGGCTGGCCTGGTTGCCGGCGACGACGAAGCTGTGCCCCTTGACCGATCCGATCGCGGCGGGCGCGACGACCAGGCGGTAATGATCCGAACCCTCATAGTCGGGAACGACCGCCAACCCCGCGCCGACCGCGACGATGTCGCGATCGAGGGGGTCGGTGTCCAGACGGGACTGGGCCGTGGCCGGTGCGGGGAACAGGCAGGCGGTCAGCCATGCCGTCGCGCCAAAGACAGCAAATTTCGACACAGGAAGAACCTTTCGATCAGCCGCCGAGGGCGACGTGCAGCTGGATGCGGGCGAGCGCGCCAGCGATGGTCTGGCGGAGCAGCGCCCGCTCGGCGGCGGTCTGTGCGGCTTGCGCCTCGATCAGCGGCCCGGCGGCGATGTCGCCGCGCCGATATCGCGCCTCGATCGCGGCCACGGTTTGCGTTTGGGCAAGGCTGTCGATCGTCGCCAGCGCCCGCCGTCGGTCGAGCATCCGCACCATGGCCAGCGCATCGTCCACCTCGCGCCAGGCATCGCGCACCGTCTTCTGATAGGTAAGGGCGGCGCTGCGCTCTTCGGACCGACGAAGCGACAATTGGCGTTGCAGCCGCCCACCCGCAAAGATCGGGATCGACAGCACCGGGCCGACGCCGGCAGTACGCGCATCCCACCCGAAATCGGCTAGGTTCAACACGTCGATGCCGAAGAGGCCGGAGAGGTTGAGGCTGGGGTAGAAATCAGCCTGCGCGGCACCGATCGCGGCAGTTGCCGCGTGCAGCGCGGCCTCCGCGGCCAGAATGTCGGGTCGGCGTCGGGCGAGATCGCTGGGGATGCCGGGCGCAGGGGCGGCCAGCATCGGCATGGCGGACCGATCGGTCGCGTCGAGCGGTGGCGTATCCGGGTTGCGGCCGACGAGCACCGTCAAGGCGCGGGCGGTGCGCGCGATATCGGCGTCGAGCGTCAGCAGCGCATCCTGTCTCGCCCGCCGCTCCCGATCCGCCGCGCGGACGTCGATGCCGGTGGCGAGGCCCCGCGTCTGGAGTGCGGTGGCGATCGCGAGCATCCGGTCGCCCAGCGCCTGCTCGCGGAGCGCAAGCCTGCGCTCCTCCACCAACCCGCGCCATTGCCAATAGGTCTGCGCGACCGCCGCCTCGACCGACAGCCGCGCACCCCGGGTGGCGGCGTCCGCTTGCGCGGCCCCGGCGGTGGCGGCCTCCACCTCGCGCCGGTTCTTGCCCCATAGGTCGATGGCCCAGCTGGCGCTGATATCGGTCTGGTGGAGATCGAACGCATAGCCCTTGGGGATCGTAGCGTCGGCGGCATTCGGCGACTGGCCCAGCAGCGGCGCCAGGACGCCGGCCAGCCCAGCGGTTCCGATGCGGTTCCGACTATAACCGAGCTGTGCGCCCACCTGCGGCAGGCTGTCGGCATGCTTGGCGTCACGGGCGATCCGCGCCGCGACCAGCCGCTCCTCGGCGATGCGCAGGTCGAGATTGGCGGCGCGCGCCTCATCCTCCAGCCGGTCGAGCAGCGGGTCGCCGAAGCTGCGCCACCAGGGCGCATCGGGCCGGGTCGATGCTGCGACGCTCCCCGGCCACCGCGCGGGCAGGTCGGCGACGGGCGGATGGAAATCCGGGCCGACCGTGCAGCCGCCCAGCAGCAGCAGCGCGGCCAAGCCCGCGCCGACGGTGCGACGATCAATCATGCGCGGTCTCCTTGGCAGTATCCTCGCGGCCGAAGAGCAAGAGGTAGAAGGTCGGCAGCGCGACCAAGGTCAGGATGGTCGCGCCGATCAGTCCGCCGATCATCACGATCGCCATCGGCCCCCAGAAGATGTTGAAGCACAGGGGGATGAAGGCGAGCACGGCAGCCAGGGCGGTCAGCACCACCGGGCGGGCGCGGCCGATCGTTGCCTCGATCACCGCGGCACGCACCGTCATCCCCTCGGCCCGGTGCATCTCCACCTGATCGACCAGGATGATGGTGTTGCGCATGATCATCCCGGCCAGCGCGATCAGCCCCAGCAGCGCGACGAAGCCGAACGGCGCGCCCGTCAGCAGCAGCGCCGCCACCGCGCCGATGATCCCCAGCGGCGCGGTCGCCAGCACCAGCAGGGTTCGCGGCAGGCTCTGCAATTGGATCATCAGCAGCACGAGCATGATCCCGATCGTCACGGGCAGCAGACGATAGATCGCGCGGTTGGCGTCGGCGGACAGTTCGCCGTCGCCGCCCTCCGCGATGTCATATCCGGGCGGCAGCGCAGCACGGATGGCGGCGATGCGCGAAGCGTCGGCGTCGACGATCTCGGAGGCCTGGACGTCGCCGATCATGTCGGCCTGCACCGTGATGGTTTGCGCGGCATTGCGCGTCCAGACGATCGGCTGTTCGGTGGTCGGCGACAGCGTCGCGACCTCGCTCAGCGGCACCATGCCGTGCGGTGTCGATACGGGCATGTCGATCAGACCGCCCAAGTCGTGCCGATCCTCGGCCCGGCCGCGTACCATGATGCCGATCCGCTTCGTCCCACGCAGCACCGCGCCGCCGGGCGCGCCCGACAAGGTGGCGGCAAGATCGCTCGCCACCTGTGCCCGGTCCACCCCCAGCGCCGCCGCACGCGCCGGATCGATTCGGTAGCGCGCGACCGGTGCGGCGATCCCCCAGTTGATCTGAACCGCCGTGGACGATGGGATGGCGCGCAGCACGGCGGCGATCCGCTGAGCGATCGCGCGTAATCGGGCGGGATCGGGCCCGGTCACCCGGTATTGCACCGGCGATCCCAGGCTCGGCCCCAGCGACAGGCGACGCACATGCAGGCTCGCGCCCGGGATGCCCGGCATCCGCTCCAGCTTATCGATCAACGCATCGCGCGCCGCCAGATCGCGGGCCACCAGCATCATCGTCGCGTTCGCCGGATTGGGCAAGGCCGGACCATAGGGAAGATAGAAGCGTGGCGCGCCGCGACCGACGAAGCTGTCCATGCTGCGGATGCGCGGGTCGCCGTGCAGCAGATTTTCCAGCCGCCGGGTCGCCGCTGCGGTCACCTCGATCGAGCTTCCCGGCCGCATCGCGAGGTCGACCATCACCTCGGGCCGGTCGGAATAGGGAAAGAATTGCTGCCGCACGCGTGTCGCGCCGAGCAAGCTGACCGCCAGCAGCGCGATCGTGATGCCGGCGACCAGCCAACACCGGTTCAGCGCCCTCTCGATCGCGACGCGCAGTCGCCGGTATAGCCCGGACGGCCCGGCGGCATGGCCATGCCCCCGCGCCATGTCGGGCAACAGCTTGACGCCCAGGATTGGGGTGAAGACCACGGCGACGATCCAGCTGACCAGCAGCGCCGATCCCGTCACCCAAAAGATGCCGCCCGCATATTCACTGGTCGTCGACTGGGCGAGACCAACCGGCAGGAACCCGACGACGGTGATCAGTGTGCCGGTCAGCATCGGAAAGGCGGTGTGCGTCCAGGCATAGGCTGCGGCCTCATGCCGATCGACGCCCTGCTCCATCTGGACCACCATCGCTTCGACGCTGATGATCGCATCGTCGACCAGGAGGCCGAGCGAGAGGATCAGCGCGCCGAGCGAAATCCGCTCCAGCCCGATCCCCGCCACCCCCATGTACAAAGCGACGATCGCCAGCGTCAGCGGCACCGATAGCGCCACGACGATCCCCGTCCGCCAGCCGAGCGTGACGAAGGCGACGACCAGCACGACGGTCAACGCGCAGAAGAACTTGATGAGGAAGGTGTTCACCGCCTCGCGGATATTGGCGCTCTGGTCCTCGACCTGGGTCAGCCGCGCACCGGCGGGCAGTGTGCGCCGAACCTGCTCGGCGGCCGCGCGGATCGCCTTGCCGAAGCCAAGTCCGTCCGCGCTCGGCCGCATCGACACCGCCAGGATGACCGCCGACTGACCGTCGTGGCGCACCACCGCCTCGGGCGGATCGGCAAAGCCCCGCGCGACCGTCGCCACATCACCCAAACGCATCGCGCCCGACGGCGTCGGGATCGACGCGCTTTCCAGATCGCGAACATCGTCCACCTCGCCGTCCAGCCGGACGGGCGTCTGCATCGCACCCTGTACGCCGCCCGCCGGGGCGATCGCCTGACGCTGCGCCAGTGCCTGGGCCAAGCGACCGGGCGACAGGCCCATGCCGGCGAGCCGCCGCGGGTCGACATCGACGAACAGCCGCTGCGGCAGTTCGCCGATGATCTCGGCCTTGCCCGCTCCGGGTACGCGCAGCATCGTATCGCGCGCCTGCTCCGCCAGCCGGACCAGCCGGGCATTGTCCGCGCCGGTCAGGGCAAAGACGTAACCATAGACGTCGGCATTGTCCTCACTCGCCGCCAGTGATGCGCCGGCCGGCAACGCGGGCTCGATGCCCTTCAGCTTGCGCCGGACCTGTTGCCAGACATCCTTGACCTGTCCGGGAGGGGCGGCGTCCTTCAGCTCGACGGTGATGACGCAGGCGCCTTCGAGGCAATAGGTCTGGAGATAGTCGAGATAGTCGATCCCGCGCAGCGTGCGCTCGACCGGATCGGCGACCTGCGCTTGCATCTGCGCCGGGCTCGCGCCGTCCCAGCGGGCGGACACGATCATTTCCTTCAGCGTGAAGCCGGGGTCTTCGTTGCGCCCCAGCGCCAGGAACTGCGCCGCGCCCGCGACGAAGAGCAGCGCGATCAGGAAACCCACCAGGGCGGGGTGTCGGATCGCCCAGCGGGAGAGGTTGAGCCGGTCCATGGCTTAGTGGAACCCCGGCTCGATACCGGCATCGACCACGCTCTGTCCGTCGACCAGCGTGTCGGCGGCGGTAGCGACGATCGACTGGCCATCACGCAGACCCGTGACCAGCGCATCGCGCCCCAGCCATGCCGCGATCCGCACCGGCTGACGCCGGATGTGGCTGTCGGGCTGCAGCGTCCAGACATAGGGGCGCCTGTCCGCATCGCCGATGGCGGACAGGGGGACGCGGACCTGCTGGTCCGGCGTGGGCGTGCGCAGGGTAAGCGTGACGATGCTGTTGTAGGGCGGCGGCGATCCCGTGCCGCTCAGGACGAAGCGGGCATCACGCAGATGCGACGTCGGATCGCCCTCCGGCGCGAGGCGGCGCAGCCGGGCGGTGAACGTGCCCGCCCGGCCCGGTACGCCGACATCGGCCATCGTCGCGGACGTCAGGCGCAGATCGGCCGGTGCGTGGATCTCCACCTCGGGCGCGCCGCTGGCGAGTTTCAGCACCGCCCCGCCCGCCTCGACGACGCTGCCCGGTTCGGCGAGGCGCGCGGTGATGACCCCGTCTTGCGGCGCGACCAGTACCGCGTCCGACAGCATGTCGCGGCTGCGCCGGACGACCGCAGCGGCAGCGGCGACCTTGGCAGCCGCGACGCGGGCGGCCAGTGCCCGCTGGCGGACCTCGGCGCTCGACAAGGCGCCAACGCCGTCCAGTCCGCGCGACCGGTCGGCCGCATCCTGCGCTGTCCGCGCATCGGCGGTGGCGGCGGCAAGCTCGGCCTCGGCCTGCGCCGCTCCGGCGTCGGCTTCGGCCTTGACCAGGCGGCCCAGCACCTGACCGGCGCGCACCGTATCGCCGACCTCAACGGTGAGCGTCAGCAGCCTTCCGGGCCGTTTGAACGCGAGCATCGTCTCGCGATAGGGGCGCACGACGCCGCTGAACTGGCGAAGCGCGCCGCCTGCGGCATGGCCGGGCACGACATCGACGATCGCCGTATTGCGATCGGGCTGCTGCGACGGTGGCGACGCACAGGCGTACAAGCCGGACAGGGGTAACAGAAGCGCGACGAAGTGACGGTGGCGAGCAAACGGCATGACGGCCCCCAGAAAGCGGAACGGGCGCGCCATGCCGGGTGCGACTCGCCGCGCCTCCCGGATTTCCGATTTCGACCGATCGATTTCGGAATCGATCAGTCCGACAGGGGCGGAGTCTCCAGATGCCGGCGACGGTAGGCGCTGGGCGTCTCGCCGAGCCGCGCCTTGAAGCTGCGGTTGAAGACCGCCAGGCTGCCAAAGCCCGCGTCCATCGCAATGGTCAGGATCGGGACGTCCGCCTGTTCGGGGTCGGCCAGCGCAGCGCAGACCTCGGCCACGCGCAGTCCGTTCAGATAGTCGCTGATGTTGCGATGCCCGAAACGGCCATTCACCAATCGGCGGACGCGATATTCGGGCACGTCGAGCCGCGCGGCGATGGCGCCGATGGTCAGCTCGGGCTCGCGGTACAGGCGGTCCTGCATCATCGCCCTGTCGAGCGCATGGGCGAGCGGCTCGTCCTGCTCCTGCGGCGGGGACGGATCGGCGGCGATCACCAGGGGCAGCGTGCTGTCGGGCGCGGCGGATGCGAACATGTCCCGATGCCGCAGGCCGAACAGCAGCAGCGCGAGACCGAACGTCCCCGTCACCATGCCGATCGCGCTCGCGATACCGGCCATGGCAAAGCGGCCGAAGGCCCGACCGACGATCTCCGCACCGATCGTCCAGAGCACGACGATCGTAACGATGACGACGAACGCCACGCGCGCGCGCCGCCGCGCCTCCACCAGATCGGTCGCGCGGTTCTGCCAGGCATGGCGCAGCGCATCGACGGTGAGGGCTATGCCCGCGACGTACAGAATCCCATCGAGCGGATGGAGCGGTGCATGCGTCCCCCGCTCGCCGCCGATCACCGCTGCGCTGACGCCGAGATACCCCAGCGCCAAGCCCAGTTCGGCAACGCCCGGGCGGAAATCGTCCTCGAACCACGAACGGGCAAACAGCCAGAACAGCGGCAAACTCGCCGATCCGGCGAGTTGCAGCAGTGTGGCGAGCGCCTGCCTATGCTGGACGAACGGCAAAGCGGCCGCTTCCGTCAGCAAGGCGGCACATGCCAGGGCCGCGCCGTAGCGACCGGCGCGGGTCGGTGCTTCGCTGAGGAACAGCGCGACCGCCAGTGCGAGCAACGTGGCGATGCCGCCGTGCAGCCAGGCTTCGATGCTCAGCACGCGGGTCTTTCTACGGTGGCGCCGATCGCGTGCGACGGCACGCTGTCGGTCGGGTGAAAGGTGGGGAGGCGGGGTCTTCCGCGCCGACCTATTGCGGCGATCCCGGCTTGCCAAGCGGCGAGGGGCGGTTTCATCGAGATGCATGGTGCGGTGCGATCTTGTGGCGGCGTTACGGCTTTTCGATCGTGCCTTGTCGTATTGCAGGACGAGAGGTCGTGGGGTGGGGGAGTGATGCGCATGGCGCGGGGAGTGCGATGGGTGGCGCTGGTGTCGGTGCTGATCGGCACGGCGTCTTTGCACGCCGCGCCCGCGTCCGCGTTCGCTGCGGCGTCGTCCGGGTGTCGGAGTCACACGACGCTGGCGCCATGGGGGCGTTATCCGATGCGACGCTGGACGCCGATCCGGCAGATCCGCCAGCCCGCGACGATCGACGATGACGGCAGTAAACGCGAGGGGCTGGCGATCGGTGCGCCGTTCCGCGCGCGCATGGTGCAGGCCTATGGCGTCGACGACGGCGAGGCGCGCCGGATCGTGGAGATGGTGACCGCGGCGGGCTGCTATCGCGCGTTCCGGGCGGATTCGTTCGTCTCTGCGGACCAAGCCATCATCGCCGCCGAAGTCGCGCGGCATCCCCCCACCCCCGATCCCAACGGCTATGCGACCGTGCTGGAGCCGGGGCAGGTGGAGCCAGGTGACCTCGAGGCCGGTAGGATCGCCAAGTACGAGACCCAGCATTTCGTCTTCTGGTACGGCACGAACACCAAGGGCGACAGCTATGCCTATGCACGCGACACCGGGCAGGACTGGCGCACCGTCCTGACCCGCGCGGGGGCGTGGGCGGAGCAGGTGTGGCATCTGAGCCGCGATCTGACGGGCGCACCGATGCCCTATGCCGACCGTCCGGCCGGCGAGCGCCGACGCATCGCGGTGTACATCTCCGGCACCGGGCGCCCCCATGTCGCGGACGGCGACTTGATGTCGGGCACGCCAGTCGCCTCGCCCGCCATCTGGATCGCCGCGAGCATGCTGAATTACGGATCGAAGACGTTCGCGCATGAATTCGGCCACGTCATGCAATTCTACTCGGGCGGCCTGCGCGACAGTCCGAGCGCCGGGGCGATCTGGGAAGCGGGCGGCAACTGGCTTGGAAACCTGCTCGTGCCGGGATCGACGACGTGGATCGGGAGTTACGGCAACCGGCAATATGTCGGGCCTTTGTGGCCCGATGCGCGCTACGGTGCGTTTCCGTTCCTCAATATGCTGTTCGAAGATCCGCGCACGCGACCGCTCGTCTGGGCGGGGTGGACCCACAATGCGCGGACCGCCTCTGGGGCGTCGACCGAGGATTTCGTGCCAACGATCCTGCGGCTCGGCACGGCATCGGGCGCCTATCCGAAGGGCTTTCGCTCCTTCGCCGACGACATGGGATGGTATGGCGCGCGGCTCGTCACGCTCGACTTCATGAACCAACGCGCGCTGCTCGACGCGGTTGCCCAGTCGCGGTTCGTCTTCGGCGGGACGCGTTTTGCCGCGCTGGTCACGGGCGACCGGCCGGGCCGTTTCGTGCCGCAGTCCGACCAGGTGCTGCACCAGTTCGGCACGGACCTCATTCCGCTGACCCCGACCGGCCATCGCGACACCGTGTCCTTACGCCTGACCGGCGCCACCACCGCCAAGGACGCGGCATGGCGTTTCGCGCTGGTGGCGGTGCGAGGCGAGACGGATGCATCCTATTCCCGCCTGAGCGCGGTGGAGGGGACCGGTAGCGCCACGGTCTCCTATCGTATTCCCAAGGATGCGCGCCTGTATCTGGCGGTGACGGCGACGCCGGGCGTGTATGAATCGCTTGGCTGGCAGAAGCCCGGATCGACGGAGGGCGCGCGCTTTCCCTATGTCGTCGACATCAGTGGCGCGGCGCCGCGGCTGAAGGGCGAGGTCGATTGCCGGATGCCGCAAATGACGCTGAAGGGGCCGCCGCCCGCCTGCTGACGCGGGGCTCTGCGCCGCCTATCGGGCAGGGGGCGTCGTGGTGCCGGACGTGTACACGACGGTGTCGTCCGTCACCACGGCCGTTCTGTCATAGCGACGTCCGCCCGCACCCGTGTCGTGTGCGGTCACGGTCACCCGGTTCGGCGTGGGCTGCGGCGGCGCGAACAGCGAGAAGCTGGGGGCGAAGGTCGTCAGCGTCTGTGCCGTGCGGCCGTTGTCGGGGCCATCGCCGCTGATCGTGCGCTCGCTGGCTTGCGCGATCTGCGTGCCATTTCGTACCCCATAGAGTGGTGGCTGGACGCCGATGTCGATGGCCAGCGTGTCGCGTTCGGCGATGCGGCGCCGCGATGGCGTCGCGCCGTGCGTCGTGACGGTCATCGTTTGGCGTGCGGCATAGCGCTTGCTCGACACGCCGGTGTCGCGGGTGTTGGTCAGCCGCTGGTCGAGGTCATAGGCGACGCGGGTGACCACGCGGCCGTGAGGGGTGTCGACATAGCCCTCGACACGGTCGGCGCGCGTGGCGATCGTCTGCACCGTGCCGATCGCGCTCGGCCCTCGTGGTGCGCGAAGCTGTCGCGTGACGATGCGCGCGGGGGCGAGCGTGTTGGCGGTCAGCGCTCCGGTCACCACCGGACGGGTGGGATCGACCGTCCCGATCAGCGTGCCCGACACTCGGAAGAACGTGCCGGCGGTCGGCATCGCAAGTGCGATCACATGCGGCTGGCCGTCGTTGAGCAGCGCGGCGAACGGCGTGAGGTCGACCCGGGCGGGCGGCAGGTTCAGCGCGCGCAGGGCGGGCACGCGTCGCCACAGGCCGGGATTGATGCCGCCGGTGAAGATGTCGGGCTGGACGGAGCGGACGCCCGCCAGCCGTCCGTCGATCCGTACCTCCACCTCGCGATACGGTGCGTCGCAGGGCGGCGGCCCGAAGATGTTGCGCTGGGCGAGATTGCCGGGCGCACAATCGTACCAGAATTCCTCGCGTTCCTGCCCGATGGCGAACAGGTCGATGGCCAGGCTCGTCAGGTTGCGCGGGAAACGGATCGTGCGTGACACCAGCGGCTTTTGCGGGTCGAGCCGCGCCAGTCCCGCTGTCACCGGCAGGACCACGCCGTTCGGAGCGGGCGCCTCGCCAGCGTAGAAGACCAGACGTGCGCCCCAATGGACATGCGCATCATGGTCCTTGTCGAGATAGTTGACCAAGGTCGCCCGGCCGTCGGTCGGCGTGCGGAGGAGCGCGGCATAGTCGGTTACGTCGCGGGCGACATGCCAATGCGGGGCATAGGTATCGCCGGGTTCCATCGTCGTGCCGAGGAAGAGGGTGGCACCGCCCAGCGTCAGGTCGGCGGAGCGATCGAATTGCGTACCCGTGGAGACGTCGAAGTCCGCCTCCAGCACCACCTTGCGCCACGGGCCGGGACAGTCGGCAGGCGGGCGGTAGGCCAGTGGCAAGGGTTCGTCGCCCTGGAACTCGCGCCGGTCGAACAAGGTGACGGTGCAGGATGGGCCGCTGGGGCGGGGCAGCGGCGGGCTCAGGTCGACGACGGCGTTGCCGATCGGCCGTGGCGCGGTCTGGCCAGCGGCGGGTGCGCCGATGCTGGCCGATAACCCGGCAGCGAACAGCGCCCGCCCCATGATGCCGCAAAGGCGGACGCGCGGCATATGATCGATGTCCATGGCCTGTCCCATGTCAAAAGAGGAGCGCGTCCGCGCCAATGGCCGCCCGGGGCGAGGCAGGATCGGCCTCGCCCCGGTGCACCTCAATGCTTGGCCAGCACCTGGGCCGGGGTCACCACCTCGACCGGCAGGCCCAGTCCTTCCAGCTGCGGGCGGATCGTCTTGGCATCGCCCACGACGGTCCAGACCCATTTGGCGGGCTGCAGATACTGCCGCATCGCGGCGTTCGCGTCGCGTAGCGCCACCGCGCGAATGCGCGCGTCGAAGGTGCTGAAGAAGTCATCCGGCCAGCCATTGCGCTGGAGCATGGCGGCAGCAGCCATCACCTGCCCGCCGAAGCGGAACGAGGCGACATTCTTGCGCAGCGTGTTGGCGACGGCCTCGTCGAACTCCTCCTGCGTGATCGGCCGGTCGGTGACGATCGCGTTCAGCTCCTTCTGCACCTCCTTGATCGCGGGGCCGACCTTGTCCGGTTGCAGCTGCACCTCGACCTGATAGCTCGACCCCAAATCGTTGACGTCGAAATTGCCCGACGCGCCATAGGTCCAGTGCTTGTCCTCGCGCAGGTTCATGTTGATGCGCGAGGTGAACTCGCCGCCCAGCGCGATGTTGGCGAGACGCGGTGCGACGCCCTCATAGCTGCGCGGCATGTCGACCAGTTGCCCGCCCCCCAGGAACGCCTGGACCTGGCCGGGCATGTCGACCAGCACGATCTTGGGCGGTCCGGTGACGAGCGCCGGGCGCGGGTCCAGCGCGACCGGGGCGGGGCCGCGCCCTTGCACACTCCAATGGCCCAGCGTGGCGTTCAGCTTCGGTAGGAGCGTGGCGAGCGGCTCGTTCGAGACGATGACCAGCTTGGCCTCTTCGGGGCGAATCCAGCGACGGAAGGCCGCCTCCAGATCGGGGCGGGTGATGGCGTCGACCTCGGCCACGCTGGGCACCTGCGATGCCTTGGCGAGCAGCGTCCCGGGCGCGAGCGCTTGCGTGAAGGCCGTGCCCAACAACGTGCCGGGGCTGGTCGGTGCGGCCGTGACGCGCGACAATTCCTGCCGCCGATATTCCTCCAGCCGATCCTGCGGAAAGTCGGGGCGGGTCAGCATCAGCATCATCGTGTCGAGCGTCGTGTCCAGGCTGGCGCTGGGCGCCGCGAACGAGACGCCGGAATCGGTGTTCTGCGCGCTGCCGTAGATCGCCGCGCCGGTCCGTTCGCGCAGCTGCTTGAACCAATGGTCGTCATGGCCACCCGCACCTTCGTCCAGCATCTGGAACATCGCGCGGATCGTGCCGGGCTTGCCGGCGGGATCGTCGACGCTGCCCACGTCGAACGACAGTTCGGCGGTGGTGAAGGGGACGGCGTCGTGCTGGACGTAGAGGACGGGAATGCCGTTCGCCAGTTTGGCGTGCTGCACCGGCGGGAAGCGGGCGGCCTGGGGCTCGCCGACGCCGGGGATGGGGCCGCGCGTGCCGCTTTGCGGGGCGACGACGGCGGTCTTGGGTGCATCGGGCACCTCGGTCCCTGCGACGCTTTCGTCGCCCGCCGCGGTCATGCGCGGTCCCGGGACGATCATGCCGCGATAGCCCGGACGGCCCAGCCACTTGCGCGCATCGGCCATGACCTTTGCCGGGGTCAGGGCGAGATACGCCATCAGGTCGTCCTTATATTTGGCGGGCGAGCCGAGCACCGAATTGGCCTGCATCAACAGGCCGCCGCGCGCCTCGATCGTCTCGTTGTTGCGGACCGCCGGAATGATCCGCGTCGCCTTGTAGCGCTCCAGCGCATCGGCGGACGGCGTGCTGCGCAGGAAGGCGGCGATCGCGTCGTCCAGCGCCTTTGCCGCGACGTTCGGATCGACACCCTTCCGGACCGAGCCGTAAATGGTGAATTCGCCGACGCCGCGATAGGTCGTGTTGTCGGCGCTGAGATTGTTGAACAGCTTCTCCTGACGCACCAGCTTGTCGAACAGCGGTGCGCCGTCGATTCCGGTCATCAGGCCCGATACCGCGTCGAGCGAAAAGTTCGCCGGGTCGCGCCCGCCGGGCACGGGCCAGGTCCGGGCGATCTGAGCCGTCGAGACGGGGCCGGTGAACGACTGGTTGATCGGCGCGGTCAGGACCGGCGGCTCGGCGGCGGGCGCGGTGATCGCGCGCCCGCGCGGGATGTCGCCGAAATAGCGCATCGCCTTTTCCTTGGCGGTCGCGAGATCGATGTCGCCCGCCAGCAGGAGCGTGGCGTTGTTCGGACCGTAATAATCCTTGAACCACTGATGCACGTCGGCGAGCGACGCCGCGTTCAGATCCTTCATCGATCCGATGACGCTGTGGCCATAGGGGTGCGAGGCGGGATAGATCGCGCTGCGGCGGCTGTAGCCCAGGATGCTGGCGGGGTTGTTGTCGTTGTTGCGCTTTTCGTTCTGGACGACGCCGCGCTGCTCGTCGAGCACGCCCTGGGTGATCGCACCGAGCAGATGCCCCATCCGGTCGCTTTCCACGAACAGCACGCGGTCCAGGCTGCCGGTCGGCACCGCTTCGTGATAGTTGGTGAAATCATAGCCGGTGCTGCCGTTGACGCCGATCGACCCGGCGTCGCGCAGATATTTGAAATAGTCGCCCGGCGCATTCTCGCTGCCGTTGAACATCAGATGCTCGAACAGATGGGCAAAGCCGCTGCGCCCCGCGGGCTCGAAGGTGGAGCCGACGGCATAATTGATGCTGGTATAGACGATCGGCACGCTGTGATCGGTGAGGACGATGACCGTCAGGCCGTTGGGCAGCGTGAACGTCTGATAGGGAATGGTGAAGTCGCGGACCAGCTTGACGAGCTCCGCCGGGGTGGTGTCCGGGCGGGATGCCGTGGTGGTTGCGGCGTTCGCGGGACGTCCGGCCAAGGCCGGGACGGGGGCCAGGATCAGTGCCGTACCGGCCATCAACATCATACGCAGGCTCATCGACTTATCCTTGATCGGTTGGGGTAGGCACTGGTCGAACGACGGTTCGGCACCGTGACAGGGGTGCGGAACCGTCGCGGGACAGGACAATCGGGGGTGGGAAAACCGTAATGGCGAGGACCGTGTTTGGGGCGGCGTCCGGCCGCGCTGCGCCTGTCGACGATCCGCCGCACCCCGTCGTTTCGACGGGATGCGGCGGCCGGGGTCAGAACGACTTGCTGACCCCCAGATAGAAGTTGCGCAGCCGCGGATCGCCGTACGGGCTGTAATAGAGCGGCGCCTGCGTCACATCGAGCGGCGGCATCTTGTTGAAGATGTTGTTGATGCCGAAACGCACCGTCATCTTCTGCGGCAGGCGGTAGCTGATGTTCATATCATGATACATCTGGCTGGCGACCTTTGCCGATCCCTGCGCGGCCACGACGCTGCGATCCAGCGTCAGGTAATAGCCGCTGAGATAACGCGTCTGCCAGCCGAGGCTGAGCCGGTCCTTCGTCCATTGCAGCGACCCGCTGCCCCGGAAGCGCAGGGACCCGGATGCACTGGTGCCGGCCGCGAAACCGGCCGTGACGACGCCTGCGTAATTTTGTGCGGGCGTGTCGGCGAACGGCTGGATCACCAACTGGTCGACATAGGTCGCACGACCGATGGCCGACAGCTGACCGCCGAACAGGTTCGTGTCGTAGTTGAGCGTGAAGTCATAGGCCGAGGTGACCAGCGACGTCAGGTTGATCAGCGATATGTCCAGCGCGGTGATCGGCCCGACGGCAAAGCCCCCCGATGCCGGGCCGCGCGTGACGCGGTCGGGGTTGGATGTGATGAACTGGTTGAACTGCGACTGCACGGCACCGAAAAGCAGCAGCAGCGGATCGAAATACATGTCCCGCTTGTGGATGCGCGTCCAGTCGACCGAGAATCGCAGGCCGTCGATGAAATGCGGCTTCAGGATCAGGCCGGCCGTCCACGTCTTGGACGATTCCGGCCGAACGGCCGGATTGCCGCCCGAAAATCCCGAGATGACGCCAAGGCCGAACATCTGGGTGCCGATCAACTCGTTGTTACGCTGCGGATCGCGCATCTGAAGGGTGATCTGCGGGCGGGGGACCTTGACCAACTGGCTGAGCTGTGGCGGCAGATAGCCGGTCGTGTACGAGCCGCGCAGCGTGACGCCATCGATCGGCGACCAGAGCAGGCTGATGCTGGGATCGGTATGCGCATTGGTGGTTGTCGATCGCTCGATGACAGTTCCCGTCGGCGGGCAGTTGTCGAAATAATTATATAGTTTCGCCTCGAACGGCGTCGCGCACGATACCGGGTCCGACGTATCGGTGCCGTCGCCGCTATAGGATTCATGCCGTGCCGACAGGCGCAATTCCAGCAATCGGATCAGCGGCAGTTGATGCTTGTCGCCCAGGATCGGGAATACGACTTCGCCATAGACGGACTTGGTCGTCTGGTGCGCGGTGGGGGTGAAGGTGGTGACCGCGCCATCGTCGGTCAGCAGCGTGAGAAGGCGCGAGTCCAGTTTCTGGGTGTTGATCTCGGTGTTGACGGTCAATTGCGGCTTGCCGCCCGGCAGCGAGAACGGCAGCGGCCCGGCGAGGCGTAGCGAGGGCGCGACGTTGCTCGATTTGCCGTCCTGCTGGCGCTGATAATAAGGCGTCTTGTCGTAGGTGAAGGGGAGTGGATAGGTCGAGGTATCGACGAGCGCGTTCAGAACCCCGGACTGGAGATCGTTGGAAGCGAACGCGTTGATCGCCGGCGGGCTGTTCGCGACCGAAAAGTTGGACTTGGAGTAGGAGACTTCGGCGACCGCCTGCCAGTCTGCCGGCAGCCGGACGATGGCACCGCCCAGCGTACGCAGTGTCGACGACACCTGCTTGATCCGGGCATCATAGGCGGGATTGGCCGGGAACGCGATCGCGAGATCCTGCGTGAACGGGTTGCTGGGGGCCGACGCGAACAGGAAGACCGAGTTGAGCGTGTTGGAGAAGGTGTTGACCGCCGAGGAATGTGACATGCCGATTTCGGCATAGGCGGTCAGCCAGCTGTTGAACGTGCGCCGCACCGCGACCGAACCGCTGTACTGATTCATCGGATAGAGCAGCGGCGCGCGCGCGCCGGTGCCGGCGGCGGTATTCGGCTGGTCGAGGTTGAAGGTGCCGAGTGACGAGAGCAGCGGAGCTAGGCCGGCCTTCGCGATCCCCGCATAGCCCTTGGGAATGGTTCCCAGGCCGCTCGACAGCGTCTGACCGCCATATTGGGGCTTCAGCTGGAGCGGCGAGCCGTCCTGCGTCTTGAAGTTGACCAGCGAACCCTGCGGCGGATTGGTGAAGCCACCATAGAAAGAGCCGGGGTCGTTGGCGAGGATGTCGTCCAGCCCACGGCGGCGCAGATTGTCGCGGTCGCCGTATCGCAGCGCCAGCTGCTTGGTCCAATTGCCGGTAAAGGTCAGGCGCGTGCGTCCTCCTTCCAGCGGCAGGCCGCCGGTGAGATCGATCGAGCCGCGACCCTGTTTGAAATCGCTGGTGTTGTCGTAGTTCGCCGACAGTTCGGCGCCCTTGAAGTCGCGGCGCAGCACGATGTTGATGACGCCGCCCGATGCGCCGCTGCCGTAGATGCCGGAGGCCGACGAGGCGAGAACCTCGATCCGCTCCACCGCAGCGATCGGGATGCCGGTGATCGACGGCTGGGTGATGTCGCCATTGCCCAGGTTGATGCCGGGCTGACGCCGACCGTCGACCAGGATCAGCGTGTCGCGCAGGCCGATGCCGCGCAGGTTGATCGCGCTGACGCCGATCGGGCGGCGGGGATCGGCTGCGGTGCTGCCGCCGATCGCCTGATCGCCGACGGTGGGCGAGGTGTTGACGTTCAGCTGGTTGCGCAGGAACGTTTCGAGGTTGGGCGCGCCGCTGCGCTCGATCTCCTTGCGACCGAGCACGATGAACGGCTGGCTATCGTCCTGCGTGCGTTCGATGCCGGTGTTGAGCGACCAATTGACCTTGCCGTTGACGAGGATGTCAGGCGTGGCGCTGGTGTCGACCTCGTCGCCGGCCAAAGGGCGGAGGGCGACCGCACCATCCTCCGTCGTGACGATCTTCAGACCGGTGTCGATCAGCAGGCCTTGCAACGCCAGCAACGGGGCATAGTCGCCATGGATGCCGTTCGTCCGCTTGCGGCCGACATCGTCCATCCGATACACGATCTGGAGTTTGGTCACCTTGCTCCAGGCTTGCAGCGCCGCCGCCAAGCTCCCGGCCGGAATATCGAACCGCTGGGCGGCCCGTACGCCCTGCGTGGTCTGCGCCGCGACATGGCCTGGCACAAAGGCCGTCAGCATGCTCGCCCCCAAGGCGATCGCCACACCCCGTCTTTTCATCTGATGCCCCCTTGTTGCGGTCGCTCCCATCACGCCGCTCGGCAAGATTGTCATTCGGGCGCCACGAACCCGTAACATCGGATTTCAAAAAAGTTTACGATCGTGGAACTTTTCGCCAAAAGTGGTCGGAGAGGGGCTTGTCGCGTTTTTCCGTTAGGGTTTTGACGCGGCCGATTGTCATGACGGCCGAACCCCTTGGACGAAGGAGTGTCTCGAGCGGACGATGGTAGACGACAGGCAGTTGGAGCGGTGGTTTTGCGAGGAGGTGCTTCCCCTGGAAGCGTCGCTGACCCGCTATCTGCGTCGTAACTGGCGGACGGCCGAGCAGATCATGGATATCCGGCAGGACATATATGAGGCGGCGCTGACGGGCGGGCGGCAGGAATTGCCGACGAACACCCCAGGCTATGTCTTCACGATCGCCCGCAATATTCTGGTCAATCGGGCGAAGCGCGAACGGATCGTGCAGTTCGAACATTATGCCGACATGGAAAGCGTCGACCAGGGCGTGGATCTGTCCGCAACCGACCGCCATCTGGATGCGCGCGACGCGCTGCGCCGGGCGCAGGAGGGGATCGAGCGGCTGCCTCCGCGCTGCCGCGAGGTCGTGCGCCTGCGCAAGATCGAAGGCTTGTCGACCCGCGAGGCGGCGGCGCGCATGGGCGTCGGCATCGATACGATCGAACGCCAGCTGGTGCTCGGTATCCGCGCGATGGCCGATGCGATGCTGGGCGGCGCGGGCAAGATCCGTCGCGGCGGCGCGGCCGGCACCGGCAAGGCGCGCCGCCAATGAACCGCGCGACGATGATCGAAGAAACCGCCGCGCGTTGGATCGTCCAACAGGAAAGCGGGGAATGGTCCGCCGAGGACGCCGCCGCGCTGACCGCGTGGCTGGACGAGCAGATGGCGCACAAGGCCGCGTTCTGGCGTCTGCGCCACGGCTGGGCGGCGGCAGACCGGGTCGGCGCGCTTGGGTTCCAGAGCGCCGCCCCGCGATCGCGCGCGCGGCGCGGCTGGCAGGCTGTGCTGCGCGCCCGCCCTCGCGCGATCGGGGCGATCGCCGCCGCGCTTGCGGTGACGGTGGGGATCGGCACCACGGTGCTGCGATCGCCGACGGGTTTTGGCCTGGGGCATGGTGCGCAGGACACGGCGTCGCCATCGCAGTCCGCGCCGGTGCGCGTGCAGACGCCGGTCGGCGTTCGCCATGCGATTGCGCTGCGCGATGGCAGCCGGGTGGAACTGAACACCGCGACCGTTGTGCGCACCGCGGCCGCCGATCATGGGCGCGAGGTCTGGCTGGATAAGGGCGAGGCCTATTTCGATATCGTCCACCGCCCCGACGATCCCTTCGTCGTGCATGCGGGGCCGCGAACGGTGACCGTCCTGGGCACGCGCTTCACGGTTCGCCGGGATGGGGACAAGGTGACGGTGGCGGTGCTGTCGGGCAGGGTGCGGATCGAGGATGCGACCGCTGGCACGGGCACGCGCTCCGCCGTCATCGGACAGGGCGACATCGCCTATGCCCAATCGCACGGCACGCTGGTGGCGCTGGCGGCACCGGCGCGGGTCGAAGCGATGACCGGATGGCGCGACGGCCTGCTGGTGTTCGACAACCAGCGGCTGGGGGACGCGGTGGCGGATTTCAACCGCTATACCAACCGCCCGATCCGTATCGCCGATCCGTCCACCGCCGACATCCGGATCGGCGGGACGTTCCAGATCGACAACAGTGCGGGGTTCCTTGACCTCCTTCACTCCGCGTACGGGCTAAAGGTGCGATCCGAAGCGAACGGTATCGTCGTCGAGCCGTGATCGGCGCGCGCGGGGCGGGGGCGCCGGATGCCAGAGCGGTCGGTCGGCATCGACCATCCGATGCTCGCTAAAACGTCGCCATCGCCCCTTGTACCATCGGCCGGACGGTCAGGTCCACGAACCGGTCGATATCTTCGCTGCGGCTGAGGTCGATGTCGAACTGGCCGGCGCCGATCGTTCGCGCCAGACCGATGCACAAAGCGAAACAGCTATAGGCGAGCGGACAGTTGCGATGCGCCGCGGCGGTATCGCTGAGGTCGAACCCACCCTCGCCATAGATCAGTTCGGCCATGCCGACGAACGCGCGCAGCGAGGCGGCGCGAAACCCCGGATGGATCGTGCCCCGATCGGTGCGCCCGAACATGACCCGGACCAGCTCGGGCTGGGCGACGCCGAAGCGGACGTAGATCTGGGCGTGGCTGATCAGCCGGTCGACCTTCGTATCCTTGGTCGCGGCAGCGGCCTGCAACACGACCTCGAGCCGATCGAACGCCTCGCGCGCGATGTCGAGCACGAGGAAGTCGATGCTGGGATAATGGTTGTAGAAATTGCCGGGCGTCACGCCGAGTTCGCGCGACAGGCGGCGCACCGTGACATGTTCCAGCGTTTCGGTGGCGAGGATATGTTCAGCGACCTTGCGCAGATCCTCGACGACATTGCCCCGATGATAATTGGCGCGCGGCGCCGCCGGGTCGGGTGCGTTCTTCGAAGCCGCCATGGTGCCGGCTCTAGCCGTGGTGCGATACGCTGACAACCGACGTCGCCGGGCCCAGCGCTCGGGCAGCCATGGAACCGGCCGCGCTCCCCCGGCGGGTGCCGTCACATTTGGTTGGCCCGCAGCGAGGGCTGTGGGGTGAGATCGGGATCGGCGGTCGGATGGCCGAGCAGATAGCCCTGCACCTTGTCGACGCCCAGCACGCGCAGAATATCCAGCTGCGCCTGCGTCTCCACCTGTTCCACCACGATCGGCGTGCCGACCGCACGACACAGCTCGACGACGCCGATCAGCAACTGACCGGCGAGCGGACATTCGGCGATCGACTGAACGAGGCCGCCGTCGATCTTGATCAGGTCGAACCGGATGTGTTTGAGGTATCCGATCGAGGCAAAGCCGGCGCCGAAATCGTCCAGCGCCACGCGGACGCCGAGCGCCTGCAATTCGGCGATGGTCCGTCGCGCCACCTCCAGGTCCCGCAGCAGCGCGGTTTCGGTGATTTCGACGATCAGGCGATCGAGTGGGAAGCCGTGGCGTTCGCAGGCGGCGGCGACCATGGCGCACAGATGCGGCCCGACCTCGCCCGCGGTGACGTTGAACGACAGCGCGAGGTGCGACGGCCATTGCGTCGCCCTGGCGAGCGCGCGGGCGAAGAGATGGTCGGTGAAATGCGTCGCGACGCGTGCCCGGTCCGCGACTGCGAACAGCTCGTCCGGCGGCACGTTGCCCAGGTGCGGGTGTTGCCAGCGCATCAGCGCCTCGAATGCGACGACCTCGCCGCTGCCGGTGCGGACGATGGGCTGGAAATGCACGTCGAGCTGCGCGAGCGCGGCCGGATCCTGATAGGCGGTTTCGATGATGCGGCGCCGATCGCTTTGCTGCTGCAAACCGACGTGGAAGGCATAGGGCTGCGCCTGCTTGAGCGCCTTGCTCTCGTAGAGCGCGAGATCGGCGCGATGCATCAGGTCGATCGGATCGCCGGGCCAGACATCGCCCGTCGACAGGCCGATCGATCCGCGCGGCTGGATCACGTCGTCGCCGATCGTGATCGGCTGGTCGAATATCGCCGCGATCCGCTGCGCGGCCTCTGCGACCTCGGCCGCGTCGGCGGTGGGCAGCAGCACGGCGAACTCGTCACCGCCCAGCCGCGCGCACAGCGCCTGGGGCGGCACATGCTGCGCCAGTCGATCCGACACGCGGCGCAGCAGGACGTCGCCGACGCCATGGCCCAGTCGGTCGTTGACCGCCTTGAACCCGTCGAGGTCCATCAGCACGACGGTGGTGTCCAGCCGTTCGCCGGCCGGCCGCTGTGCTTCGTCCAGCCGGGCGAGGAAGGCGCGGCGGTTGGCGAGGCCGGTCAGCTGATCGTTGAAGGCGAGGTGGGCGACCTCGCGTTCGCGCTCGATCGTCGTCGCATGCGCCTGCACGATGTCGTGGAATTGCTGGTGCTGGCGCTGCATCCAGGCGAACAGCAGCACGGCGATGACCGACAGGTTCGCCGCCGCCGCCATCAGCGCCGGATTGCCTGTCGCGATCATCGCGACGACCATCGGGACCGTTCCCGACCAGATCACGGCATAAGCGGCGCGGGGCAGCGAGACCATGCAGACCGCGCAGGCGATCGTCGACAGCGCCGCAAAGAACGGGATGAAGGCGGCGACGTCCGCGCTGCGGGCATAGAGCACCCAGGCGCTCCACGCGGACAGGCTCAGGCCGAACAGCAAAGAGGTGCGGACGGTCGAGGCGAACATCCGCCGTGCCGCCGCCGCACCGGCATAATGGACGCGCCGCCATTTCAGGATGCGGAACACGCTGGAGCATGCGAGGACGCATGAGGGCAGATAGGTGACGGGCGCGGCGCGCGCGGACGAGGTGATGAACGTCAGGAAGGTGACGTTGATCAGCAGGATCAGGTGCAGGCTCGGCACCTGATGACGCAGCGCCCGGAACTGCGCCGCGGCAAGCATCTCGTCCAGTTCGCTATCGGCGGGACCAGGCGTGTGCGGCGATGTCTGCCTGGTGCCGCTCTGTCGGAAGCGCGTGAGAGTCGCCACGACTCGCGACAACCGCCCCCGCACGGCCCGCGTCACGGGCGATGCGGGGGGTGAGGGCAGGGGCGCGATTGTAGCCATAACCGACTGATTAGCGGCTAAAAGTGAATCCCTTCCTTCGGTGTGCGGGCGCGCGGCATTATTTGTTGAAGAGGAGGCTGCGGCGACCGTTGCCCGTCGAGGGGGATGAGCGATCATCCCTGCGGAGTACGGCGGTCGATCAGACCCGCGCGCGGAACGGCGTGAAGTCCGTACCCCGGTCGAATACGTCGACGCCTTCGGCCCGCTTCAGCGCGCCAACGACGACATAGGTCAGCGGCGTCAGCACGACCTCCCACGCCACCTTCAGCGCCCATTGCGTGAACAATACGGTGACGACCAGCTGGGGCGTGAAGCCTTCCGCGCCCAAGAAGGCGACGGGATAGAAGATCAGGCTGTCCACGCCTTCGCCCAACACGGTCGAGGCGATCGTGCGGGTCCACAGGTGCTTGCCGCCAGTCCACACCTTCATGCGCGCCATGACATAGCTGTTGACGAACTCGCCCGCCCAGAAGGCGAGAACGCTCGCCAGCACGATCCGCGGCACCTGACCGAAGATGACGGCATAAGCCGCCTGATTGCCCCAGGACGGCGCCGGGGGCAGGGCGACGACCACCCAGCTCATGAACGCCATGAACACGACCGCCGCGGTGCCCGCCCAGATCACGCGGCGCGCGCGGGCATAGCCATAGACCTCGGTCAGCACGTCGCCGATCACGTAGCTGACCGGAAAGAACAGGATACCGGCGCCGAACGGCCATGACCCGATGCCGGGCAGCGTCACCTGCGCGACCTTGCCCGCGCCGATGACGTTCGACAGCAATAGGATCGCGACGAACGCCGCCATCACGAAATCATAATAGCGAAACGCCTGCCCCGGCAGCGCGCTCGCATCGACCGCCCGTTCGTGCCCCGTATCCATGGACACGCACTCTATGGCTTTTCCCGGCCCACGCAACGCGCTACCGGGGCTGCCTTGCGCGCCCGTAGTTCAACTGGATAGAGCACGAGCCTTCTAAGCTTGGAGTTGCAGGTTCGAATCCTGCCGGGCGCGCCATTTCAGAACAGACCTGCGAACCGGCAAGGCCGGTTTTCCGCCCGCAGTGGCGTCGGCCAATCCACCCCAAAATGCTTGCGCGATGATATCACACATCATAGCGTGTTTCGATCTGGGGGGAAGGCGCGTTGACGAGACGAATTGTTGCGATGGGGATTGGTGTTGCCCTGTCGATGCTGCCGGGCAGCGCACTGGCGCAGGTGGCTGACGATCAGAAGACCAATGCGGACGACATCGTCGTGACGGCGACGCGGACCGAAAAATCGCTTCTCGACGTGCCTGCGGCGATCACCGTGATCGACAATGATGACCTGCGCCGCCGCGGCCTGACGATCGGCAGCGATGAGTTTCGCGGCATTCCCGGCATCTTCTTTCGCCGGACCGACGGGGATGCCGAGGATACGTTGCAATTCTCGTTCCGCGGGGTGACCGGCAGCGCCGGCGGGGATACCTTCCTGGCGCTGATCGATGGCATACCGTTCGTCGGTCCCGACGAGCAGGTGCTGCTCGACCAGCTGCCCTATGGGGCGATCAGCCGTACCGAGGTCGTACGCGGACCGGTATCCGCGCTGTACGGGCGCGGGGCGACCGCCGGCGCGGTCAATTACATCACGCGCAGCCCGGGTTTCGACGGCACGACCGCGTCGCTGACGGCGGGCACGTACGACTATGTTCGCGGCGAAGCGACCCTCGAGCGGAGGATGTTCGGCGATGGGGGTGGGGCGCTCCTCTCCGGCTTCTACGAGGACGACGGCGGCTGGCGGGCACACTCCCATCGCAAGGTGCTGAACCTGTTCGGCAAGGTCGTCGTGCCGATCGGCGCGGACACCACGCTGACCGCCTATGGCAATTATTTCGATCGACAGGTCGAGGTGCCGAGCAACATTCCCCTGCTGAGCGACGGGAGCCGTGCCAGCGTTGCAGGCGGTCGTCGCGGTTACATCGGTTACCTGCCCAACGACCTGGATACCAAGGGCGGGATCGGCGCTCTGAAGCTGAGGCATAGCTTCGGAAGCAATGTCGAGCTGGTGCTGACCGGGCAGCATCGTCGGTTAGACCGGTCCAACAGCTTCAATTTTTACCTCAGTGGCAGCGTCGATCCGCAGGCCAAGACCTACGCGGTCAACGGCTTTGCGCGGCAGGATGAAAGCAGCGTCTGGATCGGCGATGCGCAGCTGACGGCGCGCCTGGGCGCCCACACGATCGTGGCCGGTGGCAATGTCGAGCGTGCCCGGATGAACGAACGCGACTTCTGGTCCGGCGAATATGGCTTCACGCCGCAGTGCGGGTTCCGCTTCTTCCAGATCGACATCAATTACGCGACCGGCGCCGTGCTGAACGCCGATGCACCGTGTTTCCAGCGCCATTTCCTGCTTACCGACGGGACGGTGCGAAACCGGTTCTGGGGGGCCTATCTTCAGGACGAATGGGCCGCGACCGACCGGCTGACCGTGACCCTCGGCCTGCGCTACGACGACTTCCGGCGGCGCGCGGTCTTCCGTCCCATCGAAGCAGCCTTCAATCCGGGAGGGCGGCTGTCTGCGTCAGAGAACGCCTTTTCGCCCAAGGCGAGCGTCGCCTATCGACTGGGCGAGCGCGATGCCGGAACACGCGGCATGGTCTATGCCTCCTATGGGCGGGGCTTCAACTCCAACTTCGGGCCGCTCTTCTACTTCGATCCGGCGTTATATCAGCTCGATCTCAAGCCGATGACGATCGACAGCTATGAGGTCGGTTACAAGGGCAGGACGGGCTCCGGCATCCTGGCGTGGGAAGCGGCCCTGTTCCGCTATGACCAGCGCAACCGGCTCGTCACAACCACGAACCCCGACGCAAACGGTCCATCGACCCTCCTGACGACCGGGCAACGCTATCGTAGCCAGGGGATCGAGCTGTCCGCCGTCGTGCGGCCGGACCGCGGCACCAGCATTTCCGCCAATTATTCGTATGTGGATGCGGTCTGGCGGGAATATCGGGTGCCCGGTGCGACCAGCGAGGTCGACCTGACGGGGAAGCGTCCGGCGGGCGTTCCGACCCATATCGTCAACGTCAGCGCACAGCGGCGCTTCGCGTCGTGGCTGAACGGTCGCGCCGACCTTTACGTCTATGGCGATTACCCGATCACCGGGGACAATCGCGTCGCGAATGGCGGCTACGCACTGCTCAATCTCAGCGCGACGATCGCCTTGCCGACGCGGCTGCCGCTGGAACTGGACCTGGCGGTGACGAACGTCCTGGATCGCGAGATTGACTCCTATTTCGGGACGGACACGCAGCCGACCTTCGCGACCCCATCCACCCCGCGGCAGGTCCGGGCAACCGTAAGGGCGAGCTTCTGATGCGTTGGCTGATTGTGTTGCTGATCGCTCTGCTTGCCGGGTGCGGCAAGCAAGCGACCGAGACACCCGCCGTCGGTCGTCCGATCCCGATCCCCCACACCCGCACGTTCAGCGTGGTCGAGCGGGATGGGTATCGGATCGTCGATCTGCACGCCAATATCGTCACCTGGGGCGGCGCCGCGAATGGCCCGGAGCAGCGGGTGCGTGTCGTGCTGGTGCCGCGAAGCATTAAGGCGCCCGCGCTGACCGGCGATCTTGCCGGTGTGGTCATGGTGCGCACGCCGGTGAAGCGTATCGCCGTCAATTACGGGGGCAGCGAGGCGCTGCTGACGGCGATCGGCGCGGCGGATCGACTGGTCGCGGTGGGCGGTACGAAGTCGTACGACGATACCATCCGCGAGCGGGTGAAAAAGGGGGAGATCAGCCAGATCGGCTATGGGTGGCACTCGCCTCCCAACCTCGACGTGCTGCTTGCGGCCAAGCCCGATGTCTTCCTCATGACGATCGGCGATCCGGCCCATGCGGACGCCATGCGCCGCGCGATCGCGATGGGCATACCGGTCATGCCCGTCTTCATGGCGAACGAATCGGACTATCTGGGTCCCGTGCAATATGCGCGACTGTTCGGGATGCTGACCGGACGGGAGCGGCAGGGCGAGCAGTTCGTCGCCATGGTCGAGAGTGGTGTCGATCAGGTCAAGCGCGCCGTCGCCGCCTTGCCCCGGCGCAGCGTGTTGTCCGCCTGGTGGATGAACGCCGATACATGGATGGTGACCGTTCGCGGCGCAGCCAATCGCCTGTTGGAAGATGCCGGTGGCATCAACGTCATGCGCCGCCCCGACGACCCGCGCCTGGACGATACGATGCAGATGCCATCCGAAACGGTGCTGACGGACGGTGGCAAGGCCGACTGCTGGCTGTGGCGCGATCCGATTTCGAAGCGGTTCGGGGACCAACGGTTCCTCGCGCATATGCGTGCCTGGCGTGACGGATGCGTGTTCGCCGCGGATGGCGGGGAAAAGCCGGGGGTGGATGCGTTCGACCTGTTCGAGCGGGGTGCGATTCGACCTGACCTGCTGCTCCGCGATTACGCGCGGATGCTGCACCCCGAACTGCGCGGTTGGCCCGCGACGTGGGTGCGGCGGGATCAGCGGGCAGGGGGCAGCGCGGGGGTCGGTCATGGATCGTAGCGTGGCGGGCGCCGGTGCGCTGTTCGTCGCGATCCTCGTCCTTGCCGCCGCGTCGCTCTGCTATGGCCAGGTCATCCTTTCGCCGCTGGACGTCGTTGGCGCGATGACGGGATCCGGGGATCCCACCCTGTCCGAGATCGTCTGGGCGATCCGCCTGCCCCGCGTCCTCACCGCGGTCGTCGCGGGCGGCGCGCTGGGGGTCGCGGGTACGTTGATGCAGGCGCTGTTCCGCAATCCGATGGCGGACGCCTGGTCGCTGGGGCTTGTCGCGGGCGGACAGCTGGGCGTTGGCCTTGCCGTCGCAGGCGCGGCGTTCGCCGGCCCGACCGTCCTCCTCTTCCTGACGTCCTTTGCCGGATTGAGCCTTACGCTTGGCGCCGTGATCGGTGTCGCGGCCACCGCCGCCGCGATGGCCGCGCTGGCGCGCCGGGTCGGCAACATCACGCTCCTCGTCGTCGGTCTGATGCTGGGCTTTACCGCACAGGGACTGGTGAGTGTCATCCTGCACTTCGCGAGCCGCGTCGGGGGGCGCGTGTTCTCGGGTTGGGATGACGGCACCTTCTCGGCGGCGACCACCGCCGACCTGCCGTGGCTGGTGCTGCCGGTCGTGTGCGGACTGGCGTTGGCGGTCGTGAACGCGAAGGGACTGACGGCATTGCTGCTGGGCGAAACCTATGCCGCGAGCCTCGGCACCAACGTGCCGCGCCTGCGCCGATCGATCCTGGCCGCGACGGTCCTGCTCGCCGCGCCGGTGACAGCACTGTGCGGCCCGGTCACCTTCGTGGGGCTCATCGTCCCGCACCTCGCCCGCCGGCTGGCGCGCACCGCGCGTATCCTGCCGCTGATCCCCCTGGCGGGACTCGCCGGCGCGCTGCTGGCGCTCGGCGCCGACTTCATCGTGCATCTGCCGTGGGAACAGCATTTCCTGCACCTCAATGCGGTGCTGGCGCTGGTGGGCGCGCCGGTGGTGATCGCGCTTCTCGTATTCGCCCCGGCCATGCGGAGCAGCGACTGATGCTGTACCTCAATAAGCTGAGCGTCGGCTACGTCGGCCCGCGCGGCACCGTGCTTGCCGATCTGACGTTGGAGGCGCCGGCCGGCAGCTTCGTCTGCGTGCTCGGCCGCAACGGTGCCGGCAAGTCGACGCTGATGCGGACGATCGCAGGCCTGCAGGCTGCGCGCGGCGGTCGCGCGCTGCTGGGCGACGAGGATATCGCTGCGATGCGGCCGCAAACCCGCGCGCGGGCGATCGCGGTGGTCCTGACCGAGCGCGTGTCGAGCCCGGGGCTGACCGTTGCCGACGTCGTATCGATGGGACGCCAGCCGTTTACCGGCTGGCAGGGGCGGCTATCGGCGGAGGACGATGCGCGGGTGGTCGAGGCGCTTGCTCAAGCCGGTGCAACGTCCTTCGCCGCCCGGCCGTTCGACGGCTTGTCCGATGGCGAGCGGCAGCGGGTCATGATCGCACGCGCTATCGCGCAGGCGCCACGGCTGATGGTGCTCGATGAGATCACCGCCTTTCTCGATTTGCCGGGACGTGTCGAGGCGATGGCACTGCTGCGCGCGCATGCGCGCGCCACCGGCACGACCGTGTTGCTCTCCAGCCACGATCTGGACCTGTCGTTGCAGCTCGCCGACGCTGTTTGGCTGCTCGACGGCACGGGAGGATTGGTCGTCGGACCGGCCGCCGATCTGATCGCCGCGGGCCATGTCGGCCGTGCGTTCGACACGGACGCCGTGCGCTTTTCGCCCGAGCGCGGACGGTTCGAGTTGATCGGATGACCGCACTTTCCGTCGGTTGGTGGTTGCTTGTCCAGGCCACGGCGCCGCAAGTATCCGCCCCGCCGCCTACGGCGCCGCAGCCCTCCGCCCAGGTCACGCCGTCAGCCCCGGCGGTGCCGCAAGGCCGCGCGGAAGAGAATGCCGTGCGACAGGCGCAGGACGCGTTTGGGACCACCATCGGTCGCGAGACGATCGGCATCTACAACAGCGGCAGCGTGCGCGGCTTCTCGCCCATCGCCGCGGGCAATGCGCGGATCGACGGTCTCTACTTCGATGCGACCGCTGCGCCCAACGAGCGCATCCGCCGATCCACCAGCATCAAGGTGGGATTGTCTGCCCAGGGATACCTTTTCCCCGCGCCGACCGGCGTCGTGGACTACGCCTTGCGCCGCCCGGGCAACGAGGCGCTGCTGTCGACTACCGTCGGTCTCAACAATCTGGGCGACAAGAGCCTGGAGTTCGACGCAGAGCTGCCGCTTGCCGGTGATGCCTTGTCGCTCGGTGCCGGGCTTGGCCTGTACGACCACGTCTTCAACAACGGGGCGACCAGCCGGCAGCATGTCGAAGGCCTGACCCTGCGGTGGCGACCGCGCCCGGGTATCGAACTGCTTCCCTTCTGGGGACGGTCCGACATCGACGACAGCAAGATCGGTCCGCTTCTGACGACGGCCGGCCCTTATCTGCCGCCACCGATCCAGCGTGGCGTGTTCTACGGCCCTGCCTGGGCGGTGTATTCCGGCCCATCGGAGACGGCGGGACTCACTGGCAGCGCAGCGTTCGCGGGCGGGTGGAAGATCGAGGCGGGCGTATTTCGAGCGTTGTCCGCAAGCCGGGCGGACATCTTCACCTTTCTCGACCAGATCACGCCTGACGGCCGTGCCCGCTATATCGCCTTTTCGGACCCGCCCTATCGCCGGGTCTCGGTGTCGGGCGAAGTGCGGGTGACGCGCACGATCGCCGATGGCCCCCGTGTCCATAACATCAGCCTGTCGGCCCGCGGTCGCGCTCGCGACGAACGCGTTGGTGGCTCCGCCTTCCTCGATTTCGGCGACGTGCGGCTCGGCGATCCGCTGGACTTCGCCAAGCCATCGATCGCTTATGGCGCGTACAGCCGGGATCGGGTGCGGCAGTGGTTCGGCGGCATCGCTTATACCGGGCGGTGGCGCGGCGTCGGCGAGGTGAGCGCCGGCCTGTCGAGGACGGATTACGCCAAGCGTTTTCAACGCCCTAACCAGCCCGCGCTCCAGACTCGGGACCGACCCTGGCTCTTCAACGTGGCCGGCGCGATCTACGCCGGTGAGCGCGTCGCTTTCTACGCCGGCTATACGAGGGGGCTGGAGGAGGCCGGTCTGCCGCCACAGAACGCCACCAATCGCAACCAGCCTCTGCCCGCCATCCTGACCAGCCAGCGCGATGCCGGTGTGCGCTGGACCATCGCCGGCGACGTGAAGCTGGTGGCCGGCGTGTTCGACGTGCGCAAACCCTATCTCAGTCTCGATCCGACGGGGCTGTTCACGCGGCTCGGCGATATCCGCAATCGAGGGATCGAGGCGTCGCTGTCCGGCACCCCCGTTCACGGGCTCAGCGTGGCGTTAGGCGGCGTGTTCCTCGATCCGCAGGTGACGGGCGAAGCGAGACGATCGGGGCAGACCGGCAAGCGCCCGGTCGGTGTGCCGCTGCGCTCCGTCGATCTCAATCTCGACTGGCGCCTGCCTGGCTTCGAGGCGCTGTCCCTTGATGGTGCCGTCACGCATCAGGGACGTGTCGCGTCCACGGTGAACAACGACCTGTTCATCCCTGCGCGCACGCTGGTGGACGTGGGCAGCCGCTATCGCTTCGCGATCGGCAAGAACCGCGCGACGCTGCGGGTGTCGGTCAGCAATCTCTTCAACGTCTACGCGTGGGATTACTATGGCCCATCGACCTTCGACTATGTCCCGCAGAGGGCGGCTACCGCCTACCTCGCTGTCGATTTTTGAGGTGCGTGGCATGACGACACGCTATCGCTCCTTTGTGCTCGGCATGGTCGCGGGCATCGGCGTTACCTTCTGCCTCGGCGCGACAGTGCCGCAGTCGCCGCCGGAACCGTTGCGCCCGGTTGAGGTGACGCTGCACCGTTTCGACCGCAAGCGGGGAAGCGAAGCCACCTTCCGCGAGTGGATCGACTATCTGCGCAGTCATCACCGCGAGGCGGTGGCGACGCTGGGGCGCGAGCGGACCTATTTCGAGGCGATGTTCGTCGCGCCGGACGAGCCGCGCCGTCTGTATTGGCTGGAGGTAAAAGGGGCCGGTGGCAAGCCGGTCGAGAGCTCCAATCAGGAGCTCGATCGCCGTCATATTGCCTATATGGACGCCGTGCTCAGCAAGGGGTCACATGCGCGGTTGCAGACCGAGAACGTGCTGGTGCCTGACTTCATCGTCCGCGCGGTTGCGGCCGAGCAGCGTGAAGAGCGATGATGCGGAGTGTTACCGGCGGAGTTGATAGAGGCGGGCGCCGACCCTGTTCGCTCTCGATCCCTGATCAACGCGGCGCATTCGGGCAGGCGTCCGCCGATGGCGTCCATCGCCGCCGACCGACACGATCCTCCAGATGCTGCGCCGTCTGTGCCCGATTGCGTGTTGCGCCGAACCAGCGTGACGCTCGATGCGGCCCTCATCTGCGGCTGTCCCAGCGAAACCCCCCGCGGGCAGCCACGCGTATCTGCCTTTGGGCTTGACATAGATCAACACATGAACATATTAGGATGTGTTCATGTGTTGAAGGATGTATGACAGCGGACGAGAGCACACAGTTAGCCGAATTGTTCCGACTGTTGGGCGAACCGAACCGGCTGCGGCTGGTCGCGGCATGCCTCGACGGGCCGCGTACGGTCGGCGATCTGACGGCAGAGGTCGGCATCAGTCAGAGCCTGGTGTCGCAGCATCTTCGGCTGCTGCGCGCAGGGCGCTTGCTGAAGCAGGAGCGTAGCGGGCGGAACGTCTTCTACGATCTGCCCGACTGCCACGTGCGCACCATGCTCACCAACATGATGGACCACGTATTGGAACCCGAAGACCACATCCACGAGGAATAGGATCATGAGCGTCAACGTCGACATGGTGAAGTGCGCCTGCACGGACTGCGTTTGCATCGTCAGCCCTGAGGGCGCCGTGCAGGCCGAAGGCCGCGCCTATTGCAGCGACAATTGCGCCAACCACCACGCGCAGTCGGCCGGCTGCGACCATGCTGGTTGCCCCTGCCACGGCTGATTGGGGAGAGGGGGCGGGTGGCCGCCCCCTTGACTCTCTTCCTGCGGTGATCAGCGCAGGCTTGGGACCAGCGTTAGAGTCCCAAAAATTCGATCATTCAAGGAAACAGTCCGCAATCCGGACGGCTGACGAGCGTCGCGCTCTCACAACGACGCTGCTCGTGTGCATTTGGGCGGTGGTGAGTGCGTACCGTAATTACGCGCCGATCGTTTCCAGCACGCCTTCGAACAGGCGGCGGCCGTCGGTGCCGCCGTGCGCCGATTCGATCTTGCGTTCGGGGTGGGGCATCATGCCGAGCACGTTACCGGCGGCGTTGAGGATGCCGGCGATGTTGCGCGCCGAGCCGTTGACGGCCTCGCCATAGCGGAAGGCGACGCGGCCTTCGCCCTCGAGGCGGTCGAGCGTGTCGGCGTCGGCGAAGTAATTACCATCGTGGTGCGCGACGGGGACGCGGATCGTCTCGCCCGCGTCATAACGGCTGGTGAAGGCGGATTGCGCATTCTCGACGGTCAATGCGACATCGCGGCAGACGAAGTTGAGGCCGGCGTTGCGCATCAGCGCGCCGGGCAGCAGCCCGGCTTCGGTCAGCACCTGAAAGCCGTTGCACACGCCGAGCACGGGCAGCCCCTTGCCTGCCTCTTCGACCACCGCCTGCATGATCGGCGAGCGTGCCGCGATCGCGCCGGAGCGCAGGTAATCGCCATAGGAGAAGCCACCGGGCACGGCGACCAGGCCGACGCCATCGGGCAGGGCGGTGTCCGCATGCCAGACCATGTCGGGCTTGGTGCCGGTCACCGCCTCCAGCGCGACGGCGAGGTCGCGGTCGCAGTTCGATCCCGGAAAGACGATGACGGCGGTCTTCATCTCAAACGCGCTCCACCCGGAAGTTCTCGATCACGGTGTTGGCGAGCAGCTGGCGGCACATGCCGTCGATCGCTTCGTCGGTCGTCGTATCGGCGACTTCGAGTTCGAACATCTTGCCGGCGCGCACGTCCTCGACGCCAGCGAAGCCGAGCGACCCGAGGGCATGATGGATGGCGCGGCCTTGGGGGTCGAGCACGCCGGGCTTGAGGGTCACGAAAATGCGGAGTTTCATCGGTTACTTGCCCCGGCGCTTGCGGTGGGAATCGAGGTCGAGCACGGCGCTGTCCTCGCCTTCGGGCATCAGGCCCAGACGGCGCGCGACCTCCTGATAGGCCTCTGCCTCGCCGCCCAGGTCGCGGCGGAAGCGATCCTTGTCGAGCTTTTCGTTCGATTCCATGTCCCACAGGCGGCAGCCATCGGGGCTGATCTCGTCCGCCAGGATGATGCGGCCGTAGTCATTGTCCCAGATGCGGCCGAATTCGAGCTTGAAGTCGACCAGACGGATGCCGATCCCGGCGAACAGGCCGGTGAGGAAGTCGTTCACCCGGATCGCGAGATCGGCGATGTCGTGCATCTCGTCCTGGCTGGCCCAGCCGAACGCGGCGATATGTTCGTCGGAGATCATCGGATCGCCGAGCGCATCGTCCTTGTAATAATATTCGATGATCGTGCGGGGCAGCTTAGTGCCCTCTTCGATCCCGAGGCGCTTCGACAGCGAGCCCGCCGCGACGTTGCGCACGACGACCTCGATCGGGACGATCTCGACCTGACGGATCAGCTGCTCGCGCATGTTGAGGCGGCGGATGAAGTGCGTCGGCACGCCGATCGCGTCGAGCAGCGTGAAGACATGCTCGGAAATGCGATTGTTGAGCACGCCCTTGCCGCTGATCGTGCCCTTCTTCTGGGCGTTGAACGCGGTCGCATCGTCCTTGAAATACTGGATCAGCGTGCCGGGCTCGGGGCCCTCGTACAGGATCTTGGCCTTGCCCTCGTAGATCTGGCGGCGGCGAGCCATGCGCGACTTCCCCTGAAAGTAGGCAGCCCCGGCGGCGCGGGTGAGCCGCGCGCCGGGGCCGGAATGGGCGGGCCTATAGGGGAAGGGGGCGGGAGGTGCAATCGCGCAAGGGACGCCTCAGTCGTCCGCCTGCCGCCGCCAGCGCGCGACGGGCCTGCGCATCCGCCGCCACAGCAGCAGGCCGATGACGAAGACGATCGCCGGTGGGCCGAAGATCGCGACGATCCCGAGCAGTACGGCGAGCGTGACCTGGCCCGACGCGACCATGGTGTCGAGGGCACTGGTAAGCGGCGCGCTGGTGTCGAATCCGCGGACGGCATCACCCGATTCATAGTCGAAGGTCATGGGCGTGCGCGCGAGGCTGGCGCGATTGTCCGCAGCGGTCGCGGCGGCATCGCGCGCCGCGGTCGCCGCGGCGGCGCGCTGGCGTTGCAGTTCGGTGCGTTCCTCCGCGCTGGCGTCGCTGCGGGCCAGTGCCGCGTCGGCGCGGGCGACCGCCGCGGCGGCTTCGGCCTGGGTGCCGCCGGCGCGTTCGATCGCTTCGGCGGCGTCGGTGCCGGTAATCTCGGCGCTGACGAGCGTACCCTTCGCGTCCTGTACGATGTCGATGCCACGTTTGCCGAAGGCACGGGCGATCGCAGGGTCGAGTTTGAAGTGTAGGCTGCCGCGAATGTCATTCTCGCCGACGACGCGATAGTCCATGCCGGTGATGCGGCAGCGTGCGATCCCCAGCTTTTCGCAGGTGCTGGCATGCGCTTCCTGCACGACGGCAATGGCGCGGGGCGGTAGGCGGAAGCCGTACCGATAGTTGAATGCGACACCCGGCGCTGCGGTGACGGCGATGCCGGGGGCACCCGCGGTGTCGGACGCGGCGGGAGCGTCCGTATTGTCCGGGGCCTTGCTGCACCCCGCGAGCATGGCGATGGCGATACACACGGCTGTACCAGATGCGCGCATAGCGGCGATCCTCCCCCTCTGATGCGATACACCATCTGCCTGGTAGGATTTGCCGTCAAGATGCTCATGACATCGGCCCCATCATCGCCTAAGCGCCGCCGATGTTGCCGCAGCGCGTCCGCTTCCGATCATTGTGTGCCGTGACGGCCTGTGCGGGCCTGGCCGCGGCCAGTCCCGCGGCGGCGCAGCAGCAGGACGCGCAGTTGTGGACGCAGGTGAACACGAACGTGCCGCTGACCGACGATCTGCGCGTGACGCTGGAGCAGATCGCCCGGTTCAGCGATCGTCAGGATGGACTGTATCAGACCGAATTCGGGGCGCTGCTGATGCTGAAGGTGACGAAACAGCTCGAACTCGGCTTCGGATACCGCAAGGTCGGTGCGCATAACGGCAACACCGGCGCGAATGAGGATCGCATCCGCCAGCAGGTGGTGGGCACGTTCGGACCGATCGTGACGCGGTTCCGGGTCGACGAACGCTTCAACCCGCGCGGCCCCGGTGTCGGCATCCGCATCCGGCCGCTGGTGCGCTACAATCACAAGCTGCGCCCCAAGGGCTGGGCGCTGTTCGTCAGCCACGAAAGCTTCTACCTGCCCAATTCCACCGGCTGGGGACAGCGCAGCGGGTACGAACGCATGCGCAATATCGCCGGCGTCGTGGTGCCGATCGGCAAGCGGATGAGTATGGACGTCGGCTATCTCAACCAGTTCCGCCCCGGACGCACCAACGCGCGGGCGCAGATGGACCATGCGCTGACGATGCAGCTGACGATCAATCTGCGCGGCTTCGCCTTTCCGAACGTCAACGACTGATGACGCTGGTGCGCAGCGTGTCGTCCTGGGTGCGGCGGCGGGCGCGTGCGAGCGAGGCGGTGCTGATCGGGCTGGCGGTCGTTGTCGGCGGCGTCGCCGGGCTGCTCAGCGTCGCACAGGGCGCGATCGCGCGGACGTTGCAGCATTGGCTGTTTGCGCTGCCGAACGGCGGGCGGCTGAGCGCGGCGGAGCATCTGGCGCCGCTCGCGCTGCTGGCGCTGCCGCTCGGCGGCCTGGCGCTCGTCGGCTTTTCCTGGATGACGCGGGCGCGCACCCGGCGGATGATCGACGCGGTGGAGGCGAATGCGCTGCACGGCGGGCGGATGTCGTTGACCGATAGCCTCGTCATCTCGGGGCAGACGATCCTGTCCAACGGCTTCGGTGCTTCGGTGGGACTCGAGGCGGCCTATGCGCAACTGGGCGCGGTGATGGCATCGATCGCGGGCATGCGGCTGCGGTTGCGGCGCGGCGACCTGCGCGTGCTGGTGGGTGCGGGGACGGGCGCCGCGATTGCCGGCGCGTTCGGGGCGCCGCTGGCGGGCGCGTTCTACGCGTTCGAGATCGTGATCGGGGCCTATACGCCCGCCGCCATCGCGCCGGTCGCGGCGGCGTCGCTGTCGGGCGTCCTCGTGGCGCAGGCGTTCGGCGCGCAACCCTATCTGGTCAGCGCCAGCGCGGGCGAGGCGGTGGCGACGCATCATTATCTGATCTACGCCGGACTGGGCGCGATCGCCGCGCTGGTCGGCGTCGCGCTGATGCGCAGCGTCGCCGAGATGGAGGCGCTGACCCGACGGCTGCCGATGCCGGCGGCGTGGCGGCCGGTGCTGGGCGGCGTGCTGCTGATCCCGCTCGCGCTGCTGACGCCGCAGGTGCTGTCGGCGGGGCATGGCGCGCTGCACCTCGACCTGGAATATGGTTTGCCGCTGACCTTCATCGCGGCGGTGTTCGTGATGAAATGCGCAGGCTCGATCGTGTCGCTGGGCTTCGGCTTTCGCGGCGGGTTGTTTTTCGCCTCGCTGTTCCTCGGCAGTCTGCTGGGGCATCTGTTTGCCGGGCTGCTGGCGCTCGCGGCCGGGCAGGCGGTGGTCGATCCGCAGAATGCCGCGCTCGTCGGCATGGCGGCGCTGGCGGTGGCGGTGGTCGGCGGACCGATGACGATGGCGATGCTGGTATTGGAGGCGACGCATGACGTGCCGCTTGCCGCGGCGAGCCTGGCTGCGGTGCTCGTCGCCTCGACGATCGTGCGCGAGACGTTCGGCTATTCCTTCTCGACCTGGCGACTGCATTTGCGTGGAGAGACGATCAAGAGCGCGCGCGATGTCGGCTGGATGCGGACGCTGACCGCGGGGCGAATGATGCGCCGCGTCGAGCGGGCGACGCCGGCGGATATCAGCGTTGCCGAGTTCCGGCGGGCGTTTCCGCTCGGGTCGACCAGCCGCGTCGTACTGGCCGATGCCGAGGATCGCTACGCCGGCATCGTGCAGACCGCGCGCGCCTATGGCGAGGAGGCGGTGGTCGATGCGCCCGTCGGGAGTCTCGCGATCCATCGCGACCTCGCCTTGCCGCCCGACGCGGATATCAAGGCGGTGATGGCGGCGTTCGACGCGGCAGGTGCGGACGAGCTGGCGGTGGTGGGTGAGGAGGCGCGGGTGCTCGGCATCCTCTCCGAACCGTATGTGCGCCGCCGCTACGCCGAGGAACTCGACAAGGCGCAACGCGAGCTGTTCGGCGAGGACTGAGCGGTTCAGGTCACCGCGTTGCGGATGGCATAAGCGGGATCGCGCCAGCTTTCGTCGGCGATGACCTGTCGGATCGTCTCGCCCGCCTGCCACACGTCCTCATGGCTGAGGTAGAGCGGCGTCAGGCCGAGGCGCAGGACGTCGGGCGCGCGGAAGTCGCCGATGACGCCGCGGGCGATCAGCGCCTGCGTCAGTTCATAGGCGTGGGGCGCGCGGAAGCTGATGTGACTGCCGCGCTTTGCCGGGTCGGTGGGGCTGACGCATTCCAGGCCTGCCGCGGTGCCGGCGGCGTGGAGGATGTCGAACAGCGCGGCGCTCTTCGCGGCGACCGCCTGCTGGTCGATGTCCGCCCATAGGCTGAGCGCAGCCTCCAGGCTGGCCATGGCGAGGATCGAGGGCGTGCCGACCAGCCAGCGGCGCATGCCGTCGGCGGGGCGGTAGCCGTCCTGGAAGGCGAAGGGCTCGGCATGGCCCATCCAGCCGCTGATCGGGTTGGCAAGCGCGGCCTGCAGCCGTTCGGCGACGTAGAGGAAGGCGGGGGCGCCCGGACCGCCGTTGAGATATTTGTAGGTGCAGCCGACCGCGAGGTCGACATGCGCGGCGGTGACGTCGAGCGGGACAGCGCCGACGCTGTGGCTGAAGTCCCACAGCATGAGCGCGCCAGCGGCATGGGCGCGCGCGGTCCAGTCGGCGAGGTCGAAGCGGTCGGCGGTCTTGTAATGGACGTGGGTGAGGAGGAGCAGCGCGGTATCGTCGTCGAGCGCGTCGGCAAGCTGGTCGCGTGCCACCACCTTTAGCTGCGCGCCGGGGATGCAGCCGACCGCGCCTTCGGCGATATGCAGGTCGGTGGGGAAGTTGCCGGCTTCGCTCACCACGGTGCGGCGCTTGGGATCGTGGCGCAGGGCGGCGACGATCGCCTTGAACAGGTGGGTCGAGGTGGTGTCGCCGACGATTACCTCGTGCGGGTGCGCACCGATCAGCGGGGCGATCAAACCGCCGAGGCGCTGCGGCGCGTCGATCCAGCCTTCGTTCCAGCTGCGGATCAGCCGTTCGCCCCATTGCCGCTGGACCGTGTCGGCGAGCGCGGGGGTGACGGCGCGGGGCAGAACCCCAAGCGAATTGCCATCGAGGTAGATCACGCCCTCCGGCAGCGCGAAGGCGTCGCGGTAGCGGGCGAGCGGATCGGCGGCGTCGAGGGCGCGGGCCTGGTCGCGGGTCATGCGGGTTCCTTTGCGAGGGCGGCGAGGATGAGCGCGCGGGTGGCGGCCCAGGCCGCGGTGCCGGGGGCGATGAGCGCGACATGCCCGGTGTCGGGGATGGTGTGGAGGTCGACGGGGTCGCCGGCGGCTTGTGCCTGCGCGACATAGTCGGTGGCGAGGCGATAGGGGACGATCACGTCCTCACGCCCATTGACGAGGATCTGCCGCACGCCGATCGGCAGCAGCGGGGGGATGGACGTATCGGCAAACGGGTGCGGGCGGTCGCCGACCAGTTGCGCGATGACGTCCGTGCCGCAGCCGTTGTCGGGGCTGGCGGCGACGGCTGCGAGGTCGGGCAGGCCGCCAAGGCTGATGACCTGTAGGATCGGCAGCGGATCGGCGGTGGCGAGCGGGCTGTCCGCGGGCAGGCGGTGCCGCGCGGCGAGCCAGAGCGCGAGGTGCCCGCCCGCCGAATGGCCGACCGCGATCATGCGGGTGAGGTCGAGCGCATGGGCTCGCGCCTCCTCGCGCAGCCGGTCGGCGGCGGCGGCGACGTCGCGGAACGTGCCGGGATAACCGCCGCCCTCGCGGTCGACGCCGCGATAGTCGATATTCCACACCGCGACGCCCGCCTCGCGCAGGTCGGCGGCGACCCAGTCCATCAGGCGGCGGTCGGCGATCTCCGTCTGCCAGCAGCCGCCATGGACCATCAGCACGACCGGGTGGGGACCATCGCCGGCGGGGCGCCACAGGTCGATCACCTGCAGCGAGTCCGGGCCGTAAGGGATTGTCGCATCAGGCGTCTGGCGCGGGCGGCTGGTCAGGTCGGGCCAGGTGAGGGCGGCATCGTGGGAAGCTGGCATCGACCGGGCGCTACCGCATCACTTGCCTCTGCGCCACCCGCCCTGCCGATCCGGTTGGATCGTGGGCCGTCCCCTGCTATCGTTCCCGATATGGCCACCGATTTTCAGGACCCTCCGGTGGGCGTGCTCGACGCGCCCTTCGACACCGCGCTGTCGGACCGCTACCTCGTCTATGCGCTGTCGACGATCACGGCGCGCTCGCTGCCCGACGTGCGCGACGGCCTGAAGCCGGTGCATCGACGGTTGCTGTGGGCGATGCGGCTGCTGAAGCTCGATCCCGCGCAAGGCTATAAGAAATGCGCGCGCGTCGTCGGTGACGTGATCGGTAAGTATCACCCGCATGGCGACCAGTCGGTCTATGACGCGATGGTCCGCCTCGCCCAGGATTTCGCGCTGCGCTATCCGTTGGTCGATGGGCAGGGCAATTTCGGCAATATCGACGGCGATAACGCCGCCGCCTATCGCTACACCGAGGCGCGGCTGACGCAGGTTGCGATCGACCTGATGGACGGGCTGGACGAAGACGCCGTCGCCTATCGCCCGACCTATAATGGCGAGGAGCAGGAGCCCGAGCTGTTCCCGGGCCTGTTCCCCAACCTTCTGGCCAATGGCGCCGCCGGCATCGCGGTCGGCATGGCGACGAGCATCCCGCCGCACAATGCCGCCGAATTGCTCGACGCAGCGATGATGCTGGTCGACAAGCCCGATTGCCCCGACGCCGCGGTGCTTGACTATGTGAAGGGGCCGGACTTTCCGACCGGCGGCATCGTCGTCGATCCGGCGGCGGTGATCGCGGAAAGCTATGCGACCGGGCGCGGCAGTTTCCGTGTCCGTGCGCGCTGGGACATCGAGCGCGAGAAGGGCGGCGGCTGGCAGATCGTCGTCAGCCAGATCCCTTATGGCGTGCAGAAGGGCAAGCTGATCGAACAGATCGCCGGCCTGATCAACGACAAGAAATTCCCCATCCTGGCCGACGTGCGCGACGAATCGGATGCCGAGATCCGCGTCGTGCTCGAGCCGCGCAGCCGCACCGTCGACCCGCAGGTGCTGATGGACGGCCTGTTCCGCTTTTCGGACCTCGAAACGCGCATCAGCCTCAACCTCAACGTGCTCGACAAGGAGCGGACGCCGCGCGTCATGTCGCTGGGCGGGGCGCTGAAGGCGTGGGTGGAGCATCAGTTGGTCGTGCTCGACCGGCGCACGCGGCATCGCCTCGGCAAGATCGCCGACCGGATCGAACTGCTCGATGGCTATCTGATCGCCTATCTCAACCTTGATCGGGTGATCGAGATCATCCGCACCGAGGACGAGCCCAAGCAGGTGATGATCGCGGAATTCAGCCTGACCGACCGGCAGGCCGAAGCGATCCTCAACATGCGGCTGCGCAGTCTGCGGCGGCTGGAAGAGTTCGAGATTCGCGGCGAGCGCGACAAGCTCGACAAGGAGCGGGCCGAGCTGGAAGGGCTGCTTGCCGATCCCGCCAAGCAGAAGCGGCGGATGAAGCGCGACCTGAAGAAGATCCGCGATCGCTACGGCCCGGATACGGCGCTGGGCGCGCGGCGGACGAGTATCGAGGAAGCGGCGCCGACACGCGATATCCCGCTGGAAGCGATGATCGAGCGCGAGCCGATCACCGTCATCCTGTCGCAGCGTGGCTGGATTCGCGCGATGAAGGGGCATGTCGACCTTGCCGCGTCGGATACGCTGAAGTTCAAGGAAGGGGACGGCCCGGCCTTCGCCTTCCACGCGCAGACGACGGACAAATTGCTGCTCGCGGCGGAGAACGGGCGGTTCTACACGCTCGCCGCCGACAAATTGCCGGGTGGTCGCGGCTTCGGCGAGCCGGTGCGCGCGATGATCGACCTCGACGGGTCGGTCGGCGTCGCGGCCTTCCTCAATGCGCGCGCGCAGGAGCAATTGCTGATCGCGGCGACTGATGGGCGCGGCTTCCGCGTGCCGGTGGCGGACGTCATCGCCGAGACCCGCAAGGGCAAGACGGTGATGACGCCGCGCGTCGGGCAGAAACTGCTCGTCGTGCGGCCTGTGGTGCCGAACGCGGATTACATTGCGGCGATCGGCGACAACCGCAAATTCCTGGTGTTCCCGATTGCCGAGCTGCCGGTGATGACCCGCGGGCAGGGGGTGCAGATCCAGCGTTTCCGCGAAGGCAGTTTGTCGGACGCGACGACCTTCGTCTTCGCCGAAGGCATGAGCTGGCCGATGGGCGGCGACACGGGACGCACCCGGACGGAAAGCGACCTGTCACTGTGGCGCACCGCGCGCGGTGCCGCGGGGCGGACACCGCCGACCGGCTTCCCCCGCGACAATCGCTTCGGGAGCTGAAGGGGGCGTTCCCCGGTATCGTCATTGCGAGCGGCGCGACGCCCTCTTGGGCGTCCCGGTCCGGCTATGATGGCTTCGCCGTGCCCGCAGTGACGGAGGTGATGGTCGAACCCTCTCATCCCGCTGAATGCTCGATGAACAGCGGAAGCGCTACTGTCCTTGCCGGCAAATAAAAGGACTGTGCTAAAAATGGCACTTCCATTCGAACAAGGTAAGGCATTGAAAGTCGGTGGGTTTTTCAGGCGCCATAATGGACTGCAACACTGACGTAATCTGCTCGTCATCTGGTGAAAAATTTGTAATTTGAGTGATGTTACAGCGCTGTGACAGCGCTCGCGTCAGGAAAACAAAAGGGATCCTGTCGTGTTCACCAAAACCCTGCTATCCACCACAAGCCTGTCGGCGTGCCTGATCTCCGCTGCGATGATTGCCACGCCGGCCCTGGCCCAGACCACCGATGCCACCGCCTCCACGCCTGCGCAGGCGGCGCCGACGCCGACGTCTTCCGGCGCGAAAAGCGACGACATCGTCGTCACCGGATCGCGCATTCGGCGCCCCTCGATCGACAATGCCCAGCCGACCAACGTCATCGATTCGAAGCTGCTCGACGATCGCGGCTATGCCAATGTCGCCGATGCGATCAACCAGCTGCCGGGCTTTGCGGTGCCGGACAGCTCGTCGCTGGGCAACCAAGGCAACGGGTTCGGCGTCGGCCAGAGCTTCGTCAACCTGTACGGCCTGGGCTCGCAGCGCACGCTGACGCTGGTCAACGGCCGGCGCTTTGTCGGTGCCAATGCCTCGACCGTCTTTTCGTCGGCGGGCGGCGGCGGGCAGGTCGACCTGAATACGATCCCGACCAAGCTGATCGAGCGCGTCGACACCGTGTCGATCGGCGGCGCCCCCATCTACGGCTCGGACGCGATCGCCGGCACGGTCAACATCATCCTGAAGCATGATTACGAGGGCATCGACCTCGACGGGCAGGCGGGGATCAGCCAGCGCGGTGACCTCGGCAACCAGCGCGTCCGTGCGCTGGTCGGCAAGAACTTCGCGGGTGGTCGCGGCAACATCACCGTCGATGCGGAATATAACCACGACGACGGCCTGCTTGGCAGCCAGCGCAGCGTGATCGCCCAGCAGTCGGGCTTCATCACGCCGTTCGATCCGAGCAATCCGACACAGCCGCTGGCGAATGCGCCCTATCAGAAGATCCTGGTGCAGAACCTGCGCACCTTCCTGGGCGAACCGGGCGGCAATCCCTATTTCCTCGATCGCGGTACGCTGGGGAAGACGCGCAGCATCACAGACGCCAACGGCAACCTGCTGCGCTTCGCGCCCGACGGCACGCTGGTGCCGTTCAACACGGGACAGGTGACGACCGATCCGACGACGTTCCTCGGCGGCGATGCGCTCGACATGGCGAACATCACCAACCTGCGCGTCAACGACAATCGCTTCAACGCGACGGCGCTGCTCAATTACCAACTGACCGACTCGGTGAAGGCCTATGGTGAGGCCTGGTATTCGCGCAGTAACGCGACCAACCTCGCCGGCCAGCCGGTCTATAACACCGCCTTCTTCCGCCAGGCGGCACCGGGCGCGTTCGACATCAACGGCAACTACATCATGAAGGTGGGCAACCCCTTCTTGAACCCTCAGGCCAAGGCGATCATCGTCCAGAACCTGCTGGCGAACGGCCTGCCGGCGAGCGACAACGACGTCTTCTATCTGGGCCGGGCGAATACGGACCTCGTCACCGGCGTGTCGCGGCTGGAGCAGGACATGTACCGCTTCGTCGGCGGCTTCACTGGCGACTTCCAGGCGCTGGGCCACAAATGGACCTGGGATGCCTCGGCCAATTACGGGCGGACGAGCGGCACGTCGCTGATCCCCAGTCTGGTCGAACCGAACCTGCGACGCGCGCTGAACGTGGGCACCGATGCCAATGGCAATATCGTCTGCGCGGCGTTCAATCCCGATCCCAACGATCCCACGGCACCGCCCAACACGCCGCAATATAACGGCACGATTTCGCAGACCTGCGCACCGCTCAATCTGTTCGGTAACGGAGCGCCGACGCAGGCGGCCCGCGATTACGTGACGACCATGGCACGGACGCAATCAATCACCAGCCAGCGCGACTTCCTGGCGACGCTGACGGGGGCGCTGGCGACGCTGCCCGGGGGCGATCTGGGGGTGTCGGTAGGCTATGAAAACCGGCGCGAATATTCGCGCTTCTCGCCCGATGCCTATTACACGCAGGCGCTGGGCCGTTCGATCCCGATCCTGGGTGTCGAAGGCAGCTACGTCACCAACGAGGTGTTCGGGGAAATGCGCGCGCCGCTGATCGGGCCGAACCAGCATATCCCGCTGGTCCATGAGTTGGAAGTGAATGCGGCGGGCCGCTACGTCCACAATTCGGCCAATGGTGGTGCCTTCACCTGGACGGCGGGCGGACGCTGGGCGCCGGTGGCGGGCTTCGCAATCCGCGGCAATTACACCCGTGCGATCCGGGCGCCGTCGATCACCGAGCTGTTCGCGGCGAACCAGCCTGCCTATGACGGCGGCTACGATCCGTGCGATCAGAGCAACGTGAGCGCCGGACCCAACCCGGCGGTGCGGGCAAAGAATTGCGCGGCGGCGGGCGTTCCGGCGAACTTTAGCTCGCTGATCAATTCGGCGACCGTGCCGGTCACGATCATCGGCAACCGCAACCTGCAGAACGAAAAGTCGTCGTCTTGGACCGTCGGCGGCGTCTTCGATCCCGCTTTCCTGCACGGACTGACGCTGTCGGCGGATTATATCAGCATCGACCTGCGCAACGTCATCACCGCCTCGTCGGCGACATCGGTGTTGAAGGGGTGCTACGACTCGACCAGCTACCCGAACAACTTCTACTGCGGGCTGATCACCCGCGGCACCGGTCCGGATGATCTGGGGCAGGTGACGGCGCTGCAGGAGCCGTACGTCAATCAGGGCGCGCTGGTGTTCCGGGCGATCGAGGCGACCCTGGCCTATCCGATGACGCTGCCGGGTTCGATCGGTCGGCTGACGGTGCAGGCGAGCTATCAGCACGTCATCAAGCAATATGCCGTCATCAGCGCCGACAGCGGCATCCAGAACGAACGCGGGCAGCTGGGCCTCGGCAATTTCGTCGACCGGGCCAACCTGAACGCGACGCTCGACAGCGGCAACGTGTCCTGGTTCAACCAGATCCTGTACACCGGACCGGCCGTGTTCGATCCGACCGAGCAGCCCGGGACGCGCGACGTGATGGGGGTGGGCAGCTATGTGATGTGGAACACGGGCGTCGTGATCCACGCCACGCCGCGCTTCGATTTCCGCATCAACGTCAACAACGTCACCGACCGCAATATTCCCTATGCGGCGGCGGCAACGACGGGCGGGTCTTCGGCGGCCAACGTCTATTATGACGCGCTGGCAGGACGCTCGTTCCTGTTCGGGGCGGCGATCCACCTGTAAACGGCTTGCGCGGCCCTCGCCTGATCGGGCGGGGGCCGCGTAAACGTCTGGCCAACTTTCAGATCGCTTTAACGAACGCCGGTTATGGACGGGACTATGGCTACCGCCTCGTCCGATCTGGTGCCCCCGTTTTCCGCCGCGCAGGAGATGCTCGAGCGGGACCTCGAACTGATTCCGATCCCCGCGGTGCAGGTGGCGCGCGAGGGCGATGCCTTTGGCTTCCTCTCGATGAATCGGGCCTACCGACTCGCGGGACTGGGCGTGGTGGCGGATCGGTCGCCGATGCTCGCGCTGCTGGCGAGTCGGATCGACGCCTTCCTTCGATCGACCGAGATGCGCACCGATTTCGATTGGTCGATCGGGCAGGTGATCGATTCGCGCTATTATCGCGTGACCTTCGCACGGCCGACGCCGGCGCTGCGCGATCGATGCCAGATTTCCTTCATAGACCTGACCGCGCAAGTCCACACCGAACGCTCGCTACGCCGCGAGATGACCACGGACAGCCTGACCGGCCTGCCCAATCGCGAAGGGTTCGGCGATGCGATCGAGACGGCGCAGAAGGATCAGGGGCGGTGTGCGGTGCTGGTCATCGACCTGGACCGATTCGGGCGGCTGAATGCGTGCCTTGGCGGCCTTGCCGGTGATGAGCTGCTCATTACCGTCGCGCGCCGGATCAAAGGGGCGCTGCGCGCACGCGATGTGCTGGCGCGAATCGGGGGCGACGAATTCGGGATCCTGATGGGGATCGACGACGATCAGGCGGAGGCGACCTGGCTCGCCGAGCGCATCCAGCGCGTGCTGACGGCGCCGTTCCGCCTGAGCGATTACGAGATCGGCATCGAATGTTCGGTCGGGATCGCGCATGCCGACGAGAGCGTCGAGGATGCCGAGGAGCTGATCCGCAACGCCCAATTCGCCGCCAAGCGCGCCAAGTCGGGGTTGCAGGTCGAAAGCTATCAGACCCAGGCCTTTACGCAGGCACGCGAGCAGTTCGCGATGGAGACCGCGCTGCGCCGCGCGATCGAGGAGCGCCAGCTGCGCCTCGCCTTCCAGCCGATCTGCGACCTGTCGAGCGGTGCGATCGTCTCGTTCGAGGCGCTGGCGCGCTGGCGCGACCCGCACGGCGTCGAGCATGATCCGGGGGCCTTCATCCCGGTCGCCGAGGAATCGGGGCTGATCGTGCCGCTGGGCCGCTGGGCGATCGAGGAAGCGGCGCGGACGCTGCGCTGGTGGGACGAGGAATGCGGCGGCTCGTGCGGCATGCGCCTCGCGGTCAACCTCTCGGCGATCCAGATGCAGCGCGACGATATCGCGCCTGTCGTCGAGGCGGCGCTGATCCGCCACGATCTGACGGGCGACCGCCTCGTTCTGGAACTGACCGAGAGCGCGATCGTCAGCGATCCCGATCGTATTGCGGGGATCATGCACGCGCTGAAATCGCTTGGGTGTACGCTGGCGATGGACGATTTCGGCACCGGCTATTCAAACCTCGCCTACCTCCAGAAACTGCCGATCGACATTTTGAAGATCGACCGCAGCTTCGTGACGGGCATGCTGACCGACCGTGACAAGATCGCGATCGTTCGCGCGGTGCTCAGCCTGGCGCAGGCGCTCGGCATGCGGACGACCGCGGAGGGCATCGAGAGCAACGATCTGGCGCAGACGCTCGCGGCGCTGGGTTGCACCTATGGGCAGGGCTATCTTTACGCGCGCCCGCTCGAGGCCGTCGATGCGCTGTCGACGATCCGGGCGGCGAGGGCGTCCTCGACCGCTGCATCGGCGATCTGATCGACACAATCCGCCGGGGGAAAGCCCTCGGCGATCCAGCGCGTTTCGATGGTGCGCAAGACTGCGGCGACCTGCGGCCCTTTCGATAGCCCCCGCGCCACCAGCGCACCACCGCCGATCGGTAAAGCGGGGGGCGTCCACTCGTGCAACGCCGACATGTCAGCGCCGGCGAGCAACAGGCGGTCGATCGCGCTCGCCATGCCGACGCGATAGGCGAGCGCGCGAGGTCCCTCGTCGCCTGGACCCTGGGTCGCCGCGCAGAGGCGCTTGCGGTCGGCGTTCGACAGCTTGAGGCGCGCGCCGACGCTTTCCGCCGCGGCGGGTGGGATCAGCGTCGCCAGTCGGCGGATCGCATCGGGGGCGATGCCGGCGGCCGCCTCGCGTTCCGCCAGTTCGGCAAAAGGCGCGGCATCGACGATTTCGGGCAGGACGGCGCGGAAGATGCCGTGGTCGATCATGAGCGTGACGACGCGCACCGCCTGCGCTGCGACGAGCAGCTTGAGCAGTTCGGACGCGATCCGTTCGCGCGACAACGCCATCAGGTCGTTGGCGCGGGCGCTGCAGGCCGCAAGGCCCTCCGCGTCGATCGTGTCGCCGAAGCGGGCGTGGAAGCGGAAGAAGCGCAGAATGCGCAGATGATCCTCCGCAATCCGGCGATAGGGATCGCCGATGAAGCGCACGACGCGAGCCTCCAAATCGGCGAGGCCGCCGACCGAGTCGAACACCGAACCCGTGACGGGATCGGCGTAGAGTGCGTTCATCGTGAAGTCGCGGCGCGCGGCATCTTCGTCCCACGCGTCCGTGAACGCGACGATCGCGTGGCGCCCGTCGGTGCTGACGTCATGACGCAGCGTCGTCACCTCGATCGGGCCGGACGGGAGAATGGCGGTAACGGTGCCATGGGCGATGCCGGTGGGGACGGCGCGGATACCGGCGGCCTTCAGGCGAGCGAGCACATCGTCGGGCAACAGCCGCGTCGCGAGGTCGACGTCGGCGGGATCGAGCCCCAGCAACGTATCGCGCACCACGCCGCCGACGAGCCGGGTCTGATCCGGACCGCCAAGCGCCTCGATCAGCGCCGCAAAGCCTTCGCGCGCGGTCAGGCGGTCCAGGTTCAGGGTCACGCCCATACGAGCTGCCGTGACAGATTGACCAGCATCGCTGCGGTCGCGCCCCAAATCCGGCGATCCTGCCAGCGGATTTCATAGAAATGCCGCGTCTGTCCGCGCCATTCGGCGCTCGCTTCCACCTGCTGCGCTGGGTCGAGCAGGTGATCGAGCGGGACTTCGAAGACGCTGGCGACCTCCGCCTCGCTCGGCACCAGCGGTATGTCGGCGGGGACGACGCCGAGCACCGGCGTGACGGCAAAGCCGGTAACGGTGCGATAGGGGGCGATGCTGCCGACGACGTGAACGAGGCTGCGGGGCAGCGCGACCTCCTCTTCCGCCTCGCGCAGCGCGGCGGTCACCGGGTCTTCGCCCGGATCGAGGCGGCCGCCGGGAAAGGCGACCTGGCCTGCGTGATTGCGGAGCGTGTCGGTGCGCTGGGTAAGGATCACGCCGGGGCGGGCGCGGTCGGTCACCGCGATCAGGACCGCGGCGGGCGTCAGATCGGCGTCGCTGCGCGTTTCGAGATCGCGATGATCGCCTGCCAGCAGTGCGGGTTGCGCGGCCCGTCCCGTATCCAGAGCGGCAGCCAGCCGCGCGGCGAGGCTCACGCGGTCATGTCCAGCGGGAAGAAGGCGCCGTCGCTCCAGATGCCGGGCTGCTCCGGGTCGGCGAGCGCGCGTTCGGCGAGGTCGTAATAGACCGGCCGCGCGACGAGCGCCTCCAGCCCGCCGCGGACGTGGAGGTAGGGGCGCGGGCCGTCCTCGCTCGTGGCGAAGCGCAGCGGATGGTCCGGGCCGGCCTTCACAAGATCGCCGGTGTTGAGTCGGAAGGCGAGGCGACTGTCGGGGCCGTTCCCCTCGGCCTTCATCTCGACCGCGACGAAGGGCGCGTCCTCGACCGCGATGTCGAGCTTCTCGACCGGCGTGACGAGCACGTAGCGGCCATTCTCTTCGCGGCGCAGGATGGTGGAAAAGAGGCGCACCATCGTCTGGCGGCCGATCGGCGACCCCTGATGGAACCAGGTGCCGTCGCGCGCGATGCGCATCTCGCTGTCGCCGCAATGCGCGGGGTTCCACTGTTCGACCGGCGGCAGGCGCCGTTGTTCGACCAGGGTGGCGATCTCGGCTAGGCTGAGACCGGCGAGATCGGGAAGCTCCTCCATCGGCATGGGGGCGAGGTAGGGGCTGGCAGGCGCGACGTAAAGCGGGTCAGGCGTTTGCGTGCGCCGCTGGAGAGGTGATCGGTCCCAGCATACCATTGATGGCAGGCACATCGGCACCGCGCGCGAGCAGGCGGTGGCGTTCGACCGGGCCGGGCAGGCGCCAGCCGGCGGTGCGCGATGCGTCGAAGCCGAAGAAGCGCGCGTAATATTCCGGGTCGCCGATCAGCATCAGCGCGCGATCGAGGCCGTGCTCTGCCGCCGCGTCGAGCGCCTGCGTCATGAGGCGGCGGCCAATGCCATCGCGCTGCCGCCCCGGCTCGACCGCGACCGGACCGATCATGGTTAGGCGGTGACCGACGCCGTTGTCACCGGTCAGCAGGACGGGCCAGCATTGGATCGAGCCGATCAGCTTGCCGTCTTCCACCGCAGCGACGCTGAGCGCGGGCACGGCCGCGGCGGCGCCCCGCACCTTATAGGCGGTACGCCCGTGACGGTCCGTGCCGAACGCACGGTCGAGCAGCGCCTCGACGGCGGCGCCATCGATATCAGCCAGCGGCACGAAAGCGATCACGGGCAGGGGTCCTTCACGCCCGACAGCGGGCGGCGGCGCGCATGACGCGCGCGGGGGCGGATGGCAAGCGGAATGCGCAGAGGCCGCACCCCACTCGCGTCCGGCAGGCAGGCTTGCTAGAGGCGCCGCCCATGCAAGACCGTCTTCAGCTGCAGGTCCACGACCTCGAAGTCCAGGTGCTCACCGGCATCTATTCGGAAGAAACGCACCTGCCGCAGCCGCTGCGCATCGACCTGACCGTCGACCTGCGCTGCCCGGATCATTTCGCGCCCGATACGCCGCTGTCGGCGTCGAAAAACTATCTCGATCTGAAACATGCGGCGACCACCGCTCTGCCTGAGGGGTTGCACTTCACGCTGATCGAGGCGGTCGCGGACCATATCTGCGAGACGCTGTTCCTCGCCGACGAGCGCGTGCTGCGCGTCGAGGTGAAGATCGTGAAGCTCGCCATCGCCGAGGCGGGCGAATCGATCGGGGTCACGCTGGTCCGTCACCGTCGATAAACGGCGGCGCGGGCCGGATCAGCGCAGCGTGCGCGTCCGACCGCAGGGACCGAGCTGTTCCAAGACGAAACGATAGTCCTGTCGCGCGAGCTCGGCATTGGCGGGATCGAGCGAGGCGGTGCTGCGATCGGGTAGCGCGGCGGGCAGGGCGCAGGCGAGGCGATACCAGAGCAACGTGTCGCGCGCCGGCGGCGCCGCGGCCTCGTCGACGATCTCCGACAGCGCGACCGCCCAGCGCGGCTGCTCACCGGGCCGGCGGAGCACCGTCAGCGAGACGGGCGCACCGTTCGCGGTGGTCAGGAACACCTGCGTCTCGCCTTCGCCGGGCAGCGCGCCGGGCACGTGGAAGGCATTACCTATGCCCGTGACGACGGGCGGCGCATCGGCGGCGACGAGGCTCTGCGCGATCGCGCGAACACGCTGGTCTTCGGTCGGGGACCAGGGAATCTGCGCATCGGGCGCGACGAGTTGGATCTGATTCGGCGTGCCTGGCACGCTCCGCCCGAACAGCAGGACGCGCAGTTTCTTGAGCTTTGGCTGACGGCCTGCCGAATCGGGCGCCACATCAAGCAGATAGCCGATTCGCGGTGGCAATCCGCCCGCGCCGCGCACCAGTGCGACCAAATCGGCCTCGACATAATAGCGTGTCATGCCCGGCGCGACGCCGGCCGAATCGGCGCCTTTCAATTTCAGGGCGGAGCGGATCGTGGCGTCCGCGATGATCGGCGACGCGATCACCAGATCGGCGATGTCGGCATAGGGCGGCGCGGCTTGCGCGCCGATGCCGGGTGAGGCGCTTGTGGCCGAAACCGCGGAATTCTGCGGCATTTGTGCGGCAATAAGGGGGCTGGATACGGCCGAGGCGAGGCAGGCGAGCAAGGCGGCCGGCCGACGGTGAAAGGCGCTGATCATGGCGGTAGCGCTAGCCCAGCGCGCCTGAACGATACAGAAATAATTCTGTCGCGAAGCGATTGTACGTTTGTTGCGTCCGACAAAGCGTTTGCGCGGCGGGGAACGGGGCGATAGGACTGACGGCACTGCCATATCCGGCGCAGCCGGGGCAGTGGCCTACGCGTGTCCTTCCCCCAGGCGCCGCGAGGACCACGAGATTAGGGAGTGTCGTTGCTGAATGGCCTATGCTGACCAGAAGATGTCCGGTGGCAAGATGGTCGCGATTTTCATCGTCGTGCTCATCCATGCGGCGCTGGGCTATGCCTTCGTCACCGGGCTCGCGTACCAATACGTGAAGAAGGCCCAAGAAAAGCTTAATACGTTCGACGTCGAGGAGCCGCCGCCCCCGCCGCCGGACGAACCGCCGCCCCCTCCGCCCGATACGCCGATGACGCCGCCGCCCGTGGTGTCGCCGCCGCCGATCGTGCAGAATCCGAATCCGCCGCCCGTGGTGATCCAGACGGTCACGACGCCGCCGCCGGCCGTCAATCTGACGCCGATCGCAGCGCCGCCGGCCCCGCCTGCTCCCCCTGCGCCGCCGGCTCCGCCGGTCGTCAGCAAGGCTGCGGGTGCGAAGGGTGACCCGTCGGCGTGGATCACGAACGACGACTATCCGCCCAGCTCGCTTCGCAACAACGAAGAGGGCACCAGCGTGATCGCCTGGACGATCAGCACCGCTGGCCGGGTGGAGAATTGCCGGACGACCTCGTCCAGCGGCTCGTCGGCTCTCGATCGCGCAGCCTGTGCGGCGATCACGCGGCGGGGACGCTATACCCCGGCGCAGGACGCCAGCGGTAACCCGATCGCCACGACGCAGACCCGGCGCGTGGTCTGGAAGATCCCGAAGGAATGATGCGGCCCGCCCGTTATCCGGAATAGGCCGGACGACGGGCGGATCCTCCCCGAACTTCTACACCGTTTGACAAGGATTTAACCCAAATGCTCACCACCATTCTCGCGGCCGGCGGCACCGCGGCAGCCGAAAACCAGTTCGGCCTGCAGGCCGCTCTGAAGGAAGGCGGCCTCATCTCGCAGTCGGTCTTCACGATCCTCGTGCTGATGTCGATCGTCTCCTTCTACATCCTGTTCTCGAAGCTGTTCGAGCAGCAGAAGATCATGAACCAGGCGAAGCGCGTCCGTCAGGGCTTCTGGCAGTCGAGCAACCTGCGTGAAGGCGCGGCCAAGCTCGAGAAGAACTCGGCCTACAAGCAGCTCGTCGACGACGGCCTGCAGGCGCAGGACCAGCACGCCAAGCTGACCGATCCGGTCGAAGCGCACGACTGGCTGCACGGTTCGCTCGCCCGCTCGGAAGCGGCGATCAACTCGAAGCTGGGTGGCGGTCTCGCCTTCCTCGCGACCGTCGGCGCGACCGCACCGTTCATCGGTCTGTTCGGCACCGTGGTCGGCATCTACCGCGCGCTGATCAAGATCGGCGCGTCGGGCGATCCCTCGATCGACAAGGTCGCAGGTCCGGTCGGTGAGGCGCTCATCATGACCGCGCTCGGCCTGGTCGTCGCGGTTCCGGCCGTGCTCGCCTACAACTGGCTGCAGCGCCGCAACAAGTCGATCGCGGAAGACCTGTCGGCCTTCTCGAACGACGTGCTGGGCTTCCTCGCTTCGAACGGCGCCGTGAAGCCGACGATCGCGGGTGCCGCTTCGAAGGCGCCGGTGAAGCCGGTTGCCGCGACCACGACCGCCGGCCAGGCCGGTGGCGTGCAGACGCGCCCGTAAGCGACGAGGCTGCGGGATGTGCCGGCATCGGCGCATTCCGCAACCCGCCGGCGCCGGTGCCCGTGGCTTCGTCCACTGCGGCAGATGGCGTCCGGCCATAAGGAATGGATAGGATAGCTCGCACATGGCGATGAGCACTGGAGGAGGAGGCTCCTCCGAGAAACCGATGTCGGACATCAACACCACGCCACTCGTGGACGTGATGCTGGTGCTCCTCATCATCTTCCTGATCGCCGTTCCGGTGGCGATCCAGACGGTCAAGGGCATCGTTCTGCCCAAGGTCCGTTTCGATCCGACGACGACGAAGCCCGAAAACGTGCTGCTGTCGGTGACGAGCGGCCCGGACGGCAACTGCCTCGTCTATTGGGGCACGTCGCCGATCACCAGCAAGGACCTGCTGACCCGCGCGGTCGACAAGCTGAAGCTGGAGATCGAACGCCAGGGCGGCGCGGGCAACCCGAACCTCGAACTGCCCGAAGTCCATATCCGCGGCGACGTCAACACGCCCTACAAGTGCATCGGCGGCACCATCTACACGATGCAGCAGGCAGGCTTCGCCAAGGTCGGCTTCATCTCGCAGCCGCCACCCGCGGGTGGCTGATCTGCCCCGCCCGACCCAGGAGTATTTGACATGGCAATGAGTGGTGGCTCGGACGACGGCGAGCCGATGATGGACATGAACACGACGCCGTTGATCGACGTCATGCTCGTGCTCCTCATCATGTTCATCATTACCCTTCCGATCCCGACGCACGCGGTGAAGGTCGACCTTCCGGTCAACGATCCGCGTAACCAGAAGCCGCCGGTCGATCCGCAGAAGAACAAGATCATCATTGACGCGGCCGGCACGGTCTCGTGGAATGGTCAGCCGGTCGACGAGGTGACGCTGCGTCAGTATCTGGACACCGCTGCGGCGATTAATCCGGAGCCGGAACTGCACTTCCAGCCGGACCCGCAGGCGAAGTACGACAAGGTCGACCAGACGCTGGCGGTGATCAAGCGCTCGGCGGTCACGAAGCTCGGCTTCATCGGCAACGAACAGTATCGCAACGATTTCTGATCGACGCCGATTGGTACGATGACAGGGCGGTCCCATCCGGGGCCGCCTTTTTTTATGTCAGGGCAGTAGGGGTTGCGTTGGTCTGGTCTGTTGGAAGCGCTGAGCCGCTGAGCCGCTGAGCCGCTGAGCCGCTGAGCCGCTGAGCCGCTGAGCCGCTGAGCCGCTGAGCCGCTGAGCCGCTGAGCCGCTGAGCCGGATGGCTGGATCTGCTGAACGCGTGGTCGGCCGATCACACGTGGCCGGGCACTATTCCAGCCTTCGTGGGCGCGTGTGCGAAGGGCCGCTCCGTCATGCCGGACTTGGTCTGCATCCACTGCCCCGCACAGTCCCGATACTGTTGCTCTCATGGCGCGGCGAACGCTTGGATATGTCTGGGGTGACGGTGCAAGAAGGACCGCGCGAAGCCGCTGTTGTGGTGTCTCCTCCGAGGTTGGCATTTCCAGGCAAGCGCTAGGCGACAGCCGCGCGACACCCCAACCTGCGCTGCGGCAATGGTTTTTGAAGATCGTCAGGAGCCTCTTTCGTATGAGCGTAGACAGCTAACGGGCTTGAGGCCGAGCAACGGGCGTCCGTACGCCCATCCTGACGGCTTGGCTCAGGCCCGGAGAAGCTGTCGCCTTGCCGAACATCCCCCGGCCTTGGCCAGAGCACCTTATTGAGCGTGCGCTACCCAGCAGGCGCCCCGAACGCCGCAAGAGCCCTCGAAGCCCTAAGTGCCAGTCCCCGATGGAGAGGCAAACGTGCCCCTCGACCCGGCACCCCTTGTAGAATGGGCACCCCGCACCCATATCCCTTTCGCTATAGTCGCATATCGACGGTTTATCGGCGCTCTGCGACCCTTTCTCCCTCTTTCCCTGCAGCCCGGCATCAGGCGCAGCGACACGCGTTCCGCCTGTCACGAAAGAAGGGATTTCCCATGAGCACGATCGGCACCGTCAAATTCTTTAACGCCGACAAGGGGTATGGCTTCATCGCGCCTGAGAGCGGCGGCACGGATGCGTTCGTCCACATCTCGGCGGTCGAGCGCGCCGGCTTTGCCACACTGACCCAGAACCAGCGCGTCGGCTATGACCTGGAAGAGGATCGCCGCGGAAAGATGGCCGCGGTCAATTTGCACAGCGTCGACTGATTCTCGCCGCCTGACATCGATCCGACGCCGTCCGATAGGGGCGGCGTCGGCTTCTCGTTTCTTCTGGGGTTGAGCCATGTCGAACGATGCCGCCTTCTGCCGCCGTCAGGCGATGATCCAGCGTGGTGTCGCCGATGCAGCGACGCTGGATAATGTCCGTCTCCAGTCCGAGCGCGCCGCCGCAAGCTGGGATGCGATGGCCAGCCGCGCCGAGCGGACCGAGCGCATGCGTGCCGACCGTCTGGCACGCGAAACGATCCCCCCGACCATCCTGTCGTGACGGGCCGAGCGTCGGCTGTCGCCGCACGCATAACGCCCCGCCATCCGGCCGTTCCGGAAACGTCGGTCGCGCTTGCCCATGCGACGCTGCGGCAGGGCGCGCGCCATATCGCGGGTCTCGCGCCCTGGGCCGATCCCATGGTGGAGGGGCCACAAGCGGTGGTCCGCGCCCGCTACGTGGGCAATTGTCTGCGAGAGCTCGACAGGTTTTTGGGGGTGTTGCTGGACGTCACATGCCTCGCCCCACGGCCGCGGCTGCTGACGTTGAAGCCCGATACCGCAACCCGCATCGCCGTTTACGAAACGGATGGATGGGACGTCCGCCCGGCCCAGCGGCGACTGCGCGCCCTCGAACGGTCGCGCCTGTGCCTGTTTCATGATGCGGGGCGGGTAGGATGCGGGGACGTGCCGCAGGCCCGTTGGCTGACATCGGGGTGGCGGGATGCCGGATCGCCGGACCTGCGCCGTTATGCGATCGGCGCGCGATTGCGCCCGAGCGCGCTGCATTTGCACGATATTGCCGGCTTCTACGCAGGCCTGGGGGACCGCATCGTCAGCGGTGCGCCCGACAGCTGATCAAATCGCTTGCGACTCTGTCTCCGAAGTGACACGTTAGTGTCATAAAAGTGAAACCTGCACGTCATGCAGGGAAGGAGATGGTGCTATGCGTGTGATGGTGGCGGCAATGCTCGCGGGTGCATGTCTGGCTACGCCGGCTCTGGCGGCGGACCGCACCGGCTATCAGGCGATCGCAGCCGGCGATTTCGCGACGGCCGCGAAGCAGATCGAGGCCGAGCGGCGGATTTTTCCGGATCGCCCCGAACTGATGCTCAACCTTGCGGCGGCCTATTTGCGCACGGGGCGGACGGCGGATGCCCGCGCGCTGTATCGCGGCGTCTTGGAGCGGCCGGCGGTGGCGATGGACATGCCGAACGGCGCCGTGCTCTCGTCGCATGACGTGGCGACGCGAGGTTTGTCACGGCTGACATCGACGACGCTCGCGACGCGCTGAGCCGCGGGGTAGTCCCGCAGCTAGGCGGCTCGGGGCGCGACCGTGGGGATTACAGGCGGGGCAGGGTGACCCCGCGCTGGCCCATATATTTGCCGGCCCGGTCGGCGTAGCTGGTCTCGCAGGGCTCGTTGCCCTTCAGGAACAGGAACTGGCAGGCGCCTTCATTGGCGTAGATCTTGGCGGGCAGCGGGGTCGTGTTGGAGAATTCCAGCGTGACATGGCCTTCCCAGCCCGGCTCCAGCGGCGTGACGTTCACGATGATCCCGCACCGGGCGTAGGTCGATTTGCCGAGGCAGATGACGAGCACGTCGCGCGGCACGCGGAAATATTCGACGGTGCGGGCGAGCGCGAAGCTGTTGGGCGGGATGATGCAGACGTCGGTCTTGCGATCGACGAAGCTGTTCGACGCGAAGTCCTTGGGGTCGACGACCGCGCTGTCGACGTTGGTGAAGATCTTGAATTCGTCCGCCACGCGCGCGTCATAGCCGTAGGACGACAGGCCATAGCTGATGCAGCCGTCGCGGCGCTGGCTTTCGACGAAGGGCTCGATCATCGCCTGCGTCTGCGCGGCCTCGCGAATCCAGCGGTCGGACAGGATGGACATGAACGGCTCCCCTTGAACCCGCGCGTCATTGCCGGTTCGGCGGGCAAGGGCAAGCTTTCGGACGCCGGCGCGAACCGATAGGACAAGCGGGATGCGTCCGCTGATCGATCTCGCCTATCGCCTGCGTCGCCGCGCGTTGGCGCTGGTCGGGTGGCGGACGCGCGGCGTGAAGGTGATAGCGTTCGACGCGTCGGGCCGCGTGCTGCTGGTGAGGCATCGCTACGGCCGGTCCGATCTGTGGATGCTGCCGGGCGGTGGCATCGCGCGCGGAGAGGCACCGGTTGCGGCGGCGTTGCGAGAGCTGATGGAAGAAACCGGGTGCCGGCTGAATGCCGCGGCGATCCTCGGACAATGGGACGCGCGCGCCGAGGGACGGCGCGATACCGTATGGCTCGTCCGTGGCACGACCACCGACACGCCACAGATCGATGGCGTCGAACTCGCCGAGGCGAGCTTCTTCCCACCCGATGCCTTGCCCGCGGCGGCGTCTCCCGCGACGCGGCGGCGGGTGGACGAGCTGCTGGGCCGCAGAGTATCCGATGGACGGTGGTAGCGATGCTGCCGCCGTTGCGCAGGAGGGTGGCATGGATCGCGTAGCAGAGGTCGAACGCTGCGAGGCACGGTTGCGATCGGCGATGGTGGCGGGGGACGTAGAAACCCTGTCGATGCTGATCGATCCGGGGCTGGTCTTCACTGGGCCGGACGGCAGTGTTCTGACCCGGGAGCAGGATCTGGCTGCGCATGCCGAGGGCCTGCTGAACCTGAGCCGCCTCGACCTGTCCGACACCCGCTATACCGTCATCGGCGACATGGTGCTCGTGACGACGAAGGCGACGCTTGTCGGTCGGTTCGCAGATGCCGTGATCGACGGGCTTTATGCCTACACCCGCCTCTGGCGAAATACCGGCGTCGGCTGGGCCGTCGTGGCGGGGCAGGCGGCGCGCATCGGCTAGGCGATCCCGGCACGGACTGGCGAGCGCCCATCGCATCGGCTATCCGGGCGGCATGCTGCGCATCAACGAGCTGAAACTCCCCCTCAATCATCCCGAGGAGGCGTTGGCAGCGGCGATCCGGGATCGGCTGCGGATCGGGCCGCGCGATCTGGTGCGCTATACGGTCGCGCGACGGGCCAATGACGCGCGCGACAAGATGGACATCCAGCTCGTCTATTCCGTCGACGTGACGGTGAAGAACGAGGGCACGGTGCTGGCCCGCTGCCGCCGCGACCGCAACGTCGGGCCGACGCCGGACACCGGCTACCGCTTCGTTGGCAAGGCGCCGGCGGATTACGCCGGGCCACGGCCGGTGGTGATCGGGACGGGGCCGTGTGGCCTGTTCGCGGGCCTGATCCTCGCCCAGATGGGATTCCGCCCGATCATCGTCGATCGCGGCAAGGTGGTGCGCGAGCGGACCAAGGATACGTGGGGCTTGTGGCGGCGTAGCGAGCTTAACCCCGAATCGAACGTCCAGTTCGGTGAGGGCGGGGCGGGCACGTTTTCGGACGGCAAGCTCTACAGCCGGATCAAGGATCCGCGGCATCTCGACCGCAAGGTACTGACCGAGTTCGTGAAAGCGGGCGCACCCGAGGAAATCCTGACCGAAGCGCACCCGCATATCGGCACGTTCCGGCTGGTCACGATGGTCGAGAGCATGCGTGCGTCGATCGAGGCCTTGGGCGGCGAATATCGCTTCGAACGCCGCGTCGACGGCATCGACGTCGCGGTCGACGCGGATGGCACGCGGCGGATGCGGGGGCTGCACCTGCACAACGGCGACTATCTGGAGGCGGAGCAGGTGGTGCTCGCCGTCGGGCACAGCGCGCGCGACACGTTCGCGATGCTGCACGAGGCGGGCGTCTATATCGAGGCCAAGCCCTTTTCGATCGGCGTGCGGATCGAGCACCCGCAATCCTGGATCGATCAGGCGCGCTTTGGCCCCAATGCCGGCCATCCCATTCTGGGCGCGGCCGAATATCATATCTCGCATCACTGTTCGAATGGGCGAACGGTCTACAGCTTCTGCATGTGCCCGGGCGGCACGGTGGTGGCGGCGACGTCCGAGGAAGGGCAGGTCGCCACCAACGGCATGAGCCAATATTCGCGCAACGAGCGCAACGCCAATTCGGGTTTCGTCGTCGCGATCGATCCGGCGCGCGACTATCCGGGCGATCCGCTCGCCGGCATCGCGCTGCAGCGCCAGATCGAGAAACTGGCGTTCGTTGCGGGCGGATCGAGCTACAAGGCGCCGGCGCAGCGGGTGGGGGATTTCCTGGCGGGGCGGCCATCGACCGCGCTGGGATCGATCGCGCCGTCATATCGGCCGGGCGTGACGCCGACCGACCTTGCGACCTGCCTGCCCGATTTCGTGATCGCGGCGATGCGCGAGGCGTTGCCGGTCTTCGGGCGGCAGATTGCGGGCTACGATCACCCCGACGTGGTGATGACGGGGGTGGAAACGCGCACCTCATCGCCAATCCGCATCACGCGGGGCGAGGATTTGCAGAGCCTCAATACGATCGGTCTGTTTCCGGCGGGCGAGGGGGCGGGCTATGCCGGCGGCATCCTGTCGGCCGCGGTGGATGGTATCAAGATCGCAGAGGCGGTCGCGCGGCAGATCATGGGAACGAAGGGCGCGGCTCCGCGGCAACGCCAGCCCGGAAAGCGTGCCGCGTAAGCGGTAGTGCCGATACGGTGTTGTTCGGCGCGCCAGACTTTCTATACTGAGCGATATGGAAAGCGTTCTTACCGCGACACCCGGCCCGTGTGCAAAGGGGCGTCCGCGGGAATTCTGCACGGATACGGCCCTCGCCGCGGCGCTGCGCGTCTTCTGGAGCAAGGGATATGAAGGCACGTCGCTAGCCGATTTGACGGAGGCGATGGGGATCACGCGCCCCAGCCTGTACGCGGCCTTCGGCAACAAAGAGGCGCTGTTTCACAAGGCGCTCGACCTCTACGAGCAGGAAAAGCTGGAATATATGCGCGCGGCGCTGGAGCAGCCGACCGCGCGTGGCGTCGCCGAGACGATCCTGCGCGGCGCCTTGGCGATGCAGACGAGCCCCGGTGAGCCGAAAGGGTGCCTGGGCGTGATCGCCACCATGCCCTGCGGATCGGAAGCCGATTCGGTTCGGGGCGAGATGATCGCGCGCCGCGCTTCATCCCAAGCGGCGCTGGTCGAACGGTTCGAGCGGGCGAAGGCGGATGGAGATCTGCCCGTGGCGGTCGATATCGGCGGTCTTACCAGCTATCTCTACGCGCTGTTGCAGGGGATGGCGGTGCAGGCGGGATCGGGCGCCAGGCGCGACGAGCTCGAGCGGATGGTCGACACCAGCCTGGCGATGTGGCCGAGCCGCTAGGAGAGCGTCAGCTCAAGGGGTCTGATCTGGTGTCCCCTCGGCGCGCATTGCGTCGATCTCCCGGTCGACCGTGACGATGAACGCCCGTGCAAGCGGACCGCGGTCGAAATCGCGGCGAATCAGCTCCTGATGCAGCATGCCGAGCGCCATCGTTGAAATCATGTCCGACAAGACCGCACGCCGTTCCGCCATCCGCGGCGAGGGGGCGAGCATTTCCAACGCGTTGAGCATCAGGCCGCGGACGTCGTCGTTGATGCTGCGAAAGATCGCCGCAATCCGTTCATTGCGTCCCGCCTCCGCGACGATTTCCGCGAACAGGCGCGAATTTTCGACGTCCTCCTCGGCGTCCTCGGCGGTGATAAACTGGTGCAACCAGTCGCGCACCAAGGCCGCGTCATTGTTTTCAATGGCGGCGCGCAGCGAGTCGCCTGCCATGAACGCGCAGCAATCGGCGTCGACGATCGCGGCAACGATGTCCTCTTTCGCAGAAAAGTCGCGATACAACTGGCCGACCGCGATGCCCGATTCTTTCGCAATTTGCGCGATGCCGGTGCTGTGAAAACCCTTGTCGATGAAGAGCTTGCGAGCAGCCTCAATCACACGTTCACGACGCGCGTCCGCTTTCTTCTTGGGTGCGGTGCAACAAAAATTCGCGTCGTTCATTCCATCCTCGTCCCGGCACGGGTTGACGCCCGTTCGAATCCGGTTGTACCAGAGCGTGAGTGATCGATCACTCACAAAAAATCAAAATCGGACATTTCGGCATGGCGGATAAGCGACACGGCGCGGCGACGCTAGCGTTGGCACTGGTTCTGGGCGGAACGCTCACGGCCTGCGGCGGCAAGGGGCAACAGCAGCAGCAGGCGCCGCAGGGGCCGCCCACGGTCGGCTATGTCGTCGTGCGCGAACAGCCGGTGACGCTGACCACCGAATTGCCGGGGCGCACCACCGCCTTCGAAACCTCCGAGGTGCGGCCGCAGGTCAACGGGCTGATCCGCGCGCGCCTGTTCACCGAAGGCGACATGGTCCGCGCAGGCCAGCCGCTGTATCGCATTGATTCCGCGCCCTATCAGGCGCAGGTCGCCAGTGCCCGTGCGGCGCTGGCTCGCGCGCGTGCTGCGATCGCGTCGAGCGAGGCGCTGGCGCGTCGCTATGGCGAATTGGTCAAGATCAATGCCATCGCCCGCCAGGAATATGAAAACGCCCAGACGAGCGCGCAGCAGGCGCGCGCCGACGTTGCGGCGCAGCAGGCGGCGCTGCGTACGGCGCAGATCGATCTGGCGCGTACCACGATTCGCGCGCCGATCAGCGGCCGGATCGGCCGGTCGGTGTTCACCACCGGCGCGCTCGTCTCCGCGTCGCAGACCGAGGCGCTGGCGACGATCCAGCGGCTCGATCCCGTTTACGTCGATATCCAGCAGTCGAGTGCCGACCTGCTGAAGCTGCGCCAGCAGATCATGGACGGTCAGCTGCTGCGCGACGGCAATGCGCCCGTGAAGCTGACGCTGGAGGACGGCACGGCCTATGGCCCGCAGGGGACGTTGCGCTTTGCCGACGTCACGGTCGATCCGACGACCGGATCGCAGGTGATCCGCGCACTCTTCCCCAATCCCAACGGGTTGCTGCTGCCGGGCATGTTCGTGCGCGCGTCGCTGGTCCAGGGCATCAAGCAGAATGGCATGCTGGTGCCGCAGCGCGCGGTGACGCGCGACGAAAAGGGTCAGGCGACGGCGATGGTGATCGGCGCTGATGGCAAGGTGCAGCCGCGCAGCTTGCAGACGACGCGGACGATCGGCGACAACTGGCTCGTCACCGGCGGGCTGAAGCCCGGCGACAAGGTGATCGTCGAAGGCGGCATGATGCTGCGGCCGGGCATGCCGGTGAAGGGCGAGCCGTGGAATCCGAACGCCAAGCCTGCCGGCGGTCCGCAAGGGCAGCCACAGGCGCAGGGCCAGGCGAAGTAACGAACCATGGCACGCTATTTCATCGATCGACCCATTTTCGCATGGGTCATCGCCATCGTCATGATGCTGGCGGGCGCGATCGCGATCCGCAGCCTGCCCGTGGCGCAGTTTCCGGAAATCGCGCCGCCCGCGGTCGCGATCACCGCGAGCTATCCGGGCGCCGATGCCGAGACGCTGGAACGCACGACGACGCAGATCATCGAGCAGCAGCTGAAGGGCATCGACAACCTGCGCTATTTCTCGTCCTCGTCCTCCTCGGCGGGGACGGTGACGATCACGCTGACCTTCGAACAGGGCACCAACCCCGACATCGCGCAGGTGCAGGTGCAGAACAAGCTGCAGGCGGCGACGCCGCTGTTGCCGCAGGAGGTGCAGCGCCAGGGCATTCAGGTCACGAAGTCCTCCGCCAGCTTCCTGCTGGTGGTCGGTCTCGTCTCCACCGATGGGTCGCATAGCAACACCGACCTGTCCGACATGGTCGTGTCGAAGTTCCAGGATCCGATCAGCCGCGTGTCCGGCGTCGGCGAGTTGCAGGTGTTCGGTGCGCAATATGCGATGCGCATCTGGCTCGATCCGATCAAGCTCAACAGCTATGCGCTAACCGTCGCCGACGTGACGTCCGCGGTCCAGGCGCAGAACGCACAGGTGTCCGCCGGTCAGATCGGCGCGCAGCCTGCTCCCAAGTCGCAGATGCTGAACGCTACCGTCAGCGTGCAGTCGCGTCTTCAGACGCCCGAACAGTTCGGTGCGATCCGGCTGAAGACCACCACCGCGGGCGCCGTCGTACGGCTGCGCGACGTGGCGCGGGTCGAGCTGGGCGCGGAGAATTACGGCTTCGACGTCCAGTATAATGGCAAGCCCGCGTCCGGTTTCGGCGTGCGCCTTGCTGCCGGTGCCAATGCGCTCGACACGGTGGAGCTGGTCAAGGCGCGCGCGCAGGAGATCGGCAAGACGCTGCCCGCCGACGTCAAGGTCATCTACCCCTATGACACCACGCCGTTCGTGCGGCTGTCGGTCGAGCAGGTGATCCACACGCTGATCGAGGCGGTCGTCCTCGTCTTCCTGGTGATGTTCCTGTTCCTCCAGAACTGGCGGGCGACGCTGATCCCGACGATCGCGGTGCCGGTGGTGCTGCTTGGCACTTTCGCGGTGATGGCGGTGGCGGGCTTCACGATCAACACGCTGACCTTGTTCGGCATGGTGCTCGCCATCGGCCTGCTGGTCGACGACGCGATCGTCGTGGTCGAGAACGTCGAGCGTTTGATCGTCACCGAACATCTCAGCCCCAAGGATGCAGCGCGCAAGTCGATGGACGAGATCAGCGGCGCGCTGATCGGCATCGGCCTCGTCCTGTCGGCAGTGTTCCTGCCGATGGCGTTCTTCGGCGGATCGACCGGCGTGATCTATCGCCAATTCTCGATCACGATCGTGTCGGCGATGGTGCTGTCGGTCATGGTCGCGCTGATCCTGACGCCGGCACTGTGCGCGACGATTCTGAAGCCGCACGACCCGAACAAGGCGGAGGGCAACGGGCCGTTTGCGCGCTTTTTCCGCTGGTTCAACGATCGGTTCGAACGCGGCCAGCAGAAGTACGAAGGCGGCGTGAAGCGCACCGCGCGGAGCTGGAAGCGATCGCTGTTGGTCTATGCGCTGATCGTCGGCGGCATGGTGCTGGTGTTCACGCGCCTGCCCTCGGGCTTCCTGCCCGACGAGGATCAGGGCACGGTGCTGGCGCTGGTCCAGGGCCCGGCCGGCGCGACGAGCGCGCGCACCGACAAGGGGCTGACCCTCGTCCGCGATCACTTTATGAAAGCCGAAGGTGCCAATGTCGCTGGCGTGTTCACGATCAACGGGTTCAGCTTCGCGGGTCAGGGGCAGAATGCCGGTCTGGTCTTCGTGAATCTGAAGCCGTGGGACGAGCGTAGCGGGGCCGATAATAAGGCACAGGCGATCGTCGGACGGGCGATGGGCGCGTTCAGCCAGTATAAGGACGGGCTGATCTTCGCGCTGGTGCCGCCGGCCGTGCAGGAACTGGGTAACGCGACCGGCTTCGATGCGCAGCTGGTCGACACCGGCGGCATCGGTCACGAAAAGCTGGTGCAGGCCCGCAACATGATGCTGGGCATGGCGATGCAGGACAAGCGCTTGGCGCAGGTCCGCCCGCTGAGCCTGGATGACGCGCCGCAGCTGAAGGTGAAGATCGACGAGGACAAGGCGCGCGCGCTGGGCCTCGACCTTGCTGACGTCAATTCGACGATCGCGACGGCGTGGGGCGGGGGCTATATCAACGACTTCATCGATCGTGGTCGCGTGAAGCGCGTCTACGTCCAGGCCGATGCGCCCTATCGCCTCAGCCCGGAGGATGTCGGCGATCTGTACGTGCGGAACGGCACGGGGCAGATGGTGCCATTCACCGCCTTTGCGACGCTGGAATGGGCAAATGCGCCGGTGCAGCTGACCCGCTACAATGGCCAGCCCGCCATGCAGTTGCAGGGTTCGCCGGGCGCAGGCCTCAGCACGGGTGCGGCGATGCAGGCGATGGAGGAAATCCACGCCAAGCTGCCACCGGGCACTGCGCTCGAATGGACGGGCCTGTCGTTCGAAGAACGGCTGTCCGGCGGTCAGGCGCCGGCGCTGTATGGCCTGTCGCTGCTGATCGTGTTCCTGTGCCTCGCTGCGCTGTACGAAAGCTGGTCGGTGCCGATTTCGGTGATGCTGGTGGTGCCGCTCGGCGTGCTGGGTGCAGTGTTGGCGGCGTGGCTGACGGGCCTCAACAACGACATCTACCTGCAAGTCGGTCTGATCACGACGATCGGCGTCTCGGCGAAGAATGCGATCCTGATCGTCGAATTTGCCGAAGAGCGGATCAACGAAGGCATGCGGCCATTCGACGCGGCGGTGGAGGCAGCCAAGCTGCGTCTGCGCCCGATCCTGATGACCAGCCTCGCCTTCATCTTCGGCGTGTTGCCGCTGGCGATCTCGACCGGCGCAGGTGCGGGCGGGCAGAATGCGATCGGTCGTGCGGTGGTCGGCGGCATGCTGTCGGCGACGCTGCTCGCGATCTTCTTCGTGCCGATGTTCTTCGTCGTGGTGCTGCGCCTGTTCGGGCACGGCCATGACGGCAAGCGGCCCGTCGAGGACAGGCCGCATGACAGCAATGACGCGGACGACGAGGGCGATGCGCCACGTCCGCAGGGAGCCTGAGTGGTGATGACACGCAAAATCGTCCTCGCGCTGCTGGGCGCCAGCGCGCTCGCGGGGTGCAATCTCGCACCGAAATACGTCCGGCCCGAAGGCGCGGTGCCCGCGGCCCTGCCGCAGGGCGGCGTGTATCCTGCCGCCGCGACCGATGCGCCCGACGTCAGCAAGATCGGCTGGCAGACGTTCTTCACCGACGACCGCCTGCGCAAGACGATCGCGCTGGGGCTGGAGAACAATCGCGACCTGCGGGTCGCCGCAGCCAACGTGCTGCAAGCACGGGCGCAATATCGCATCCAGCGGGCCGATCTGGTGCCGTCGACGACGGTGTCGGGGTCGGGGACCTACACCAACAACATCTTCGGCGGCGCCTCCGCCGGGGCGGGGGCTGGCGCGGGTAGCGGCGCGGGTGCCGGAGCGGGCGCGGGAACCGGTGGCGGCGTGGGTGCCGGGGCAGGTGGCGCGGCGGTCGGGTCCAATTCGTCGAACCTCGAATTCTATTCGGTCAATGCTGGCTTCTCCGCCTTCGAGCTCGACCTGTTCGGCCGCGTCCGCAACCTCAACCGCGCCGCGCTGGAACAGTATTTCGCGACCGAGGAAGCGCAGCGCGCCGCGCGGATCAGCCTGATCGCCGAGATCGCGACGGCCTGGGCGACCCTGGGGTCGGATCAGGATCAGCTGCGCATCTCGCAGGAGACGCTGAAGGCGTTCGAGCAATCGCTGGAGCTGACGCGGGCGCAGTTCCGCATCGGTGTCGCATCCGAACTGGAAGCGCGGCAGGCGGAAACCAGCTATCAGAGCGCGCGCAACGATATCGCCGTCCTGAAGACGCGGGTGGCGCAGGACAAGAATGCGCTCGACCTGCTGGTCGGTGCGCCGGTGACGGCGGACCTGCTGCCGCAAGGGCTGGGCAACGGCGATGCCGCGTTGCAGGTGCTGCCCGCGGGCCTGTCGTCCGAGGTTCTGCTGCGTCGGCCCGACGTGTTGCAGGCCGAGCATCAGCTGATCGCGCAGAATGCCAACATCGGCGCGGCACGGGCGGCCTTGTTTCCGCGCATCTCGCTGACCGCGACGCTGGGGACGATCAGCACCGCGCTGAGCGGGCTCTTCGCCGGGGGCAGCTTCACCTATACCGGCGCTCCGTCGGTATCGCTGCCGCTGTTCGATGGCGGACGGCTGCGGGGCAATGTCGATTATGCGCGGGCGTCGCAGCAGGCGGCGGTGTCGACCTATGAGAAGACGGTGCAGACCGCATTCCGCGAGGTCGCCGACGCGCTGGCACAGCGCGGCACGATCGACGAACAGATTGCGGCGCAGACCGCCCGTGTCGGGGCGGCGAACGTGGCGCTGCGCATTTCCGACGCGCGTTATCGGGCTGGGGTGGAATCGTTCCTCAACACGCTGGATTCGCAGCGGTCCGCTTATGCGGCACAACAGCAGTTGGTCACGACCCGACTGACACGCATCAGCAACCTTGTCGAACTATACCGCTCGCTGGGTGGTGGACTCGAGTAAACCATTTAACCCGTTCACCGTGCCGCAAGAGCGGACAGCAATCGAAGGCGCGGCACGGTGAACCCCGCCAGGCGGGGATAGCGCGCCTGTGGTTCGCGCTGGTGGACGGCTAGGCCGCGCGGCTTTCCGGCGCGCGCAGGGGCGCGAGGCTGTCGAGGAACTGGGCCGCGCTGCTCGCCCAGGTGAAGCGGGCGGCATAGGCCGTGCAGGTCGCCCGGTCGCGGGTCAGTGCGCGGGGGATGGCGACGTCGAGGTCGGCGTCGATCGCACCGACGCTGTCGTCCAGCACGTCGACCGGCCCCGGCGCGGGGAGTGCCGCGACGGGGGTGCCGCAGGCGAGCGCCTCGATCATCACCAATCCGAACGTATCGGTGCGGCTGGGGAAGACCAGCACGTCGGCGCTGCGATAGGCCGCGGCGAGGTCCGCGCCGAAGCGCGGTCCCAGAAAATGCGCCTGCGGGTAGCGTGCGGCCAGCATAGCCAGCGCCGGGCCATCGCCCACGACCACCTTGCTGCCGGGCGTCGTCGACTGGAGGAACCCTTCGATATTCTTTTCGACCGCCACGCGGCCGACGTAGAGCTGGATCGGGCCTGGCAGTGCCGTGATGACGGGATCGCGCGGCCCATCGGCGGTAAAGGTCGCGAGGTCGACGCCGCGGCCCCAACGGCGCAAATGCGGCAGGCCATGCGCGCGCAGCACGGCATCGACCGATGGGGTCGAGGTGAGGATGGCGTCGGCGGGCGCGTGAAACCAGCGGATGTAGCGCCAGATCCATTCGGCATTCACGCCGGTGCGTGCCGCGACATAATCGGGGAACTGCGTGTGATAGGCGGTGGTGAAGCGCACGCCTTCGCCGACGCACCAGCGCCGCGCGGCAAGGCCCAACGGACCTTCGGTGGCGATATGCACGGCATCCGCGTCGAAGTCGCGGATCAGCCGCCCGATCGTACCACTGCGCGCCAGCGCCAGCCGGATTTCGGGGTAGCTGGGGCAGGGCAGGCTGGCGAAGCGATCGGGCGAGATCACCAGCAACCGATGGCCCTGCGCCTCCAATTCGTCGCGGACGGCGGTGAGCGTGCGGACCACGCCGTTGACCTGGGGCGCCCAGGCGTCGGTGACGAGGGCGATGCGCATCAGGCGGCGCGGATCACGCTATCGGTGCTGGCCGGGGCATTGCGTGCCGCAATTTCATCCGCCCAATGGAGCAGCTCCATCCGGCCGTCGAAATGTTCGACCAAGGCGGTGCAGCCCTCCACCCAATCGCCGTCGTTATAATAAGCGACGCCCTGGATATCGCGGATTTCGGCGGTGTGGATGTGCCCGCATACGACGCCATCGACGCCGCGCGATCCGGCGGCATGGGCGACGACCTCTTCGAAGTGCGAGATGAAGGCGACGGCGTTCTTCACCTTCGCCTTGGCATGCTTCGACAGCGACCAATAGGGCATGCCAAGGCGGCGGCGCGCGACGTTGAGCCACTGGTTCACCACCATCAGCGCGGTGTAGGCGCTGTCGCCGATGAACGCGACCCAGCGGTGCGCGAGCGTGATCGCGTCGAATTCGTCGCCGTGCAGCACCAGCAGGCGGCGGCCGTCGGCGGTGGTGTGGATCGCCTTGCGGCGGATCTTGACGCCGCCGAAGTCCATGCCGGCGAACTGGCGGAACACCTCGTCGTGGTTGCCGGGGATGTAGGTGACGCGGGTGCCGCGCTTGGCGCGCTTCATCAGGCGCCAGACGACGTCATTGTGGCTCGCCGGCCAGTAGAAGCGCTTCTTGAGGCGCCAGCCGTCGATGATGTCGCCGACGAGATAGAGCTGGTCGCTGTCGACATGGTCGAGGAAGTCGATCAGCATGTCGGCATTGCAGCCGCGGGTGCCGAGATGGACGTCCGAAATCCAGATCGTGCGGTAGCGGCGGCGCGTGACGCCTGCAGCCTCCGGCACGGTCGGCCGCTGCGGCACGAAGGCGAGGATATCGGCGGTGGTCGTGTCGGTGGTCATGCGTGGCCCCCTCGGGAACCCGCTGTTCCCTCATGGGCGATGCATAGCCTGCCGATGTGACGCCGCGGTCACGGCGAGGTTACGGAAGTGTTGCGCTTACGCGGCCATCGTCGTGCGCAGCACGGTGAGCAGGATCCAGTAGAGCATGCCCGACAACAGCATAGCGGCGGGCAACGTCATGAACCAGGCGAGCGCCATGTTGCGCACGGTGCGCCATTGCAGGCCCGCGCCGTTCGCGACCGACGCGCCGGCGACGCCCGACGACAGGATGTGCGTCGTCGACACGGGCCTGGCGAAGTGATCCGCGAGCAGGATCGTCGCCGCGGTCACCAGCTCGGCCGACATGCCCATGCCATAGGTGAGGTGGGTCTTGCCGATCCGTTCGCCGACGGTGACGACGATCCGCCGCCAGCCGACCATCGTGCCGAGGCCCAGCGCGATCGCGACGGTGATCTTCACCCAGAGCGGGATGTAGCGCGTGCCCTGTTCCAACCGGCTGCCATAGGCCTTGATCCCGTCGATCTCGGCGGCGGTGAAGTGGGTGCGGGCGCCCTCGTCGGCAACGATGAGCTTGCCGGCATCGAGGACGAGGTACATGTCACCACGCAAATTGGGTGTGGCAGCGGCGGGCACCTTGCCGAGCGATCCGTAGCTTTCGAGCTTGTCGCCGACATCGCGCGACAGCGAGGCGAGCGCGCCGTACATGGCGGGCGTATCGACCCGGCGTTCGGCGAGCCCGCGCGTCACGGTGGCGCGGGCGATGTCCACCGTCGGTTCCGGCCCCGGCTGGCGCGCATAGATTTCCGCGGCGGAGCGCGCCTGTGCGACGAAGGCGGGCGTCGCGCTTTCGGGGACGGTGCGGTTCAGCGCATAAGCGGTGGGCGCGCAGCCGATCAGGATCAGCATGATCAGGCCCATGCCCTTCTGCCCATCATTGCTGCCGTGCGCGAAGCTGACCGCGGTGCAGGTGGCGATCAGCGTCGCCCGAATGCCCCTGGGCGGCGGTGCCTGCGTGTCGGGTTCGCGATAGAGCTTGGGATCGCGAAGGAAGCGCTTCATCACCAGCAAAAGCACGAGGGCGGCGGTGAAGCCGATCAGCGGGCTGAAGAACAGCGCGGAAAAGACCTTCTCCGCCTGATGCCAGTCGACACCCGATGTGCCGTTCAAGCCCCGGGCGAGCAGCTGATTGGCGAGGCCGACGCCGAGGATCGAGCCGATCAGCGCGTGGCTCGACGAATTGGGCAGGCCGACATACCAGGTCGCGAGGTTCCACAGCACTGCTGCGAGCAGCAGCGCGAAGATCATCGCGAACCCGCCCGCCGAGCCGGTGTTGATCACCAGATCCACGGGCAGCAACGTGATGATCGAATAGGCGACCGCGCCCGACGAGGCGAGCACGCCGAGGAAATTGAACACGCCCGACCAGACGACGGCCAGCGGCGCGGGCATGGCGTGGGTGTAGATCACGGTGGCGACGGCGTTGGCGGTGTCGTGGAAGCCGTTCACGAATTCGAAGCCGAGCGCGATCAGCAGCGCGAGGCCGAGGAACAGGAAGACGCCCGTCGCCAGCGTTTCGCCGACCTCTGCCGTGTCCGTCAGAATGCTGGCGCCGGCATAGCCCAGCGCGCCGATCAGGACGGCCAGGAAGATCCAGCGGCCGGCGGGGTGCAGATGCCCGTCGAGCCGCGGGCCGCGTGCAGCCGTTTGGGGGGAAGCGGCGGTGAGCGTCGTAGCCATATGTCCGCGGTGGACCCTGTATGTGACGAGTTCGTGACAACAGCTGATTCGAACCGTGCCGACAACGCACCGATCGACCGTTGTGTTCGGGGCGGCGGAGCAGGGGGCGGGCAGGGGGGCGGGGAGCCTTTGCCGGCGTGGTGCGTGTTAGCGGCGATGCATATCCCCTATCTCGATATCGACCTGCCGGACTGGGCGGGGAAGCTTGGCGGCGTGCTGGCGTTCGTCCTGCTGCTGTCGCTGGTCCATCGCATCCTGTTTGCGGCGCTGCGCCGGCTGGCGGGACGCACCGCGACCAAGACCGACGATATCCTGATCGCCCGGCTGGATCGGCCGAGTTTCTGGCTGGTGATCGTCATCGCCCTCGCCGCGTCGGGGCCGGGGCTGGACCTGCCGCGGTACTGGGAGACGATCTGGCAGCGGGTGCTGGGACTGCTGACGCCAGGCATCTTCGGCTGGATGCTGCTTGCCGGGCTGACCGCCTATCGGGACATCAGCGAGGTGCGGTTCGACATCACCGCCGCCGACAATCTGAGGGCCCGGCGGCGGCGGACGCGGATCGGCATCTTGCACCGGATCGGCGTGTTCGTGCTGATCCTGATCACGGCGATGATGATGCTGATGAGCATTCCGTCGGTGCGGACGATCGGGGTGACGCTGGCCGCCTCTGCCGGTGTCGCCGGTCTTGCCATCGGTGCCGCGGCGCAGCCCGCGCTGAAGAACCTGATCGCCGGCATCCAGATGGCCTTTACCGAGCCGATCCGGATCGACGACGTCGTCATCATCGACAACGAATGGGGGCGGATCGAGGATATCCGGCTGACCTATGTCGTGGTCCGGATCTGGGACGACCGGCGGCTGGTGGTGCCGGTGTCGAAGTTCCTCGAGAACAGCTTCCAGAACTGGACCCGGGAAACGAGTGCGCTGCTGGGGTCGGTGTTCTGGTATCTCGATCCCGCTGCCGATGTGGCGCGGATCAGGGCGAAGCTGGAGGAGGTCGTCCGGGCCAGCCCTCGCTGGGACCAGCGGTTCTTCAACTGCCAAGTTACTGATTCGAAACAGGATGGCCTGATGGAGGTGCGCGGGCTGATGACCGCCAAGGATGCCTCCACCGCGTTCGATCTGCGGTGCGAGGTGCGCGAGGCGATCTATGCGTTCATCCGCGATGAGATGCCGGAAGCCCTGCCGCGGACGCGGATCATGCCGGCTCCGCTTCCGTCTCCATCTCCAACGGGGCTTCCATCAGCGCCTCGGTGAAGGTCTTGCGCCACCAGCCGATATCTTCGCGCATGATGACGTCCATCATCCGCTGCCAGCGTTCGATGCGTTCTTCGCGCGGCATGCGGAGCGCGAGCATGATCGCGTCGGACATTTCCTCGGCCGAATAGGGATTGATGAGAACGGCGTCGGTCAGCTGGCAGGCGGCACCGGCGAAGCGTGAGAGGATGAGGACGCCGGGGTCCTCCGGATTCTGCGCCGCGACATATTCCTTGGCGACGAGGTTCATGCCGTCGCGCAGCGGTGTCACGAGCCCGATCTTGGCGGCGCGATAGATGCCGGCGAGCACGTCGCGGGGATAGCCCTGGTTGACGTAGCGGATCGGCACCCAGTCGATATCGGCGTACGCGCCGTTGATCCGGCCCGCCAACCCTTCGAGATTGCTGCGAATCTTCTGATAGCTGCCCACCGTCGCGCGGCTGGGCGGCGCGATCTGGAGCAAGGTGACTTCCTTGCGCTCCTCGGGATGCTCGACGAGGAAGCGTTCGTAGCCGAGGAAGCGTTCTTCCAGCCCCTTCGAATAATCGAGCCGGTCGACGCCGACGATCATGTCGCGCCCCACCGCGGCGTCACGCATCTGACGATAGGACAGGCGACCCCGCGTGCTGACGGCGAGGCCGGCAAATTCCTTGGCATCGATGCCGATCGGGCAGGCCATGACGCGCACGCGGCGATCGTCCAGCACCAGCTCGTCGCCCTCGACGGTCGCGCCCAGTTCGGCGGTGCAATAGTCGCGGAACGACGACAGCCATTCGTCGGTGTGGAAGCCGATGACGTCATAGGCGAACAGGCTACGTACCAGCGCTTGCGCTTCGGGCAGGATGGCGAGCAGGCGGCGCGGCGGCCAAGGGATGTGGAGGAAGAAGCCGAGGCGGTTCTTCGCACCGCGCTTGCGCAGCTCTTGGCCCAACGGGAACAGGTGATAATCCTGAATCCAGACCGCGTCGTCTTCCTCGATCAGCGGCTGGACGGTGTCGGCGAAGCGTTCGTTGACCCGCTGGTAGCCGCCGGCAAATTCGCGTTCATATTCCGCCAGATCGACGCGATAGTGAAAGAGCGGCCACAGGGTGCGGTTCGCGTAGCCGTTGTAATATTCCTCGATATCCTGCTCTTCGAGGTCGACGGTCGCGGTGGTGACGCCTTCGTTGCGCTGGAAGGTGATCTGGCCGGTATATTCGTCGGTGCGCTCGCCCGACCAGCCGAACCACATGCCCTTATATTCGCGTAGGGCAGAGGCGAGGGCGACGGCGAGGCCGCCCTGTGCGCCCCCGGATTTGGACCCCGTGGGGGCGGACACACGATTGGAAATGATGATCAGGCGGCTCAGCGGATCGAACTCCATGGTTTCGACAGCAGGACGGCACAATTGATCATGCCGACCAGCGAATAGGTCTGCGGGTAGTTGCCCCACAGCTCCAGAGACGTAGGGTCGATATCTTCGGACAGCAACCCTGACGCGGTACGCCGTGCCAGCATCTCTTCGAAGAGAGCCCGCGCATCGTCGTGGCGACCGGTGGCGTGCAGCGCCTCGATCAGCCAGAAAGTGCAGACGTTGAAGGCGGTTTCGGGCAGGCCGAAATCATCCTCCGTATCGTAGCGCAGCATGAAGCTGCCGCGGCGCAGGCCTTGCTCGACCGCCTCCAGCGTGCCGAGGAAGCGCGGGTCGGTGGGTTCGAAGAAGCGCAGGTCGAGCAGCTGGATGAGGCTGGCGTCGAGGTCGTCGCCCGAGAAGGTTGCCGACATGCGATTGGTGTCGGGCCGCCACGCCTTGTCCTCGATCACGCCGCGGATGTGGTCGGCGCGATCCTGCCAGAAGGTGCAGCGATCCTCCATGCCCAGCGCATGGGCGGCATTGGCGAGCCGGTCACACGCCGCCCAGCACATCGCGACCGAATAGGTGTGGACGCTCTGTCGGGTGCGCAGCTCCCACAGGCCGGCGTCGGGCTTGTCGTAATGCGTCCAGGCACGCTCGCCGACCTGTTCGAGGCGGTGGAAATCCTCGACCGTATTGAGGCGGAGCAGGCGCTGGTCGAAGAAGGCGTGGACGCTGCACAGCACGATCTGGCCGTAGGCGTCATATTGATGCTGTTCGTAGGCAGCGTTGCCGACGCGCACCGGGCCCATGCCGCGATAGCCGGCCAGATCGGGTGCGAAGCGTTCGGTCAGCGTCGCTTCGCCGAGGACGCCGTACAAAGGCTGGATATGGCCGCCGCGTGCATCGTCGACGATGTTGCGCAGATAGCCGAGATAGCCCTCGAGCACGTCGAGCGCGCCGAGGCGGTTCAGCGCCTGGACGGTGTAGTACGCATCGCGAATCCAGCAGTAGCGATAGTCCCAGTTCCGCTCCGACCCCGCATGTTCGGGGATCGAGGTGGTGAGCGCGGCGACGATCGCGCCGGTTTCCTCATGCTGGCACAATTTGAGGGTGATCGCCGAGCGGATGACGACATCCTGCCATTCCAACGGGATGGCGAGGCCGCGCGTCCATTCCTGCCATTCGGCGATCGTCTGCGTAAGCATCGCCTCCATCGATTCCGCCAGATCGCCGCTGAAGCTTTCATCAGGGCCGAGGAAGAAATGCAGCGGGCGTTCGAGGCGGAAGATGCGCTCTTCCTGGATCATGCCGATCGGCGCGGTGGTGGTGAGGCGCATCTGCATCGTATCGAGGTTGATGCGCAGATGGTTCGACCCGCCGATCTGTTCGCGGCACGCACCGCCCCAGCCGCAGGTGGTGCGCAGCCGCATCGTCATGCGGGGGCTGCCCGACACAGGCCGGACGATGCGCGCGAAGGCGACGGGGCGGTAGGTACGGCCGAGGCGATCGAAGCGCGGGCAGAAATCGATCACCTCCAGCACGTTGCCGGCGCTGTCGGTATGCGTGCTGACCAGGATCGGGGTGTTGCGGATGTACTGCTGCTCGACCGACACCGAATCGGCGATCTCGATGCTCCAATAGCCGCTGTCCGGTTCGGCGCCGCCGACGAGGGCGGAGAAGAGCGGGTCGCCATCGACGCGCGGCACGCACGCCCAGACGTAGCGGCCGGCGCGATCGATCAGCGCGCTGACCTGACAATTGCCGATCGGCCAGAGGTCTACGCTGGTCATGCGTTGAGGCTTTCGGTTGCGGCTTCGAGCCAGGAGAGGGTGTCGGCGACGCTGTCGAGGCGCCACGCCGCGGCGGTGGCGCGGGGGGCGCCGATCAGGATGCCGGCGCCGCCGAGCGTCGCGGCGGCGGCCATGGCGGGTTCGTCGGTATCGTCGTCGCCGAGGAAGACGGGTGTGTGGCCGGCAAGCGCAGGGGCCTGCATCATCTGACGCAGCGCGCTGCCCTTGTCGGCACCGGCGACGCGCACCTCGACCATCATCTTGCCGGTCTGCAGGTGAAGGCCGGCATCGGCGGCGAGGCGGGTGGCGAGCTGCGTCGCGGCGGCTTCGGCCGTGGGAACGGCACGGTAATGGAGCGCGGCGCCGAGGGGCTTTTCCTCGACCAGGACGCCCCGTGTTGCAGTTGCGAAGTCGTGCATGTCGGCGACAATACGGTCGAGCGCGGCGGGTCGTTCCGCCTGGTGGACGCGGCCGTCGGGCCAGGCGACTTCCAGCCCGTGGCTTCCGGAGATGGCGAAGGCGGGGGCGCCGAATAGCGCGCGGATGCCATCGACCGGCCGGCCGGAAATGATCGCGACGCGGCCGTCGAGCGCGTGCGACAGCCGCTCGATCAGCATGGCGAGGCGCGCGTCGACGCGGACGGCGTCGGGCCGCTCCTGCAATTCGACGAGCGTGCCGTCGAAATCGAGGAACAGCGCGGCGTCGCGCAACAGGTCGGCGGGGGGTGGGGGCAGGTGCGTCACGGCGTCGCTGTCCGGGATCGGGGCGAGCGGGTCAAGCGGGTCCGGCGCCCGAGTCGGCGTTCGGGTCGGGGGCTGCGGAAGTGGACGAAGTGGACGATACGTATTGCTCGGAAACGCCCCCTGCGCCGGGCCGCCGTGGGATGGGCGGGCGAGCGGAGGGCGCGGAGCATGGCGGGATCATAGCGGATCGGCGGCGCGTAGGACAGGGGTGGCTTGATACAGCGATGCTTATAAGGTCGGCTGGTCGACGCAGAGGGGCTGGGTATGAACGGGTTTCAGATAACGGTCGTCGTCTTTGCGCTGATCGTGATCGCGGTCAGCGTCTGGTCTATCATTGCCGTCGTACGCTCGCCCGATTTCCGCTGGAAGCCGTTGTGGGTGGCCGGATGCCTGATCGGATTCGTCGGTCTCGGAATTGACTGGACTCACCCTAACGACCTGCTCTTCCTGTTTGGGTTTACGGCTCCGGTCGTTATCGTGTTCAAGGTTCTGACGACGGGACAAGTCATCGTAAAGACGGGGTTTCCCATTGTATCGGCGGTGGCTCTCGCCAAAGCGCATTGGAGGATACCGTCGATCGATGGTCCAGGAAGATGACGGGTATTCGCGGCGGCCTGAACGGGTGCTTCGGCAGGAGCGAATGGTTCATTAAACATCCCGTGCAACTGCCTGCCTATTCCGACAGTGAAAGACTTTCATGCCCTCTGCCCCCATCATTGCCGCGACGCTGATCGTGCGGGACGAGGCGCGGTGTATTGCGCGGTGCCTGGAGAGCGTGGCGCCGTTCGTCGACCGGATGGTGGTGGTGGATACCGGGTCGGTGGACGATACCGTTGCGATTGCAGAGGGTTGCGGGGCGGAGGTGCATCGGCTCGACTGGCCAGACGATTTCGCGGCGGCGCGTAACCATGCGCTGGGGCTGGCCGATGCGGACTGGCATCTGGTGATCGATGCGGACGAATGGATCGTGTCTGGCGGCGAGGCCTTGCGCGACTGGTGCGCGGGGGGCGAGCGGCTGGGGCGGGCGTGCCTGCTGAGCGACGATGGCGCGGGCGCGACGACGACGCGGAGCTGGATCACGCGGGTGCTGCCGCGCGGCGTGCGGTTCGAGGGGCGGGTGCATGAGCAGGTTGCCTCCGCTTTGCCGCGGGTGCGGACCGGGCTGCATATCGGGCATGACGGCTATCGGGCGGCGCAGATTGCCCGCAAGCGCGATCGCAACCATCGGCTGTTGCTGGCGGAGCTCGCCGAGCGGCCGGGCGATGCGTACCTGCTGTACCAGATCGCCAAGGATGCCGACATGCGCGGCGACGGCGCGGCGTCGGCGGAAGGCTATGCGCAGGCAGTGGCGGCGACGCCGCCGGACGCGGGCTGGCGGCACGAGCTGGTGACGGGCGCGATCGCCGCGCTGGCGAAGGCTGGGCGGCTGGGCGATGCGATGGCGTTGGCGGAGGCGGAAATGCCGCGCTGGGCGGAGTCGCCGGATTTCTTCTTCGTGCTCGGCGATCTGCTGCTGCATCACGCCATTGCCGATCCGGCGCGGGCGGTCGACCAGTGGCTGCCGCTGGCGAGCGGGGCGTGGGAGCGGGCGATTGCGATCGGCGAGCGGCCCGATCTGGAGGGCAGCGTCGCGGGGCGGGGCAGTCACCTCGCCCAGCATAACCTCGACGTGGTCCGGGGGCAGTTGGCGATGTTGCGCGGTTAGTGGGGGGCGGCCAATGTGGCGGTACGCTCATTCCTCCCCCGCCAGGGCGCATCAGGATGAACGGCCCCTGGCCGTTCAAGATCATGCCGGGGCATGATCGACCCGATGCGGTGGCATGCCGCAGGCATGACGGAGGGGGCGGTCAGGGTTGCGCTGCGTTATGGGGGGCGTTCCTATCCTCCCCCTCCGTCACCGCCTTTCGGCGGCGCCACCTCCCCCTGGCGGGGGAGGATTTATTACCCCACGCAAGATCAATCTGTCGGGACGTCAGGCGTCGCGCCATGCCCCCGGCGCGAGGTTGTCCAGCGTCCAGTCGCCGATCCGCCAGCGCACCAGGCGCAGCGTCGGGTGGCCGACGGCGGCGGTCATGCGGCGGACCTGGCGGTTGCGGCCTTCGCGGATGGTGAGGCGCAGCCAGCGGTCGGGGATCGCCTGGCGCACGCGGATGGGGGGCGTGCGGGGCCACAGGTCCGGCGGTTCGATCGCCTCGACCTCGGCGGGGCGGGTGGGGCCGTCCTTCAGCACGACGCCGGTGCGAAGCGCGGCGAGGGCGGCGGCGTCCGGCACGCCTTCCACCTGCACGAGATAGGTCTTGGGCAGCTTGAATTTCGGATCGGCGATGCGCGCCTGGAGCCGGCCGTCGTCGGTCAGCAGCAAGAGCCCTTCGCTGTCGCGGTCGAGCCGGCCGGCGGGATAGACGCCGGGTACGTCGATGAAGCGCGACAGCGTGACGCGCTCCGCCGGCGTGCCGCGATCGGTGAACTGGCTGAGCACGTCATAAGGTTTGTTGAAGAGGATCAGGCGGCTCATGTCGGCTCGTGCAGGAGGGAACGTCCGCTGTAACGGCGTGCGGCGATGCCGGCCATGGCGATCCGCCCGCCCGGTGGTCCCTCGCGCATACGAAAAGGGAGGCGCCGGCCGGCACCTCCCCGTTCGTCATCCAGGGGACGCGATCAGCCGAGCTTGGCGGCCATCAGCGCCTTCATGTCGACGTTCGGACGCGCGCCGAAGTGGCTGATGATCTCGGCGGCGCAGATCGCGCCGAGCTTCAGCGACTCTTCCAGGCCCTTGCCCTGCGCCTGACCGTGCAGGAAGCCGGCGGCGAACAGATCGCCCGCGCCGGTCGTGTCGACGACACGCTCGATCGGCTCCGCCGCGACTTCGGCACGCGTGCCGTTCTGCAGCGCGCAGGCGCCGTGCGCACCGCGCGTCACGACCAGCGTCGGCACCTGGGCTGCGATCTTGGCGACCGCGGCCTCGAAATCCTCGGTTTCGGCGAGCGCGGCCAGTTCGCCTTCATTGGCGAACAGGATGTCGATCAGGCCATCCGCGATGAGCTGGCGGAAGTCGCCGCCGTGACGGCCGATGCAGAACACGTCGGACAGCGTGAAGGCGACCTTGCGGCCCGCCTTGCGCGCGGCCTCGATCGCGACGCGCATCGCGGCGCGCGGCTCTTCCGGGTCCCACAGATAGCCTTCGAGATACAGGATTGCGGCATCTTCGATCATGCCGAGATCGAGCGCGGCGGCGGGCAGGAACTGCGAGGCACCGAGATAGGTGTTCATCGTGCGCTGGCCGTCCGGCGTCACGAAGATCAGGCAGCGCGCCGTGGTCGGCTGGCCGGGACGCACGTCGGTGGTGAAGGCGACGCCCGCCGCGCGGATGTCGTGCGCGAACACTTCGCCGAGCTGATCGCCGGCGACCTGACCGATGAAGCCTGTGCGGCCGCCGAGCGCCGCGATGCCGGCGACGGTGTTCGCCGCCGATCCGCCCGACACTTCACGCCCCGGACCCATGCGATCGTAGAGCGCGTCGGCATCCTCGGGCGAAAACATCAGCTGCATCGAGCCCTTGGCGACGCCGATCGACTCGATGAACGCATCGTCGGCCTGCGCGAGGATGTCGACGATCGCATTGCCGATCGCGACGACGTCATAGGTGGGGTGGGACAAGGGAAGCTCCGGTAAAGTCAGATGTCGCTCCCTAGGGGGCGGCGCGGTTTCGTGCAACGCGGGGTGGGGTGCCCCCGCCGTCACCCCGGACTTGTTCCGGGGTCCACCGGGCCGCGGGGGAGTGGCTGGAGGCTCTGGCCGTCCCCCTCGCCGCGGAGTGGACCCCGGACCAAGTCCGGGGTGACGAAGAGGGTTGAACACCGGGCCGCGGGGGGGTGGCTGGAGGCTCTGACCGTCCCCCTCGCCGCAGAGTGGACCCCGGAACAAGTCCGGGGTGACGGAGAGAATGTGGCGGCCCGTGACGTGCCAGCCGTTGACGCCCCCGATCGCACGCGCCACCCCACGTTCTATGCTCCGCGCCTTCACCCTCTCGCTCGGCCAGCTTGGCGATGCCGCGATCCTGCGGGTGCTGGCGAAGTCGCTGGCGCTGACGGTGGCGATCTTCGTCCTGCTCGGGCTGGCGTTGTTCGGTGGACTGCACGCGGCCTTCGCCGATCTGGGCGCGGCGCTGGGCGACGGGCTGGCGGGGGCGCTGACGGTGGTCGTGTTCGTCGTTGCCGCCTGGCTGCTGTTCCGCGTGGTCGCGATCGCGGTGATCGGGCTGTTCGGCGACGCGATCGTCGCCGCGGTCGAGGCGCGCCACTATCCCGCCGCGCATGCCGTGGCCCGCGACGTCGGGTTCGTGCGGTCCGGGCGGATGGCGCTCGCGTCGGCGGTGCGGGCGCTGGGCATCAATCTGGTGATGACGCCCGTCTATCTCGCCTTGCTGTTCACCGCGATCGGGCCGGCGATCGCGTTTTTCCTGGTCAATGGCTGGCTGCTGGGGCGTGACCTGGGCGACATGGTGGCGAGCCGGCACATCGACGATGCGACGATGCGGGGCTGGCGCAAGGCGACCCGCGGCCAGCGGTTCGTGCTGGGCCTTGCCGTCGCAGGACTGTTCGTGGTTCCGCTCGCCAATCTGTTCGCGCCGATCCTGGGCGCGGCAATGGCGACGCACCTGTTCCACGGGGGGCGAGGGGGACACGCATGACGACGCGCACGATCTTGAGCCTCGCGCTCGCGGCAGGGCTGGGCGCGTGCGCCGCACCGGGTGCGGTCGGTCCGACGGTCAGCCGGCCGGTCGTGCCCTATACCAGCGCCGGGTTGGAGCGGGTGATCGGGCAAGATGCCGCGGGCCTCGTCCGCCTGTTCGGCCAGCCCGACGCGGACATTCGCGAGGGCGCGGCGCGCAAGCTGCAGTTCGCCGGGCCGATCTGCGTGCTCGACGCTTATCTGTACCCGAAGGAGAATGAGGGGCCGCGCGTCACCTATCTCGACGCGCGCGAGCCCGATGGCAGCACGATCGACCGGGCGAGCTGCGTGGCGGCGCTGACGCGGCGCGAGGGGGGGAAGTAGGTTTTCCTGCGTCACCCCGGCCGGCGAGCTGGGGTCCCGCTTCTTTACAACCCACCGCAAGAAGAAGCGGGACCCCGGGTCAAGCCCGGGGTGACGGGGGAGGGGGGTGCGACGTGGCGGGAAACGCCTTAATATGGCCGGATCGCCCCCGCCCACGAACCGTTGCCGCTAGCCCCCCTTCCTCGCAGCGGCTAGCCTTGCCACTATGACCCAGCGTTTCCATTCGATCCACGCCCACCAGATGGTCCGCGTTGCGGCCGTGACGCCGCGCGCGAGCGTCGGCGATATCGACGCGAACCTCGATGCAGCGGTCGCGATGGCGCGGGAGGCGGATGCGCGCGGCGTGGATTGCGTCGTCTTTCCGGAGCTCAACCTGACGTCCTACGCGCTCGACGACCTGCACCTGCAATCGGCGCAGCAGCGGGCCAGCGACGCGGCAGTGGTGGCGTTCGCCGAACGGACCGCGGGATGGGCGCCGCTGCTGCTGGTCGGCGCGGCACTGGTCCGCAACGGGCGGCTCTACAATTGCGCGGTGGCGGTGCATCGTGGGCGCATCCTCGGCGTGGTGCCGAAGAGTTTCCTGCCCAATTACCGCGAATATTACGAAAAGCGCTGGTTCGCGCCGGGGCTGGGCCTGACCGGCCTGACGATCCGGCTGGGCGATGCCGATGTGCCGTTCGGCACCGATCTGCTGTTCGCGGCGGAGGATCTGCCGGGCTTCGTCGTACATGCCGAGATTTGCGAGGATTATTGGGCGCCGACGCCGCCGTCGACGGTGGGCGCGCTTGCGGGGGCGACGATCTGCTGCAACCTCAGCGCCTCCAACATCGTCATCGGCAAGGCGCGCGAACGCATGCTGCTGGCCGCCGCGCAATCCGCGCGCGCCGCCTGCGCCTATGTCTATTCCGCCGCAGGGCCGGGGGAGAGCACGACCGATCTCGCCTGGGACGGGCAGGGGCTGATCTACGAACTGGGCGAATTGCTGACCGAATCGAGCCGCTTCTCGAACGCGGCCGAGCTTGTCGTCGCCGACGTCGATTGCGAGCGGCTGGTGCAGGAGCGGTTGCGCAACGGCACGTTCAACGACAGCGCGGTCGCGGCGGGGCACCCCGAGCGCGACGTCCGTCGAATCGGCTTTACGCATGGCGCGCGCGACGGCGATACCGGCCTCGACCGCCGCATCCGCCGCTTCCCCTTCGTGCCCGACGATCCCGCGCGTCGGGACGAGGATTGCTACGAGGCCTTCAACATCCAGGTCGAGGCGCTGGTGAAGCGCCTGTCGGCCACCGGTTCCAAGACGCTCGTCATCGGCGTGTCGGGCGGGCTCGATTCGACGCATGCGCTGATCGTCGCGGCGAAGGCGATGGACCGGATGGGGCGGCCGCGCAGCGACATCCTCGGCTTCACCATGCCGGGCTTCGCCACCGGCGAGGCGACGAAGGGCAACGCCTGGGCGCTGATGCGCGCGCTGGGCTGTACCGCCGACGAGATCGATATCCGCCCCGCCGCGCGCCAGATGCTCGCCGACATGGGCCACCCCTTCGCCAGCGGCGAGGCGGTGTATGATGTCACGTTCGAGAATGTGCAGGCAGGCCTCAGAACCGATTACCTTTTCCGCCTCGCCAACCAGCGCCGCGGCATCGTTCTGGGCACCGGCGACCTTAGCGAGCTGGCGCTCGGCTGGTGTACCTATGGCGTCGGCGATCAGATGAGCCATTATGCGATCAACGCCGGGGTGCCGAAGACGCTGATCCAGTTCCTGATCCGCTGGTGCATCCGGACGGACCAATATGACGCGGGGACCAACGCCGTCCTCGCGACGATCCTGGCGCAGGAGATTTCGCCCGAGCTGGTGCCCGCCGATGCCGATACGGGCGCGATGCAATCAACGGAATCGATGATCGGGCCCTATGCGCTCAACGACTTCTTCGCGCATTACGTGATCCGCCACGGGCTGGCGCCATCGAAGATCGCCTTCCTCGCCTGGCATGCGTGGCGCGATGCGGCGCAGGGCGGGTGGCCAGAGGATGTTCCGGCCGATGCGCGCGTCGCCTACGACCTGCCGACGATCAAATATTGGCTGGAGCGTTTTCTGGTTCGCTTCTTCCAGACCAGCCAGTTCAAACGGTCGGCGATCCCCAACGGGCCGAAAGTGTCGGCGGGTGGGGCACTTAGCCCGCGGGGTGATTGGCGGGCACCGTCGGATGGCACTGCGTCAGTATGGCTGAACGAACTGCGCCGAAACGTTCCGTAGAATATTGCCTTCGGTAGCATACGGGCGCAATATGAAGCCCTGATGACACCGCCTCCCCGGGATGGCTCACGCGATCGCCGGATCGAGGACCCATCCAACCTCTATCTGATCCACCCCGCGTCGCACGCCTTGCTCCCCCTTGCCTTGCGGCGCGGCGTGTCGGCCAATGCGGTGTCGCTCGCGGGCCTTGCCTGCGGGACGGTCGCCGCCTTCGCCTATGCGCAATGGCATGATCCGCTGATGGCGCTGGTCGGTCTCGCCTTCTCGGTCGCCTGGCTGGTCGCCGACGGGCTCGACGGGATGATCGCGCGGGCGACACGGACCGCGAGCGCGCTCGGGCGGACGCTGGACGGGCTGTGCGATCACGGCGCCTTCGCGCTGATCTATCTCTCGCTCGCCTATACCGTCGGCACGGCCGGGGGCTGGGCGCTGGCGATTGCCGCGGGTGCCTGCCACGCGGTGCAATCGAGCCTGTACGAGGGCGAGCGCGCCCGCTTCCACCGCCGGGCGCGCGGGGAGGCGCTGTCGAGCGTGCCGGTGCCGACCGGTCCGTGGCTGGTGCGCGTCTATGACAGCGTCGCGGGCAGCGTCGATCGCATCTCGATGCCGTTCGAACGCCGCTTCGGTGTGGCCGAGGATCGCGCCGCCTTCGGCGCGGCCTATGCCGCCGCCGCGGTGCCGGTGATGCGCCTCCAATCGCTGCTCACTGCGAACGTCCGCGTCTGGACGATCTGCCTCGCCTGCCTGATCGGCAATCCGCGTATTTTCTGGTGGGTCGAGATCGGCCCGCTGTCGGCCATCTGTCTGATCGGCCTCATCCGTCACCGGCGCGTCGAGCGCCGCTTCGTCCACGGCCAAGCGCCGCATTCCATCCTTCTATCCAGCGAACAGGGTCATTCATGAAGAGCATCAACATCGCCATCGTCGGCATCGGCAATTGCGCGAGCTCATTGGTCCAGGGACTCGAATATTACCGCGAAGGCACGAACGACACGGTCGGCCTGATGCACTGGGAAGTCGGCGGCTATAAGCCCTCCGACATCAAGGTCGTCGCCGCCTGGGACGTCGATGCGCGTAAGGTGGGGAAGGACGTCGCCGAGGCGATCTTCGCCAAGCCCAATTGCACCGCGGTCTTCGCCGCCAATATCCCGGCGACCGGCACCGTCGTGAAGATGGGCGCGGTGCTCGACGGCGTCGCCGATCACATGAGCGACTACAAGGACGATCGCACGTTCGTGGTCGCCAACGACACGCAGCCGACCAAGGAGCAGGTCGTCGCCGACCTGAAGGCGAGCGGCACCGACGTGCTGATGAACTACCTGCCCGTCGGCAGCCAGGAAGCGACCGAATTCTACGCCGAATGCGCGCTGGAAGCCGGCGTCGCCTTCGTCAACAACATCCCGGTCTTCATCGCGTCCAACCCCGAATGGGCGAAGAAGTTCGAGGATGCCGGCGTCGCGATCATCGGCGACGACATCAAGGCGCAGCTCGGCGCGACGATCGTCCACCGCGTGCTGACCGACCTGTTCGCCAAGCGCGGCGTGAAGCTGGATCGCACCTATCAGCTGAATACCGGCGGCAACACCGACTTCCTCAACATGTCGAACCACCGCCGCCTCGCCAGCAAGAAGGTGTCAAAGACCGAAGCGGTGCAGTCGGTCGCGGCCGAGCGGCTGGAGGACGAGAACGTCCACATCGGCCCGTCGGACTATGTGCCCTGGCAGAACGACAACAAGGTCTGCTTCCTGCGCATGGAAGGCCAGCTGTTCGGCGGCGTGCCGATGAACCTGGAACTGCGCCTGTCGGTCGAGGATTCGCCCAATTCGGCGGGCGTCGCGATCGACATGATCCGTTGCGCCGCGATCGCCAAGGACCGCGGCATCGCCGGCGTGATCGATCCCGCCAGCGCCTATTTCTGCAAGCACCCGCGCCACCAGATGACCGACGATCTCGCGCAGATCGCGGTCGAGGACTTTATCAAGGCCGCCTGATGATCACGACGGGCCTGCTGCTCGCCGCCGGTCAGGGCACCCGCCTGCGCTCGGTCACGCCGTACAAGCCGCTGTGCCCGGTCGCGGGCCGGGCGCTGATCGACCATGCGCTGGACAGCATGGCGGCGGCGGGCCTCACGCGCGTGATCGTCACGCTGGGCTATGGCGCCGATGCGATCGCCGCCCATCTCGCCGGCCGCGACTGGCTGGTCGAGGTGCTGACGGTGATGACCGATTTCCACCAGCCCAACGGCGTCAGCGCGCTTGCCGCGCGGGCGCTGGTGGGGCCGGAGGGCGCGGTGATGGCGATGTGCGACCATCTGGTGCTGCCGCACCATTATCGGCGCCTCGCCCGTGCGGGTGCGGGGGAGGGGCTGCGGCTCGGCATCGATCGGCGGCTGGGGCATCCCTGGGTCGATCCGCTCGACGTCACCTGCGTCGCGACGCGCGGCGACCGGATCGTCGCGATCGGCAAGGAGCTGGAGCCGCACGACTGCTACGACACCGGCGTGTTCGCGGTGGGGCAGGCGTTCTTCGATGCGCTCGCCGGCCTCGACAGCCCGTCGCTGACCGAGGGCGTGCGGATCCTCGCCGCGCAGGACCGGGCGCAGGTGGTGGATTGCAGCGACCTCGACTGGCTGGACGTCGATGACGCGCCCGCCTTCGCGCATGCCGAGGGCTGGATGACGCGGCTGGCGGCGTAAGCCGCGCCGGGGCGAGGGCGCGGCCCAGGGGCGGGCATATGCCACCCACAAACAAAAAGGCCGGGGGATCGCTCCCCCGGCCTTTTTTGCGTGACCGGCGAACCGATCAGTCGAGCTTGCGCGCCGTTTCGGGCTGCATCGACGCATCGTCGACGACGTCGATGATGCCGCGACCGACGTAGGAGCGGCTGCGGCTGTAGCCGAAGTAGATGACGAGGCCGATGAGGCCCCAGATCGGCAGCACCAGCTTCGCCGTCAGCGGCAGCGACAGGTACAGCACGACGCAGCCGATGATTGCGAGCGGCGCGACGACATAGACCGCCGGCGTGCGGAACGGCCGATGACGGCTGGGATCGGTACGGCGCAGCACCATCACCGAGATCGCCACCATGAAGAAGGCGAACAGCGTGCCGGCGTTGGAGTAATCGGCGAGCTTGCCGACCGGCAGGATCGCCGCCGCCACCGCCGCCGCGACGCCGGTCATCAGCGTGACGACGTGCGGCGTGCGATAGCGCGGGTGGACCGAGGCGAGCTTGTTCGGCAGCAGGCCGTCGCGCGCCATGGTGAAGAAGATGCGCGTCTGGCCGAACATCATCATCAGCACGACCGACGGCAGCGCCAGCACCGCGGCGAGGCCGACGAGGCGGCCGATCATCGGCCAGTTGATCACGTCGAGGACGTGGACCAGCGCTTCCTTCGAGCAGACGAGCGGTTCGAGCGCGCCGCTGGCGACGATCGCGGCGCAGCGGCCGGCGATTTCCGGCGTACCCGGCGAGAGCACCTTGCCGGCGAGCGAGGTGACCGGCTGCGCGCCGATCGCCCCGATCGCGCCCGAGGCGACCAGGATGTAGAAGATGGTGCAGATCGCGAGGCTGCCGATTAGGCCGATCGGCACGTTGCGCTGCGGGTTCTTCGTTTCTTCCGCGGCGGTCGAGACGGCGTCGAAGCCGACATAGGCGAAGAAGATCGAGGCGGCGGCACCCAGCACGCCGAGGCCCGACGAACTGAACGGATTGCCGATGCCGGTCGGCAGGAACGGATTGAAATTGTCCGCCTTCATCACCGGAATCGTCAGCGCGACGAAGGCGGTGAGCGCGGTGATCTTGATCGCGACCAGCACGGCGTTGACGCGCGCGCTTTCGGTGGTGCCGATGATCAGCAGCCAGGTGACGAACGACACGACGATGATCGCGGGCACGTTGACCCAGCCGCCCACCGCCATCGCCTGCGTCAGATCAGGGCTGGGGGCGGCGCCGAAGGCGAGATACATGTGCGCCATCAGCGCGTCGGCGTTGCTGATCGCGGCGGGCACATGGAAGCCGATGCCGTTGAGCAGGCCGACCGCGTGGTTCGACCAGCCGACCGCGACGGCGCTGGCGCCGACCGCATATTCGAGGATCAGCGCCCAGCCGACCATCCAGGCGAGGATCTCACCCGTCACCGCATAGGTGTAGGTGTAGGCCGAGCCCGACACCGGCACCATCGAGGCGAGTTCGGAATAGCAGAGCGCGGCGACCGCGCAGATGAAGCCGGCGACGAGAAAGCTGAGCAGCATGCCCGGCCCCGCCTTTTGCGCGGCTTCGGACGTCAGCACGAAAATGCCGGTGCCGATGACGGCACCGATGCCGAGCATGGTGAGCTGGAAGGCCCCGAGCGAGCGATGCAGGCCCTTCTTTTCGGCCGTGGCGAGAATGGCGTCGAGTGGTTTGACGCGCCCGAATATCATGTAGCGTATCCCCCCAGGTGCGTAACGGTCATGAACGCGCCGCCGCATTGGTGAAGCGGGGGATGCTAGTCTCAAATGAAACGGAGGCAATCCCCTTAATGCAGGTGGATGGCGTTACCGCGCGAGCATCGGGCCCAGCGGCGCGCCGCCGAACAGGTGGACGTGGAGGTGCGGCACCTCCTGCCCGGCATGGCCGCCGATGTTGGCGAGCAGACGATAACCGGGGGCGACGAGGCCGTGGTCGCGCGCGACATGCCCCACCGCGCGGACGAAGCCGGCGATCTCCGCGTCGGACGCGCGGGCGCTGAAATCGTCCCACGAGACGTAGGGGCCGCGCGGGATCACCAGTATATGGACCGGCGCGACGGGCGCGATGTCGTGGAAGGCGACGGCGTAATCGTCCTCGTACACACGCTTCGACGGGATTTCGTCGCGCAGGATCTTCGCGAAGACGTTCTGGTCGTCATAGGGCAGGGTGGCGTCGATCGGCATACGGGTCCTCCTGCGGGCCTGTGTAGCCAGGTTGTGGAGGGCGATCGAGCCTCAGGTTTTTGTGATGGTACTGCCCTCATCCGTCACCCCGGACTTGATCCGGGGTCCCGCTGCCTGCGACGGCAAGAAGAAGCGGGACCCCGGATCAAGTCCGGGGTGACGAGGGGAAGGGACCGTGAGCTGCGTTTCGGCCGCGTTACCGGCTGGCCTTTTCGACGTGGCCCGACACGCCTTCGCGGCGCGCCAGTTCGGCGCGGACGTCGTCCAGCGACAGGCCGGCGTCGGCGAGCAGGACGAGCAGGTGGAAGACGAGGTCCGCCGCCTCGGACGCCAGTTTGTCCGGCTCCGCCAAGGCGGCGATGACGGTTTCGGTGGCCTCTTCGCCGACCTTTTGCGCGATCTTTGGCCGGCCCTTGGCGAACAGGCTGGCGACGTATGACGTGCCGGCATCGGCATCGCGGCGGCTGCGGATCGTGGCGTCCAGGCGGTCGAGCGGGTCCATAGGCCCCGCTTGGCGCGGGGGAGGGGGCGGGGTCAATCCTTGTCGGCGTTGCGGTGCGCAAAGCGGCGGCGCAGCGCCCGCCGGACGAGCCACAGGCCGAGCGCCGCGACGACGAACAGCGCGATGTCAGACCATTCGGGGCCGGTGCGGCGGTGGACGGTGCCGGAATGGCCGCCGGCGACCGACAGCAGCGCGAGCGACGTCATGCCGCGGCGACCGCGTCCGGCGCGGTCAGCCAGTCCCATGACGCCTCGGCAGTGTCGAAGATGCGCAGATAGGGTTGGGTCATCAGCCGCTGCACTTGCAGGCGGGTGATCGCGCTGGCGGTGACGATGGCGATGCGGCTGGCGCGCGGGAAGCCGGCCAGTCGCTCATGGATCGCCGCGGCGGCCTGCACGGGCTGGACGCTGCACGCGCCCATGTCGATCCGCAGGCGATAGCCGTTCGTGAAGCCTTCCTTGCGGAACCGGTCCACCAGTTCCGCAGCATAGCGTTCGACGCCGGCCAGATCGAATAGTCTATGCCACTGGATATCCAGCAGGTTGTACTCATGCCGAAAGGAAATGGTGTACATGGCTGACCTGTATAGCGGTCAAGCCTTGCGGAAACGCTAAGCGAGGATTGGCCGGCGGACCGGAATTCCCGCCTGTGCCAGGGCGTTATGCGCATCGGCGATGCTCGCCTCGCCGAAATGGAAGATCGAGGCGGCGAGCACGGCGCTGGCATGGCCGTCGCGGATGCCGGCGACGAGGTCGTCGAGGCCGCCAACGCCGCCCGAGGCGACGACGGGCACGCTGACCCGATCGGCGATGGCGCGGACGAGATCGAGGTCGTAGCCCGAGCGGGTGCCGTCCTTGTCCATCGAGGTGACGAGCAGTTCGCCGGCGCCGAGATCGGCGAGTCGCAGCGCGTGCTCGATCGCGTCGATACCGGTCGGGCGGCGGCCGCCGTGGGTGAACACCTCCCAGCGGTCCCCGACGCGGCGCGCGTCGACCGAGGCGACGCAGCATTGGCTGCCGAAGCGCTCGGCGATGTCGGCGACGACTTCGGGACGCGCGACCGCGGCGGAATTGACCGCGACCTTGTCCGCGCCCGCCAGCAGCAGCGCGCGGGCGTCGTCGGCGGTGCGCACGCCGCCGCCGACGGTCAGCGGCATGAAGCACACCGCGGCAGTACGGCGCACGACATCGAGGATCGTGCCGCGGTTTTCATGGGATGCGGTGATGTCGAGGAAGCAGAGCTCGTCGGCACCGGCGGCGTCATAGGCGCGCGCCTGCTCGACCGGATCGCCGGCGTCGCGCAATTCGACGAAGTTCACGCCCTTCACGACGCGGCCGTCGGCTACGTCGAGGCAGGGGATCACGCGGGCGCGGACGGTCATCGGTTTGTCCCGAAGTCAGGAATGGGTTCGCGCGAAGACGCGAAGACGCGAAGAGGTCCGGTCGCTTGACCACGATTCGCTCTGCAATCGCGATCGGGAGACGGCTGGCCGCCTGCGGCGGTGGAAAGACGCGGCCACGCGCGCGGCATCTTAGCGTCTTCGCGTCTTCGCGTGAACACCATCACGCCGCCTGTGCGACCGCCAGCGCCGCGGAAAGGTCCAGGCGGCCGTCGTAGAGCGCGCGGCCGGTGATGACGCCTTCGATGCCGTCCTTCGCGTGGACCGCGAGAATGTGGATGTCATCGATGCCCTTCACGCCGCCGCTGGCGATGACGGGGATCGAGACGGCGCGGGCAAGATCGACGGTCGCATCGACGTTGCAGCCCTTGAGCAGGCCGTCGCGGCCGACGTCGGTGAACAGGAGCGCGGCGACGCCCGCATCCTCGAACCGGCGGGCGAGATCGACGACGCTCGTCGTCGAGACGTCTGCCCAGCCCTTGGTCGCGACCATGCCGTCCTTGGCGTCGACCGCGACGACAATGCCGCCGGGGAAGTCGCGGGCGGCGCCGCGGACGAAATCGGGATCCTCGAGCGCGGCGGTGCCGATGACGACGCGGGAGACGCCGAGATCGAACCAGCGTTCGACGCTGGCGCGGTTGCGGATGCCGCCGCCTAGCTGGACGTGGCCCGGGAAGGCGGAGACGATGCTGCGCACCGCCTCGCCATTCACCGATTCGCCGGCGAAGGCGCCGTCGAGGTCGACGACGTGCAGGTGCTGCGCGCCCGCATCGGCGAACAGCATCGCCTGTGCGGCGGGATCGTCGCCATAGACGGTGGCACGGTCCATATCGCCCTCGGCGAGGCGGACGACCTGGCCGCCTTTGAGGTCGATGGCGGGGAAGACGATGAGGGTCATGCGGCGCTCTTGCTCCCCTCCCTGACAGGGAGGGGTTGGGGGTGGGTGGGGGCCTGGCGGTACGGATGCCGCAGGGGTCGGATGGACCGTATGGCCCGGACTATATTCACCCCCGGCCCCTCCCTTCCAGGGAGGGGAGGCATCACGGCCGCCATGCGAGAAACCTCTCCAGCATCGCCAGCCCGTAGCGCTGGCTCTTTTCCGGGTGGAATTGCAGCCCCAGCATCGTGTCGCGGGCGATGGCGGCGGTGATCGGGCCGGCGTGGTCGCTCGTGGCGATCACGTCCTCGCCCTCATAGGCGTAGCTGTGCAGGAAGTAGGCCTCGCCGGCGGGGACGAGCGGGTGGTCCCCGGTCGGCACCACGTCGTTCCAGCCCATGTGCGGGACCTTGGCGTCCATCGTACCCGGCTCGAGCCGCCGCACGCGGCCGCGCATCCAGCCGAGGCCGCGGTGTTCGCCCATTTCCTCGCCGACGTCCGCCATTAGTTGCATGCCGACGCAGACGCCGAGGAAGGGCGCGCCTTCGTGCCGCACGCGGCGATCGAGCGCCTCGACCATGCCGGGCACGGCGCGCAACGCGCTGGCACAGGCGCCGAACGCGCCGACGCCGGGCAGGACGATGCGGTCCGCCTTCGCCACCACATCGGCATCGGCGGTGACGGCGAGGTCGGTAGCGCCCGCCGCGCGCAGGGCGTTCTCGACCGAATGGAGGTTGCCCGCGCCGTAATCGATCAGCGCGATGCTCATGACGCCAGCATATCCTCGAGCGGCAGTGCGGCCATGCTGGCGGTAAAGGGCGTGATCTCGGCCGTGGCGAGGCCGCGCGCGACGAACGGGTCGAGCGACACCATCGCCTCCACTTCCGCGCGCGTGCCGATCGCGATGACGATGCCGCCGGTGCGCGGCTGCTTGCGGCCCGAGGCGATCAGCCGCCCTTCGACATAGCAAGCGCGCAGCCAGTCGACATGGTCGCTCATCGCGGCGTCGATCGCGTCGAGGTCTGCGCCATAGGTCAGCGACACGATGCAGAGCGTCGTGCCGGGGCGGGCGAAGGGTTCGCTCACAACACGCCCTTGGTGGAGGGGATCGCGTCGCTCTTGCGTGGATCGATCTCGACCGCGGTGCGCAGCGCGCGCGCCAGGCCCTTGAACGCGCTCTCGACGATATGGTGGTTGTTGCTGCCGTACAGCGTCTCGACGTGGAGCGTCAGCCCGGCCGTCTGCGCGAAGCTGTGGAACCAGTGTTCGATCAGCTCGGTGTCGAGCTCGCCCAGCCGCTGCATCGTGAAACCCGACTTCCACACCAGCCATGGCCGCCCGGAGATGTCGAGCGCGACGCGGGTCAGCGTCTCGTCCATCGGGCTCAATGCGTCGCCGTAGCGGCGGATACCGCGCTTGTCGCCCAGCGCCTTGGCGATCGCCTGGCCCAGCGCCAGCGCTGAATCCTCGACGGTGTGGTGGCCGTCGATGTGCAGGTCGCCCTCCACCTTCAGGTCGATGTCGATCAGGCCGTGGCGCGAGAGCTGTTCGACCATGTGATCGAGGAAGCCGATGCCGGTCTTGATGCTGTAGACGCCGGTGCCGTCGAGGTTGACGGTGACGTCGATCCGCGTCTCGGCGGTGGAGCGGTTGATCGTGGCGGTGCGCATGGCCGTGCCCCATAGGACGGTTGAGTACACGTCGTCACACACAAATTTTATGGGCCATCGTGGCGGCTTGACCCCGCCGCCGATCGCGCTACCCAAGGGGCCATGACCGACGGCCTGCCCGATAGCCTGATCCCCTATGACGAAATCGTTCAGGAGGCGCTGCGTGCCGTCGTCGGACGCGTGCTCGGCTCCGTCGCCGATTCGGGCGGACTGCCGGGCGAGCATCATTTCTACATCACGTTCAAGACGCAGGCGCCGGGCGTCGACATCCCGCAGCGGCTGATCGAACGCTTTCCGGACGAAATGACGATCGTCCTGCAGAACCGCTATTGGGATCTGCTGGTCGATGACCGCAAATTCTCGGTCGGCCTGTCGTTCAACCAGGTCCCGTCGAAGCTGGTCATCCCGTATTCGGCGATCACCGGTTTCCACGATCCGGCGGTGAATTTCGAGTTGCGCTTCCAGGCGACCGAGGGGCCCGACGATGGCCCCGAGCCGCATGACGAGGCGGAGAACGACGGCCCCACCGTCACGCCGGCCGAAGACGGGTCGAACGTCGTCAGCGTGGATTTCAAGCGCAAGAAGTAACGCGCTTCGCCCGCTAGTCGGGTGCGAATGCGGGCGGAGCGGGCAGGGTTGCGCGCGTCGCCGGCCGTCCCCATGTGCCCGTCTGCAAAATTATGGCCACATTTGATGGCTAATGGGCGGTATTCCGGGGGCGGGAGATCGACATGACGTGTGCAGTTTCGGCAATCCTGACGACGACGCGCGCCATCGGCGCAGCGGAGCAGTAAGCCATGCGTCCGTTGAGCTTCTATTTGTACGTGCTGGCCGGCGCGTTGATGATCATCGCATCGGTGATCGCCCTGCCGTTCGTTCCGGCGCGGTCGCGCTGAGGGGCTGACGGGGCGGCTCCTCGTTTGGGCGGTGGCGGGCGTCGGCGGTGATGCTGGCCGGCGGCTGGTGTCTGGTTTTGCTGCGATAGACATGCGCTAGAAGCGTAACCCCGGCGCAGGCTGGGGTCTTACGCGGCTATCGACGCGCGCTTTTACCGGGAGATCCCAGCCTTCGCTGGGATGACGGTTTGTTTGTGCGGATGAGGCAGACCTTTTCCAGCCCGTCTTTTCGTTTTGTTCGGAAGCCTTTCAAACCCATCTCGTCACCCCGGACCTGTTCCGGGGTCCACGTCTCCGCGCGGGGGTGGTTTAGGGGAGTAGCGAGTCGGCCAAGTGGGCGTACCTCTCGCAGGCACCGTATCTGCGGCCCGGTGGACCCCGGAACCAGTCCGGGATGACGGGGCGATTTGGGCCAGGTTGTGATCGTGCCCGATGTCGGGATGGATTGGTCGATTTTGGCGACCATGTGCGGTGCCGAGCACGGCATTCAAACCGATCGGGAACATCGCCGGCCGCATGAGGGCGCGATGTTCCCGATTCGGGGAAGGCGGGGTTACGCCTTGACGTGCTGCGAGATGTACTTGTTCATCTCGAACATCGTCACCTTGTCCTTGCCGAAGACCTTCTTCAGCTTCTCGTCGGCGACGATCTCGCGCTTGTTCTCGGGGTTCTGCAGGTTGTTGGACTTGATATATTCCCACACCTTGCTGATCACCTGGCTGCGCGGCAGCTTCTCGTTGCCGACGACCGCTCCCAGCTCGGGAGACGGCTGCACGGGGGCGTGGATGCCGCCGGTCTTGGGTGCAGTAGCCATCGCATTCCTTCCTGTTTGCGCCCGGTCCAGCCCGGGGCGTTGAAACGTTACGCCTTTTTGAGCGCGTCCGCCTTGTGCGCTGCCTTTCCGCCGTTGTCACTCTTTACAATGAACTGCGGGTCGTCCTTCGACGCGCGGACGGTGTGCCCCTTGATCGTCGTGTCGCTCGTCTGCTTCTTCTCGACCGTGCCATGGGCGGTGCCGCCGTGGCTCTTCCAGGTCACTTCGTCGCCCTTCTTCAGGTCTGCCATGATCGCCTCCATTGCGTGGTGGGCGATCAAGCGCTCGGCGGGGCGAAGGGTTGCGCTTTCGCCCCGCCGGCCGATCAGAACTTGAAGCCGACCGCCGCGCCGTAGCGGCGCGGTTCGATGGTGAAGATGTTGGTGTACAGGCCCGACGACTGGTCCGCGACCGCCTGGCCGGTGATCGCATTGTTGTTGGTCAGGTTCTGGACGAAGGCGCGGAGATAGAAGCGGTCGTCCGGCGCGTTGAGCTGCACCTGCGCGTTGACGACTTCATAGCCCGGTACGCGATCGACGTTCATGTTGAACACGCTCGCCGAGAAATTGCCGGTGTAGTTGAGGTCGGCACGCGGCACGAGGCTCCAGCCGCTGCCGAAGTCCATCGTATATTGGGCGCCCACCGACCATTTGTACATCGGCGCCTGCGGCAACTTGTTGCCGTTCAGCCCGACGGGCACGCCATCGGTGACCGTCACCGGCGTCTGCGTCGCGGCGGCCTGCGCCTGGAGCACCGAGCAGATGCCGAAGGCGCCGGTCGTGCCGGTGCCGGAGATTGCCGTCGGTCCCTGCAGGCCCACTGCGCGATTCACCGCGGTGACGAAGCCATTCGCCACCGCCGCGCCGCCCGCATTGGGGATGACGACGCAGTTGGACGCGTTGGTGATATCCTTGATGATGACGGTGTCGGTGCGGCCGCCCGAGGGCAGGCGCGGGTTGATCAGCGCCTTGTTGCCGGTGATTTCGGTGTGCAGGTAGCTGGCGTTCATGTTGACGACGAAGCGCGGGATCGGCGCGACGATCGCTTCCGCCTCCAGGCCATAGATATTGGCATCGACATTGTCGTTCACCGCGGTGCGCGCGACGATGCGGCTGAGCTGCAGCCCCTTGTACTTATAATAGAAGCCGGTGACGTTGAGGCGCAGCGCCCCGTTCAGGAAGGTGTTCTTCGACCCGATTTCGAACGCATCGACCTGTTCGGGCGTGAAGGTGGTGGGCACCGAGAAGGTGGCGGCGACCGGCGGGTTGATGCCGCCCGACTTATAGCCGCGCGAATAGGAGGCGTAGAGCAGCTTGTTGTCGTCGATCTTGTAATCGAAGACGGCGCGGCCGGTCAGGCGGCCGAACGACACGTTGCGGCGCGCATAATCCTGGATGCCGGGCGTCGTCGGGTCGAAATCGACCTGCGCATAGTTGAAGCCGTTCTGAATGCCTTGGGCGCCGTACGGCGTCAGGACGTTCAGCGTCAGGTTGCGTGCCTGCACGAACTTGTCGTCATGGTTGTAGCGCAGACCCAGCGTCAGCTTGGCGCGCTTGCTGAATTCGAAATAGGTCTCGCCGAAGATGCCATAAGACTTCAGGCGGAAGCGCGGCGAATCGTTGCGGTAGAAGGGCGTCGACAGGAAGGCGTTGCCGCCGACGCCCGGGATCGCCGCCGACGAGGCCGCGCCGAGGATGCCCGACGCATAATCGAGGCCGAAGGCGTTGACGAAATAGTCGTTATTCTTGCTGAGGCTGTCGAGATAAATGCCGCCCAGCAGGAAGTTGAACATGCCGTCGAACTTGCTGTCGATGTGCGCTTCGGCGGAGAATTGGCGGTTCTGGATGCGCGAGCGGTCGAAATCGAGGCTCTGCGGGAAGCAGCCGATCGCATTGCCGCCATACACGCCGACATTGTTCGGATCCGCCGCCGACTGGCAGACGCCGCCGGCCGGGCCATTCGGGATCAGCGTCTGGCGGACGCCGTTCAGGAAAGCGAAGGGCGATCCGGCGCGGCCTAGCGCGTTGAGGTTGGCGAGGCCGGCGTTGTTCGCCAGCGGCGCCTCGACCGCGAGGTTATAGTCGACCGTGCTGTCGACCGAATTGCGCGTATAGCCGCCGGTGATGTTGAGGTTCACCGGGCCAAAATCGTGGAAGATCTTGACCATATACTGCTCTTCGTCCGCGAAATAGGTCGGACGATAATCGAGCCGCACGGTGCGCACGTCGGCGGGATTGACGACACCGGCATAGGGGTCGGCGCCGTACAGGCTTTGCAGCGCGAAGCGGCCGAGTGCGGGGTTGTTGACGTTGAAGAATTCGGTCGAGGTCAGCACCGCGGCGAGCGTCGACAGGCCGTTGGTCGTCTCATAGCTCTTGGTATCGGGCAGACAGCCGAGCACGCCGGTGGGATCGCGATGGCACAGCTGCTTCTGGATGCGGCTGCGATTGTCCTTTTCACGGAAATAATAGCCCATCAGGTCGATGCGCGTGTCGGACGACGGCTCCCACGACAGCGTGCCGCGCACCGCATATAGATCGCGATCGTCGATGCGGCTGTTGTCGTACGTGTTGAAGGTATAGCCGTCGCGCTTCAGGTATGTGCCGGCGACGCGGATGCCGAGCGTATCGGTGATCGGCAGATTGAACATCGCCTTCGCGCGCTTCGAATCGTAATTGCCATATTCGAATTCGCCCGCGGCATGGACGCCGCTGAGATCGGGCTTGGCGGTGATGAAGTTGACGACGCCCGACGTCGCGTTGCGGCCGAACAGCGTGCCCTGCGGCCCGCGCAGCACTTCGACGCGTTCGAGGTCGAAGAATTCGCTTTCGAAGAGGCGCGTCGTCGCGAGCGGCATGTCGTTGACGTGGATCGCCGTCGCCTGATCGCACGTTACGCCGACGCACAGGTCGCCGATGCCGCGGATCGTGAAGCTGGAGGTCGTATAGCCCGTTTTCGTGAAGGTGATGCTGGGCAGCGACTGTTGCAGCGCGATCGGGTTGACGATCTGCTGTTTTTCGATGTTGTCGGCGGAGAAGGCGCTGACTGCGATCGGCACGTCCTGCAACCGCTGCGATTGACGCTGCGCGGTGACGACGATGTCCTGGATGCCCGTATCGGCGGACGCGGCATTGGGATCGATGCTCTGCGCCGAGGTCGCTTCCTGTCCGGGCCCGTTGGTGGGTGCCGTATTCTGCGCGGACGTGGTAGCGCCCGTCTGTGCGGCGGCGGGCATGGCGGCCGTCATGGCGAGGGCGGATGCGGCAAGCAGTTCGAATTTCTTCATGATGGCCTCGTCTCCCTGTCGCCATCCGGTCTTGCGCCGGTAGAGCGGTTTCCAGTCTTCGGTATGGTGGAGTTAGCGTCGGAATTTTGTCGTCGTCAAACGTTTTGTACAGCGGGAAAACGCCGTATGCGGGGCCGCGGCGATCACCACGATAAGTTGCGAAATTGAACGTAAGGTTTGCTGCACCGCAGCGATGAGCCTGTTGGCTGAAAGGGTATGGAATGTCACACGATCACGCGGCACCGGGCGACGGGGATCTGGTCGGCTCCGCGGCCGAGGCTGCGATCCCCCAGGATGTGGCGGAGGCGATCCGCACGCTGATCCGCTGGGCGGGCGACGATCCCACGCGCGAAGGGCTGGTCGACACGCCGCGCCGCGTCGCCAAGGCATGGCGCGAATATTGCGCCGGCTATGGCGACGATCCCGCGCATCACCTGTCGCGCGTCTTCGAAGAGGTGGGCGGCTATGACGAGATCGTGCTGCTGAAGGACATCCCCTTCCAGTCGCATTGCGAGCATCACATGGCGCCGATCATCGGCAAGGCGCATATCGCCTATCTGCCGAAGGACCATGTCGTCGGGATCAGCAAGCTGGCGCGCGTGCTGCACGGCTTTGCCCGGCGGTTGCAGGTGCAGGAGCGGCTGACCGCGGAGGTCGCCGATTGCATCTGGCAGAATCTGCGCCCGCAGGGTGTCGCGGTGGTGATCGAGGCGAGCCACGCCTGCATGACCGCGCGTGGCGTGCGCACGCCCGGCGTGTCGATGGTGACGAGCCGGATGATGGGCGTGTTCCGCGACGACGAGCGCAGCCGCAAGGAGGTGCTGTCGCTGATGGGCCTGCGGAGCTGATGGCCAGCCCGGCGCTGGGGCATGTGCTGGTCACGGGCGGCGGCAAGCGGCTGGGCGCGTGCATCGCCCGCGCCTGTGCCGCCGCCGGGTGGCGCGTGGTGATCCATTACGGCCGGTCCGCCGATGACGCGCAGGCGCTTGCGGGTGAGATCGGCGGTGCAGTGGTGCAGGGCGACCTGTCCGACCCGTCGCAGGCGGCGGCGCTGTTCGCACGCGCCCGTGCGGCGGCGGGCGGGCCGATCGCGGCGCTGGTGAACAGTGCGTCGGCGTTCGAGTTCGACCGGCCCGAGGCGATCGATGCAGACCTCGCGGCCCGGCTGCATGCGATCAATGCGGTGACGCCGGCGATGCTGGCGAGCGCGCTCGCGGCGCAGGATGATGTCGCGGAGGGGGCGGTGGTCAATCTGCTCGACCAGAAGCTCGCCAATCCGAACCCTGATTTCTTCAGCTACAGCCTGAGCAAATATGCGCTCGCCGGGGCGACGACGATGCTGGCGCAGGCGCTGAGCCCCCGCGTGCGGGTGAATGCGGTGGCACCGGGAATCACGCTGCCGAGCGGCGGGCAAAGCGAGGCGGAATTCGCCGCGGTCGCATCCGACAATCTGCTACGCCATCCGGTGGGGGCGGACAATGTCGCGGCGGCGGTCGTGTACCTGCTCGGCGCGCGCAGCGTCACCGGCCAGACGCTGTACGTTGACGCTGGCCAGCGGTTCGTGCCCAGCGCGCGCGACGTTATGTTCGGGGATGCGGCATGAGCGTCTACACCACGATCCTGGATGGGCTGGAGGTGGCGATGCGCCTCGGCATCCACCCGCACGAAGCCGAGCCGCAGCGCGTGCGCCTGTCGGTGCGGATGACGGTGGATTATGCCACGCCGCCCAGCGCCGACCGGATCGAGGAGGTGCTCGATTACGACTTCGTGCGTGATGGTATCCGCCGGCTGGCCGATGGGCCGGGCTTTGCGTTGCAGGAGACGCTGGTCGAGGCGGTGGCGGCGCTGTGCCTTGCCGATCCGCGCGTGCGCCAGGTGCGCGTGCGCTCGATGAAGCTGGATGTGTACCCCGACGCGGCGGTGGGCTGCGAGATCGAGCGGGGGCGGTAAGGGCGGTCTCCCCCCGTCACCCCGGATCAAGTCCGGGGTGACGGAGCGTTGGAGGATCAGGGCGTCTTCAACGCCGCTGCGAGGCTGGCGGTGGCGCTGCCGCGGCGGGCGGGTTGGGGCTGCGAGGCGTCGGGCGCCCAGCCGGTGAGGAAGACGATCGAGAAACGCTCCGTCGTGCGGCCGTCCGGCCCCGCCGCTTCGGCGAAGGCGGCGGCGGCGCGGGCGAGCGTGCCGCGCGTCATGCCGGTGCGCGCGGTCAGGATGTTGCCCAGCGCACTGCCGCGCAGATCGTCGAGCAATCGGCCGAAGCTGGCATAGCGCACGTCGAGCGTTTCGACGTCGGCGACCGGGAGGGTCAGGCCGGCGCGGACGAGCAGGTCGCCCGCCGAACGGACGTCGATCTGCGGGTGCAGGCGGGGGGCGGGCCGGTCGCCCTCCGCCGCGCGGAACGCGGCGCGGAGCGCGGGCAGGCTGCCGGCACCGAGGAACGCGCCGAGGAACACGCCATCGGGCCGCAACGTGCGGCGGATGAGCGACAAAGCGCCGGGCAAATCGTTGACCTGATCGAGCACGCCGGCGCTGAGCACCGCGTCGAAACTGGCATCGGCGAAGGGCAGGCGATCCTCGTCCGCCTGCACCCCGCCGCTGGCGCGCGCGAAGGCGAAGCCGGGGTCCATCCGCGCCACCCGCGCGCCGGGCACCATGAGCGCGGTATCGCTGGCGCCGACATCGAGCACGTCGGCGAAATCGCGCTTCACCGCGGCGAGGCGTTCGAGCAGCCCGTCGACCATCGTCTCGCGCAGGAAGGCGTGGGCGGCATAGTCGCCCGCGGCGGCGCGGTCGCGGCGGCGGCGGCGGGCCGCGGCGTCGAAAATGGCATTGGGGGCGGGACTGGTCACGCGCCGGCTTGTGCCTTTCGGATGGCCGGGCGACAAGCGGGCATGAGCCGATTTGCGCCACGCATCGCCGCGTCCGCCTGGAAGGGGCTGGCGGGCGGCGTCGGGGTTCTGGTCGCGCAGGCGCTGCCGCCGCGCTGCCCGGGGTGCGGCGAGCCGGTGGCGGCGGACCATCGCTTCTGCGCCGCCTGCTGGAGCAGCCTGCACCTGATCGGACCGCCGTGGTGCGCGACCTGCAACCTGCCCTTCACGCATGCGATGGGGGAAGGCGCACAATGCGCGGCCTGCCTTGCCGATCCGCCGCGCCACCGCGGGGTGCGAGCGGCGGTCGCTTATGGCCCGATCGCGCGGCAGCTGGCGCTGCGGTTGAAATATGGCGGGCGGATGGGGATCGCGACGACGATGGCGCAGCGGATCACGCCGCTGGTGCCCGCGGACGTCGACCTGCTGGTGCCGGTGCCCCTGCATCGCTGGCGGCTGTGGTCGCGCGGCTACAACCAGGCTGGGCTGATCGCGGCGGCGCTGGCGCGCGAAACGGGGCTGCGGCACGATCCCTTCGCGCTGACCCGGCGGCGGCGGACCGCGGCGTTGCGCGGCATGGGGCGCAAGGCGCGGGCGCGGGCGGTGAAGGGGGCCTTTGCGGTGCCCGACCCGGCGCGGGTGCGCGGGCTGCATATCGGGCTGGTCGACGACGTCTACACCAGCGGCGCGACGACGGACGCCTGCACCGCGGTGCTGCTGCGTGCGGGGGCGGCATCGGTGACGATCCTGTGCTGGGCGCGGGTGATCGCGGAGAGCGACGATTGACAAGACCGCCGTCGCATCACACCTCCACAAGCATGGCAAAGGTCGAAATCTACACCAAGGCATTCTGCCCCTATTGCTCGCGCGCGATGCGGCTGCTGGCCGACAAGGGCGTCGAGCCGGTGGAATATGACATCACGATGGGTGGCCCGCAGCGGCAGGAGATGATCCAGCGCGCCAACGGCCGCACCACCGTGCCGCAGGTGTTCATCGACGGCGCGCATATCGGCGGGTCGGACGATCTGGCGGCGCTCGACGCGCGCGGCGGGCTCGATCCGCTGCTCGCCGGCTGACGTCACCCCCGTGCTGATCGCGCTGTTGCAGATGACGAGCGGGATCGACCCCGCCGTCAACGCCGCGGACCTGCGCCACGGCATCGCCGCGGCCAAGGCGAACGGCGCGGGCATGGTCTTCGCGCCCGAGATGGCGGGGCTGCTGGATCGCGATCGCGCGCGGGCGGCCGCGTCGATCCATGCCGAGGGCGACGACCCCGTGCTGGCGACGGTGCGCGAGGCGGCGGCGAAGGCGGGACTGTGGGTGCAGCTGGGGTCGCTGGCGATCCGGCGTGACGATGGGCGGCTCGCCAATCGCAGCTTCGTGATCGACGATACGGGCGCGATCCGTGCGCGCTACGACAAGCTTCACCTGTTCGACGCGGATTTGCCGACGGGCGAGAGCTGGCGCGAATCGGCGAGCTATGCGCCGGGCGACACCGCGATAGTGGTGAATACGCCGCTGGGCGGCATGGGGCTGTCGATCTGTTACGATCTGCGGTTTGCGGGCCTGTATGCCACGCTGGCGCAGGCGGGCGCGACGGTGCTGTCGATCCCGGCGGCGTTCACGCGTCCGACCGGCGCGGCGCACTGGCACGCGCTGCTGCGCGCCCGCGCGATCGAAACGGGGTGTTTCGTCGTCGCTGCCGCGCAGGCGGGGGCGCATGCGGACGGCCGCGCGACCTATGGCCATTCGCTGGTCGTCGATCCCTGGGGCGACGTGCTGCTCGACATGGGCGAGGCGCGCGGGCTGGGCTTTGCCGAGGTCGATCCGGCGCGCGTCGCGGATGTGCGGGCGCGCATGCCGGTGCTGCAGCATCATCGGCCCATCCCACCGGTGGTGCGCGCGTGATCGTCTTCGACCTGCGCTGCGACGGCGGCCATGTGTTCGAGGCGTGGTTCCAGTCGAGCGCGGCCTATGAAACGCAGCGATCCGCGGGCCATGTCGTCTGCCCGATGTGCGGCACGACCGGGGTGAGCAAGGCGGTGATGGCGCCGGGCATTCCGGCCAAGGGCAACACGCGCGAGGCGGCGCCGTCGCCCGATGTCGTGAAGGCGGCGCTGCGCGAGCTGGCGTGGTTGCAGGCCAAGGCGCTGGAGGGATCGCAATGGGTCGGGCGCGACTTTGCGACGCGTGCGCGGGCGATGCACGACGGCGAGGAGACGGTGAGCGCGATCCATGGCCAGGCGAGCCTCGCCGAAGCCAAGGCACTGGTGGAGGAGGGCGTGCCGATCGCGCCGTTGCCGCTGCCCGTGCGGCCGCCCGAAGAGGCGAACTGACGGGCTGGACCCTGCGCCCGCGCACCGGTATCAGGCGAGGTAGTGGCCCCGTAGCTCAGCAGGATAGAGCGCCAGATTCCTAATCTGTAGGTCGCGCGTTCGAATCGCGCCGGGGTCACCATCGCTGCCGGTCGCGGACGTCCCGTGTTGCGATAGCCGCTTTCCATCCGGAACGGACGCTTTTATGCCTGCCTGCGGTTCGACGGCAGGAGCAGGCGCAATGTACACCGAGATCGTCAGGCTGCTCAGCGCCGGGGCGCTGGACGACGATGCCGTGCGCGAGAAAGCGGCGGAAGTGGACGCGGCGGTGACCGACCCCGAAGACTGGCTGCGCGATTACGATCCCGAGGAGATCCGGCAGCTGGTGGTCGAGATGACGCTGGGCGAGTTCTTCCTGATCGGCGACAAGATCGATGAGCTGCACGAGCTGATCAGCGACGAGTTCGCCGAGCCGCTGCCGCCGTTTCCCTATCGCGAGGATCAGGAAAAGGTGCGCTCGAAGGACTATTTCGCGTGGCTCGACGCGCAATTGCTCGCGCGGCCGACCGCATGGGAAGTGGTGTCGTGGCACAACGGTCTCGACGACAATCTGCACGTCGTCATCGTCCGCCGATCGGATACGGACCGGCTGCTGGCGCTGGCCGGCACGATGGGGCTGCGCGTAGAGCGGGCGACCGCCATCTGAGCGGTGTTGGGTCTACGTCCGGGGTCGGATGAACAGATCGCGGGTGGCGCGTCCCTCCGCACGGGCTCGGCGGATCGACCGGACGATGGCATAAGCGAAGGCGGCGAGGCCGGCGATCCAGAGCAGCGGCGTCAGAAGAAACCAACCAATCAGCGCGAATAGGATCGCGCCGAGCAACAGCCGGCTGAGCGGCCCTGCGCAGCCCAGCCCGATCCACACGACCGGCGCAAGGAGCAGCGTGCCGAGCAGCGCGACGAGCATCGCCGCATAGCCGCACGCCCCTTCGAAGCAGGAGCCAAACACGCCGGGGTCGATCGCCCTCGCGACGCCGGTCCCCGCCAGGGCGAGGACGAAGGCCAGCGTCAGGGACAGGATCACTCTCATGCCCCCGACAGGTGACGGCGCGCGGGGTGCGGGTCAAGCCTGTCCGATTCTGACCATTGATCCCGTTGGCCTGCGCTGGCAGACTTGCGTCATGATCCGCCGCATGTCCTTCGTTCTGCCGCTCGTGCTGACGCTGTCCCTGCCGCCTAATGCCGAAGCGCAGGCCGAGCCCGTGCCGGCCGACGCACCGGCCGCGCTGACGCCGGAGCTTTTGAGCGATGCGCTGTCCTGCCGGTCGCGCGACGCGTTGGAGGCCTTTGCCAACGGGCTGTTCCTCGACCCGAAAATCCCTGCCTGGATGAAGGAGGGCGCCCCCGACACGGCGACCGAGGGCATGCTGGGCATCGAAGGCTATACGCTGACGACGCCCGCGTCGCTGATGGGGCAGCGCGTCGACCGAGTCTACTTCCTCAACAACTGGATCGTGACGCTGTGGCCGCGCAAGGTCGCCGAGGCGTTTATCGCGGCGCACGGGCTGAAGCGCGCGCCGATCGCGATCACGGAGCAATATTATCGCTTCGTCGATCCCAAGAGCGGCCCGATGCTAGGGGCGTTCGCGCCGACCGGCAATGCCACCGCCGCGCTGCTGGCCAAGGCGTTCGGGGCAAAGGCACCGCCGCCGCCGCCGGCCGACAGCCTGTTCGTCGGCTGCAACTATGCCCCCGTGTCGGAAGCGGAATTCCTGGCGGTCGCGCGTCGGGCGTCGGGCATGGCGGCGGATGCGAGCCGCGCCGTCGCCGACGATGTCGGCGCGGTCGTCCCGCCGCAATGACCGACGCTCCGTCCGACCTCGCCGATCGCTATGCGCGTCGGGTGCTCGCCCTGATCGGCCATTGTCCGGTGGGGAAGTCGCTGAAGGCGCAGGACACGGGGCGTTTCGCCGACTGTTCGCGCAAGCGGGGCAAAGCAGAGCTGCGCCTGAAGGTGGGGCTGCGATCCGACGTGACGGGTCGGGCGTTGCTGCATGCCCGGTTCCGGATCGGCTTCCCGTTTGGCCGCGAGCCCGTCGTCGTGCTGCACCATCTCGAAGGGCGACGCGAGACCGACGAGCTGACCGTCCGGCAGGAAAAATTCCTGTCCGCGCTGATGACCTGGGCCGAGCAGGTCCTGCCCGATGTCACCCCGACGGAGCCGGGTCCACGGACCCCGCTGTGGCAACGGCAGTTCGCCGAGCTGTACCATCGACTGTCCGGCCGGTCGCTCGCCAGCGCGCGGCGGCGGTTGCGCGAGGGCTTTTTCGTCGATCAGGAGGATACGTCGGAGTCGATGCGAATCGATTCCTTCCTCGAACTGCTCAGCGAAGAGGGGTGGGTCGCGCTGGTCGACTGGAAGGAAGAGACGGTCGACGAACTCGTGCAGGAGATCGCCCGGCAGCGGCTCGCGGCAGCTCGGGTGCGATCGGTGGACACGATCGATCCCACCAGCCTGGCCGAGGCCGGCTATGCCATCATCTCGCTGGAAGACGGCAGCGACGGATCGACGATCGCTATCGCGGCGCGCGACGACATTGAAACGGTCGCGCAGCTGCTGGCGGAGGTCGCCCCGCACATGACGCTGCGGGCCTGACGCTTCGGGCCTGATTTATCGCCGGAGCGGCTCCGGCCGCTAGACCGAATGCTATTTGCGGTCGGGGACGTGGACGACCCGCATCGGCGTCGCGCAGGCATAGGCCGCCTTATAGGGCTGGCCCCAGCAGCGGTCGAAGCCTTCGAACACGTTCATATTGAGCGGCCAGCGGATCGGCAGAGGCTTGCCGTCCGGGCCGTTGAACGTGAACCCGGCGGGCTGCGGCAAGGCCGCGAGCCGCGCCCGGGCGGCATCGAAGGCGGCGCGGTCGCGATCGAGAAAGGCGATCGTACCGTCGACATAATGGTTCCAGCCGATGCGGTCCTTCGCCGCCGGCTTGTACGACTGTCGGAAGAGCGCGATCGCCTGCGCGATCTGGCCGATGTCGGCGCGCAGCTGCCCCTCGTGCCAGAACAGGATGGTATCCTGCGCCTTGTGCGCGATCCGCCAGTCACGGATCAGGTCGGCGGCCTCTGCCTCGCAACCGTCCTCTTCCAGCTTGCGCCAGCCCCCGGTCATGTCCTGATCGAACGCCGCCTGATCGAGCGCCAGCATCGCGGCGCGGTCGTAATGGCAGGGGCCGGCAGCGATTGCGGCCTGCGCGATTAGGGCAAGGAACAGCATGTCGCAAAATTGGCACAGCCCCTGTCTTGCAACAAGCGCTTGTCTGACGAATTGGAGCAGCATGACCACGCGCACCGAAACCGATTCGATCGGACCGATCGAGGTTCCCGCCGACGCCTATTGGGGCGCCCAGACCGAACGCAGCCTGGAGAATTTCCCCTTCGGCCCGCGCGAGCGGATGCCGGTGGAGATCGCCCATGCGCTCGCCATCGTGAAGCAGGCGGCGGCGCGGGTGAATCGGCGCCACGGGCTGGACGCGCACAAGGCCGACGCGATCGAGGCGGCGGCGGCGGCGATCGTCGCGGGCGATCTCGACGACCAGTTCCCGCTCGTCATCTGGCAGACGGGCAGCGGCACGCAATCGAACATGAACGTCAACGAGGTGATCGCCGGCCACGCCAACGAGGCGCTGGCGGGCACGCGCGGTGGCAAGACACCCGTCCACCCCAATGACGACGTCAACCGCGGCCAATCCTCGAACGACAGCTTCCCCACCGCGCTGCATGTCGCCGCCGCACTGGCGGTGACGCAGCAGCTATACCCGGCGCTCGACCGGCTGCATGCGGCGCTCGACGCCAAGGCGGTCGAATGGCGCGACCTGGTGAAAATCGGCCGCACGCATTTGCAAGACGCGACGCCGCTGACGCTGGGGCAGGAGTTTTCCGGCTATGCGCAGCAGATCGCCAATGCGCGCGATCGGATCGCCGGCACATTGGAACGCAACATCATGCCGCTGGCGCAGGGCGGCACGGCGGTCGGCACCGGCCTGAACGCGCCCGCCGGATTCGCGGAAGAGGTGGCGGCGGAGATCGCCGGCCTCACCGGCCTGCCGTTCGTCACCGCGCCGAACAAGTTCGAGGCGCTGGCCAGCAACGACGGCCTCGTCGACCTGCACGGCGCGCTCAACGTGCTTGCCGTGGCGCTGACCAAGATCGCCAACGATATCCGGCTGCTCGGCTCCGGCCCGCGATCGGGCCTGGGCGAGCTGGAACTGCCCGCCAACGAACCGGGCAGCTCGATCATGCCGGGCAAGGTCAATCCGACCCAGGCCGAGATGCTGACGATGGTCGCGGCGCAGGTGATGGGCAACAATGTCGCCGTCACCGTCGGCGGCCTGCAGGGCCATATGGAGCTCAATGTCTTCAAGCCGCTGATCGGCGCCAATGTGCTGCGCTCGATCGCGTTGCTCAGCGTCGGCATGACCAGCTTCGCCGAACGGACGGTGGAGGGGATGACCGCCAATCGCGCGCGCATCGCCGAACTGCTCGACCGGTCGTTAATGCTGGTGACGGCGCTGGCGCCCGAAATCGGGTACGACAATGCCGCCAAGATCGCCAAGCACGCCCATCAGCACGGACAGACGCTGAAGGAGGCAGGGCTGGAACTGGGGCTGGTCGATGCCGAGACGTTCGATCGGCTGGTGCGCCCGGAGACGATGATCGGTCGCTGATCGCCCGGACGGGTCCGCCGCGGAACTTCCCCGTGGTTCGCGCGCTTGCTGGGGGCGTAACAACCACGAGGGGCATGGCGTGAGTACGACGACCACGGGCGCGCTGATCGGCGCGGCAATCGATTCGATCTCGGGCGACGACGACAGCGTCGCGGATGGCGCGATCATCGGCGCCGTCACCGCGAACGTGCTGAAGGTCGTGCTCCCGCTGGCGGTGACCTACGCGGTCGGCTGGGCGGTGCTGCGTGGCGCCGAGCAGCTGAAGGATCAGATTTTCGGAAAGGTGGAAGCATGATCGGCAAGATTATCGGTGCATTGGTGGGTCGCGAAGTCGAGCGCCGCAATGGCGACAGCGGCCTGAAGGGCGCGGCGATCGGCGCGCTGACAATGGGCGCGATGCGGCGCATGGGTCCGCTCGGCATGATCCTGGGCGGCGGCTATGTCGCCAAGAAGGCCTATGATCGTCGCAAGGCGGCGCGCGGCCAGATCTGATCGAGGGTCGGTGTGGCCCCGGCGATATCGCCGGGGTCGCGCTTCATACGGGCTGCCGCTAACCCATCTGCCAATGCCGGATCGCCTCGACCGGCGCGATCAGCATGATGAGGTTGAGCGTGAGATTGTCGCGGATCGCGACCAGCGCCACCAGTTCCAGCAGCACGACCAGCACCGCGCTCGCCCACCAGGGCAGACGCCCTGCGATGGCGAACCCCAGCATCATGCAGCCAATGTCGCTGAGCGAATTGAGGATGCTGTCGCCGCTATAGCCCCAGGCCATCGTCACGCTGCGATAGCGATCGATGATGAGCGGCGAGTTTTCGAGGATTTCCCAAGCCGACTCGATCGCCACGGCCAGCACGAGCCGGGCGGCCCATGGCCAGCGGCGCAGCGCCAACCAGCCCGCCGCGTAGAAGAGCAGGCCGTGGACGATATGGCTGAGGGTGTACCAATCGGCGATCTGCTGGCTGTTCTGGTCGGATCGTACCGCCCCATGCCACAGCGCGATTCGGCCGCAGGGGCAGATCGGCGAGCGGCCCATGACGAACAATGTCGTCGCAGTCAGCACCAGCACGGCGGCGATCAGCCAGCCACTTTTCGCCGCCAACCATGCGCCCACGCTTGACGCCCGGCCCGCGGCTACGCCAGTAGCGCGCATGCCGTCCTCCTCCCCCAATGATCCGCACAACTTCCGCCGCCGCGGCATGTTGTTCGTTCTGTCCTCGCCTTCGGGCGCCGGCAAGTCCACCATCGCGCGCAAATTGCTGGCGGATGAGCCCGGCCTCGAAATGTCGGTGTCGGCAACGACGCGCGGGATTCGTCCGGGTGAGACCGACGGCAAGGACTATCACTTTGTCGGGCTTGAGGAATTTCGCCGCATGGTGGCGGACGACGAGTTCCTGGAATGGGCCCACGTCTTCGGTCACCGCTACGGTACGCCGCGGGCGCAGGTCGAGGCGATGCTGGCCGCGGGCAAGGACGTGCTGTTCGACATCGACTGGCAGGGCGCACAACAGCTGTTCCAGATCGCCGGCGGCGACGTGGTGCGCGTGTTCATCTTCCCACCCTCGATGGAGGAATTGCGCGCGCGGCTGACGAATCGGAACACCGATTCGGCCGAGGTGATCGACGCCCGCATGGCGCGCGCCGCCAATGAGGTGAGCCACTGGGACGGCTATGACTATGTCCTGGTCAACGACGATGTCGAGGAATGCTTCCGCGGCGTGAAGACGATCCTGGCGGCCGAACGCCTGAAGCGCTCGCGCCAGACCGGGCTGATCGGCTTCATCCGCAAACTGACGCGGGTCGCGGAGAAGCATTGAGGGGCGGGGGGGGCGCCTTGCGCCGTCGGTTGTTTCGCACCGGGCACCACGAACATTCTGTCACCCCGGACTTGATCCGGGGTCCCGCTTCTTCGGGGCCGTCCGCATTTAGCGGGACCCCGGATCAAGTCCGGGGTGACGGTGGAGGTGGGGCCAGACGGCAGCCCATCGGCGTGACGAAGCAGCGGGTCGGCGAGTCACCGCACGTCCCCCTCACGCCGCGATACGCAGTGCCGGGTGATCCTCCTCTGCGGCGTCCAAATCGAGCGAATAGGCGATCGACGGGGCCGGTTCGGTCCGGCCCAGCGAAGGCTTGACGGCCGTCTGCCCGGTCGGCCGGAAGCCGAGCTTGCGCAGGACGGCGCCCGACGCCGGATTGTCGGCGAAGTGCCAGCCGGCGATGCGCCGCAGCCCCAGCGCGTGCCGCGCCATCGCGATGACGGCATGGCCTGCCTCGGTCGCATAGCCGCGGCCCCAGGCGGCAGGGGTGAGCCAGTAGCCAAGGTTGGGCTCGCCATCCATTTCCGAAATGCCAATGCCGCCAACGATGGCCGGGGCGCCATCGGGCCATGCAAGATCATGGCTGACGATCAGCATCCGCGCATCATCGGGCGCATGCGGACGGGCGCAAAACGCCTCTGCATCGGACAGTGTGTAGGGGTAGGGGACCCGGCTCAGCATCCGGGTGACCTCTTCGTGATCGATCGCCGCGGCCAGCTCGGCCGCATCTTCCGGCCACGCCGGCCGGAGCGTCAATCTGTTGGTTCTCGCGAACATTCCTGCTCTCTCCTTGGCCACGCCGCTGCCACGCGCCTGTGACGCGGCAGGGACAGTCGGGGTCGGGGAGCAAGAAAAAAGGGAGCCGGGGTGACCCGTCTCCCTTGTTTGGTTGGCATCTTGTGAAAGATGCGACCGGGTCACCCTGGTGGGCAACCCGGCTGGTTGCCCGTTATTCTGCGGCTTCCGCCATAATCTGCACCGAGCAGAATTTACGGCCGAGCTTGCCTTCGTGGAACGCCACGCGGCCATCGACGAGCGCGAACAGGGTATGGTCCTTGCCCATGCCCACGTTGGCGCCCGGATAGAACTTGGTGCCGCGCTGACGCACGAGGATGTTGCCCGCGATCGCTTCCTGACCGCCGAACTTCTTCACGCCAAGACGACGGCCGGCCGAATCACGACCGTTGCGCGACGAACCGCCTGCTTTCTTATGTGCCATGCTGCTCTACTCCTGTTCGCGCTGGGCTCAGCCGACCGAAACGATCTTGAGGATCGTGTGGTTCTGGCGATGGCCGTTCTTGCGGCGATAATTGTGACGGCGGCGCTTCTTGAAGACGATGACCTTCTCGCCCTTCGCCTGTGCGACGATCTCGGCGGCGACGGTCAGACCCTCGACGCTCTTCAGCTCCGAGCCTTCGCCCGCGAGCAGGACATCACCCAGCGTGATCGATGCGCCGGCTTCGCCGTCCAGCTTCTCGACGACGATCTTGTCTCCGGCGGCGACGCGATACTGCTTGCCGCCCGTGCGCACGACTGCGAACATGGCTCTAGTCACTTCCCAAAAAACATGTGCCCGCACAGGGAGACCCGGCGGGATGAGCGGCGGCAGCTAAGGAATGTGCAGGCTTCTGTCAACCTTTGAAGCGGGGCGCGCCGACATTCATCATGTGGCGGCGCAGCAACAGCGGTATGACAAACGTATGAAAGGTCTGTGACGATGACTTGCCCGGCCCTCAGCGCGACATAAAGTGTCGTCGATCGTGACGGTAACTAAGCCGCGCGAAACAGGGGAATATCATGAAGCGCGCAATCTTGCTTGCCGGCGTCGCCGTGCCGGCATCCCTGGCGGTCTTCGCCGCACCCGCCTGGTCGCAGGCGGTGCAGTCGGCGCCCAGCCAGGAAGCGACGGCCGATACGTCGGCGCAAAGCGACGAAGCGGCCAACCAGATCGTCGTCATCGGCAGCCGCGTCGCCAACCGGACCGCGATCGACAGCCCCGTGCCGATCGACGTCATTTCGGGCAGCGCGCTGCAGGCGTCGGGCACCGGCGAGCTGAACAAGACGCTGAACCAGCTGGTCCCCTCGTTCAACTTCCCGCAGCCTTCGATCGCCGACGGCTCGGACGTGACGCGGCCCGCGACGCTGCGCGGCCTGAATCCCGACCAGACGCTGGTGCTGCTCAACGGCAAGCGCCGCCACGTGTCGGCGTTGCTCAACATCAACGGCACCGTCGGGCGTGGTTCGGCGGCAGTCGACATGAACATGATCCCCGCACTCGCGATCCAGCGGGTCGAGGTGCTGCGCGACGGCGCCTCCTCGCAATATGGCTCGGATGCGATCGCGGGCGTGATCAACGTCCAGCTCAAGACCGCGAGCGAAGGCGGCCGCGCGCAGGTAAGCTACGGCAAATATGTGACGACGCTGGACGGGGTGGCCAATTTCAACGGCCTGCTCGGCAATTCCCCGTCGCTCGACCCGACCGACTCGCGCTACCTGCAAGCGAACAGCAACGGTGAGCGCAAGGCGCGCGACGGTGCGATGCTGACCTATGGCGTCAACGTCGGCCTGCCGCTCGGCAACGGCGGCTTCTTCAACTTCACCGGCGAATATCGCGACCGCGACTTCACCAACCGCCAGGGCTACGACCTGCGGCCCAATTACATCCGTCCGTCGTCGACCACCTTCGACTCGCGCGAAGCGAGCTTCAACCGCCTCGATTTCCGCTACGGCGATGCGAAGACGCAGGACTTCAACTTCCTCATCAATATGGGCCAGCCGCTGGGTTCGGCCGACTTCTACGCCTTCTTCACCTATGGCCATCGCGACGGGCTGTCGGCGGCGAATTTCCGCCAGCAGTCGGCGGCGACCAATCGCGACTTCTCGGCGATCGCGCCCGGCACGACGCCGACCAACGCCAATTTCGTCGGTCTGACGCCGGACGGCTATTTGCCCAAGATCCAATCGAGCATCGACGATCTGTCGGCGACCAGCGGCATCCGGGCCGACGTCGCGGGTTTCAAGGGCGATTTTTCGCTCGGCTTCGGCCGCAACGAGTTGAGCTACCGGACCGAAAATAGCGTCAACGTCTCCTTCGGTCCGCAGAGCCAGCGTTCATTCGATGCCGGCGGCCTCGCCTTCTCGCAGATCCTGGCGAACGCCGATCTGTCGCGGCAGTTCGATGTCGGCCTGGCCGGGCCGCTGACCTTCGCGTTCGGCGGCGAATATCGCCACGAAATCTTCCAGATCCGCCCCGGCGATCCGCAGTCGTACCAGACCGGCCCGTTCTTCCAGGCGACGCGAACGACCACGCGGGACAATTGCACCACGCTGGGCGGCGTGTATGGCGGGGGCGCCGCGGCGACCGGCAGCTGCTCCTTCCCCGGCCGTACCGCGGCGGCGGGCGCGCAGGGCTTCGGCGGCCTGCCGGCCTCGGCCCGGACCAACGTCAACCGCAACAGCTATGCCGGCTATCTGGAGTTCGACGCCGACCTGTTCACCGGCTTCACCGCCACCGCGGCGGGCCGTTACGAACATTACAGCGACTTCGGCGATACGGTGAACGGTAAGCTCGCGCTGCGCTACGAACTGACCGACGGGTTCGCGCTGCGCGGTTCGGTGTCGAACGGCTTCCGTGCGCCGTCGCTGCACCAGCAATATTTCACCACCACCTCGACCAACTTCCTGTCGGGCGTGCCCGTGGACGTGTCGACCGTCGCGGTGAACAGCCCGGTGGCGCGCGCGCTCGGCTCGCAGCCGCTCAAGCCTGAAAAGTCGGTCAACCTGTCGGGCGGTGCGACGCTCAATCCGTTCCGCGGCTTCAACCTGACGGTCGATTATTTCCACATCAAGATTCGCGACCGCATCGTGCTGTCGGAAAATCTGGGTGCGGCGGGCGTCGGCACGGCGGCGCAGAATGCCGCGGTGCAGCAGGTGCTGGTGGCGAACGGCTTCAACACCGTCGGCGCGGCGCGCTTCTTCATCAACGGCCTGGATACGACCACGCAGGGCGTCGATGCGGTCGCGACCTATCGCGCCAATCTGGGCGGCCTGGGCGCCTGGAATTTCTCGGCGGCGTACAACTACACCAAGAACCAGATCGACAAGCGGCTGAACACGCTGGGGTCGCTGGCGCAGATCCCCGGCCTCGTGCTGTTCGGACGCGTCGAGGGCTTCCGGTTCGAACGGGGCCAGCCGCGTACGAAGGTGGTGCTGGCGACCGACGGCAAGATCGCCGGTATCGGCGTGTCGGCGCGGACGACGCGCTATGGTTCGGTCATCTCGCCCGAAACGACCGCGCCGATCAGCGATGCGACCAGCCTGACGCTGCTCGGCCCGGACGATCAGGTACTGCGCCCGAAGTGGATCACCGATTTCTCGCTGAGCTACGAATATCAGGGCGTGCAGCTGACGTTGGGCGTGGACAATGCCTTCGACGTCTATCCCGACCGCCGGCCGTTCGGCCTGCGCCCGGCGAGCGTCGGCGGCAGCTATCCGACGACCTATCAGTTCCTGCCGTACAGCAACTTCTCGCCGTTCGGCTTCAACGGGCGCTTCCTGTACGCGCGCGCGGCGATCAACTTCTAAGGGGACGGGGAGGGGCGCTACGGCGTCCCTCCCGCTGACCGATCAGTGGCGGTGTTCGCGGCGCAGCGCGTAGCGGCCGTCGGTAAAATCATCGAACAGGCCGGCAATCGCGGGATGATCGACCGGCTCGTCGCTGTCGTCGACGACCAGATTCTGCTGGCTGACATAGGCGACGTAGCTCGCATCCACATTCTCGGCGAGCAAGTGGTAGAAGGGCTGGTCCTTGCGCGGGCGCACCGCCTCGGGAATCGCCTCATACCATTCTTCGGTGTTGGCGAAGACCGGATCGACGTCGAAGATCACGCCGCGGAAATCGAACAGGCGGTGCCGCACGACATCGCCGATCGAGAAGCGCGCATGCGCGATCGCGGGCGCATCGATCTCGACGACATTGGGGCGCCCCTGCGCTGGCAGGGTGCCGATAGGGTCATGACGGGGCATGCCCATAATTTAATCGTCTTTCCGCGCTGCACAAGCACAACGGCGCTTGCCACCGGAAAACCGAGCCGCTAAAGGCCCGCCCTCGACCGACGGATTGCGGGTCTCACCGACCTGCCAAGGACGTCTTCTGCGGAGAGGTGGCAGAGTGGTCGATTGTACCGCACTCGAAATGCGGCGTGCCTTTACGGGCACCGAGGGTTCGAATCCCTCCCTCTCCGCCAATCTCCCTTCCATGGACGTCCATAGCCGTCCACACCCCCTTGAAAACTGCGGTTTTTGACCCTCTAACCAGGGTCGTGATGTCCATAGTCGTCCACTCGCGTCCACCCCATGCCATGGCATGGCCCATGGTATCGGCGCCTTCGGCCATGGTATGGAGCCTCGAACCATGGCGCTGAACGATGCGAAGGTGAAAGCGGCTAAGCCCCGCGAGACTGCCTACAAGCTCACCGACGGCGGGCAGCTGTTCCTCCACGTCTCTCCCGCCGGCGGCAAGCACTGGCGGATGAACTACACCTTCGGGACCAACGCCGCCGGCAAGCCTGCGCAGAAGACGCTGACGATTGGCCCCTATCCAGTCGTCTCTCTGAGCGAGGCCCGGGAGGCGCGCGATGCGGCGAAGCGCCAGCTGCTTGAGGGTCGCGATCCAGCCGTCGTGAAGCAGCTCACCCGCCGGGATCGGTCGGCGGCGGCGGTGAATACCTTCCGCGTCGTTGCCGAGCGGTGGTTCGAGCTCAAGAGCGGCTGGTCGATCGCCAAGCGTAAGGCCTGGCGCGAGCAGTACGGCGCCGCGCGCGTCCGCGATGCCGCGAATTGGTCCGACCCGAAGGTCCGCGGCTGGTCGGCCGTCCACTCAGACGACGTGTGGAAGTCGCTTGAGCGCGACGCTTTCCCGGCCTTCGGTGATGTTCCGATCGCCGATATCGACACCGCCATGGTGCTCGACCTGCTGAACGCTATCGTCGCCCGTGGCTCGATCGAGAGCGCGCAGCGCCTGCGTCAGCGCCTCTCCGACATTTTCGGCAGTGCGATCCCCGCCGGCCTGTGTCGCGCGGATCCAGCACCCGTGTCCCTGCTCAAGTTGCTGCCCGCGCGCCCGCGCGCCCGCAAGCAGCCATCGGTGGTCGACGCGACGCAAGACAATGAGGTTCGTATCAAGCTGGTGCGCCAGCTTCTCGCGTCGGTCGAGAACCTGCCGACGCGCGCGACGACGAAATTCGCGATGCGTCTGCTTGCTCTGACGGCTGCGCGTCCTGGGGAGATCGCTGGCGCGGCGTGGGAGGAGTTCGAGGACCTCGATGGGGCCGCGCCGCTGTGGCGTATCCCGGCGGCGCGGATGAAGGGCGACGATGATCGGAAGCGCGAGGCCGGCGGCGACCACCTGGTTCCGCTGTCGAGCCAGGCGGTCGAGGTGTTGCGCGCCCTCGAGCCACTCACCGGCCGCTACGCTCTGCTATTCCCGAGCGAGCGATTCTCTCACCGGTCGATGTCGGAGAACACGCTCAATGCGCTGCTGAAGCGGGCAGGGTACGGTAACCGCCATGTGCCGCACGGTTTTCGGGCTGCATTCTCGACGATCATGAACGAGGTGTTTGATCGCGCCTGGCGAGACAGTGGCCACAAAGGCGCCTCACCAGATCGCGCGATCATCGACCTCATGCTGGCCCACGTCCCGAAGGACCGCGTTGAGGGGGCCTACAACCGCGCCGGATATATGCCGCGACGGCGCGAGATCGCGCAGGACTATGCCGATCTAATCATAATTGGATTGAGTCCGCCTGAAGCCCAGCTGGGCCGGCCGATTCGTGGTAAAGGCTTGGTCTCTCCAAAAGACTAAAAAAGGCCAGTAGACTCGGTTCGAGTGGACGACCATTCTCTTCTGCGAAGCAATCGAACGAGCGATCTATGTCAGACGAGCAGAAAGACGAATATCAGCTAAGTCCTGTTGCGATCATTGACGCGGTGGCGCCGGAGGGTTGGAAAGGGACGCTGAAGAGGGTCGCTCTACAATTAGGTATCGGAACTCGGGCGGGTGCAAGGCTCTATGCCGCCGGCCGAGATCAGCAAGATACCTCTGAGGGTAAGTCAATCGTCAGTAAAGCGCTCGCGGAGGCCGTGGCTCGCGAGGCGGTTGAAAATCCGGTGATGATGGAGCGAGCCAGGGCTCGCTTCCTGAGCGAATTTTTCGGCAAGCAGGATAATCTCGAGGCGGTCCTAATTGGTGCTGCGGGTCATTTGCATGATAGCCCATCATCAACCTCAGAGCCAAAGGCCGATGATGCTGCGACGGGCACTCAGACCTCGGATGATATCGAAAGCAATGATGATGTTCCTCTCGACGCAGATTGGGCGGCAGCTTTCACTCGCGAGGCGGAAGGCGCAACCTCTGACGAGCTGCGCGATCGCCTATCACGGGTCTTAGCCGGAGAAATCCGTTCACCCGGTGCTTATCCCCGGAGCGTACTTCGCCAAATAGCCGAACTTGAGAAGTCGGACATTGAAGCCATGCGGGACTCAATGCCTTTTCGCGTGGGAAACGCTGTGTTTCATCTCAATACTGGCGAAGCTCCTCGCATCACCAGGCTGCTGCGACTCGCTGATGCAGGACTTGTGGCCGATGCAGCCTCGGGGCTTAGCCGTATTTTTGAGTTTTTGCCTGACGGTCAACGTTTCAGAGCGCATACCTTTGGCCAATACTACGGTATTCTTATATGGCGATCCACGGAGGGGCGAGTGCTCCGTGATTTCGCGCCATTAAATCGTGCTGGGCAAGCGGTGGCAGACTTGCTCGATCCCGACGGAGAGCAGGAAAAGCAGGCGATAATTGACCTCGGCCGTACATTCGATGCTGAGGCTTTGGAGATCGCGCTCGTGCGGATCACTTCAAAAACGTCAGAAACGGTCAGCCATACCACGATCGACTGGCTCAAATCCTCACCGGCGTCTGTTATTGTGACACCCTCGGCAAGCACGGGCGGGTTCAGGCCTTTTCCCGTCGATGATCCATTCAAGCCCAAGTCTCCACGATAGTTGATGTATCCTCTGGCATACGACCTAGGTTGATAAGGCCCTGCGGCAATGAGGCGCGCGCAGCCTCGTGAGTGTCGCGAACGTTATAGGTTGCGGACGGTTGAACCTTGCCTGCGCTGACGACGTACGCACGGGCAACGTATTTATCTGGAAAGTCGGATGGATGACGGTGGATCGTCCAAACGATCAGACCGGCAGAAGATTTGGCTTCGCTGCTATGCCCCATCAGACGGCCGCTCTGCTCTGAAGTTGGTCAGTGACCCAGGTCTGCACCTCGCGCTCGCTCCATCGGGATGATGTTCCGCCAGCTTTGCAGGCCTTCGGGAAAGTTCCAGCGCGCATTTTGCGGTAGATCATTGATTTTCCGAGGCCGGCGATTGCCTTCACCTCGTCGAGACAGAGCAGGCGGTCGGCGGCTTCAATCTTTCCCATCGCGCTCATCGCTTTACGCCTCCCCGCACCCGCGGCCGACCAGCTCGCCGTTCGCGCCGCCGGTGAAGTCGCGCCAATGCACCCAGCCCTTCGGGCAGTGAAAGCCCCACTCGCGCAGCTTCGGCCCCGTCATGAACAGCGTGACCGCGCGCTCGCCCGGCAGGATCTCGAGCCGGTGCGCCGCTTCAGCCAGCCGGCTGCCCGACCAGCCCGCTTCGCGCAGGAACGACCCATCGGGCGTGTGCTCGACGTACCGGCCGGCAATCACAAACGAGGTGTTCGGCCATGGGTGGTCATGTAGCGCGCGATCGTCGTCGCTGCGCAGGATCTCGTGCAGGTAGACGTTGCACCGCTCGTTGCGCGGCACCTGCCACCAGCGGCGCAGATATGGCGCTGTCGCCTCGCCGATGACGAAGTCGGGCGCGCGCTGCATCTGCGCCGCGGCCCAGGCGACCAGCTGGTCGGGGGTTGCATAGGTGATCGCGCCTGGCGGCGGCGCGTTCGTGCTATCGAGTAGGATATCGGTCACGCGGCGGCTCCCTGAAGCAGGTGGGTTTCGAGCATGAAGGGCAGGCAATGCGGGCCGCGTGGCATCACGGCCGTGGCCATGCGCCACGCCGCCCCATCTTCGAACTGCTCAGGGCCGATGTGCTCAACGATAGCTTTCGCCGCGGCGAACGGGCTGCCGAGGATACCTTCGAACGTCAGCTGCAGCATCGCCCGCCCCGACAGATCGGCGACAGCAAGGGCGCGTCGCGCGCGCGGCTCATCCCGTCGGATCGACTGCGCCATCGCCTTGCGCATCGCGCGGCTGGGGTGGGCGTCGATCAGCTTGATCTGGCTGCGGCCCTGCTGCTCCGGATCGCGGGTCAGCCAAATCGTGCGATAGGATTGCCCGGCCGGCGGCGGGACGCGCTGCGGGTCGAGCACCTTCACGGCGCGGCCTTCGCACCTCGCCAGCCACGCGGCCGTGTTGAGGCTGCGCTGACGATCGGTGTCCATGTCCTCGAAATCGGGGAACGTGCCGACGGTGGCGATGCCGCCAGTCGCCAGCATCTGCATGACCATCGACGTGCCACAGCGGCCTAGGCCAGCGACGATCACAGTGGGTAGCGGCGTCGCCGGCACCTGATCACGCAGATTACGATAGTCGCCGTCGCGCCGCGGCCACAGGTGGGCCGTCTCGTTACCGTCCCACCGGCGCCATTCGTCATCGCGAAGGCGGTGCAAACGCGCTACCTGGTCAGCGGTGACGTAATGGCGCTGTCCGTCGGTGCGGGATATGACCTCCCCGCCAGCCACAACCCATTGGCGGACCGGGTCGCGGCGGATCATGCCCGCACCTGAAGGGCTGGCGCGGCGGCGGCCTCGTCACCGCGGCGCTGGGGGAGTGCCGACGACACAAGCGCGTCTGAGGCGGCAGGGGGGAGGGGTGCGGGCACCGGGTCAACGTGGCCGGTGGCGAGACGCCAGATCCGGCGCCACTGCGGCGCGACCGTCTCAATCATCGTGAAGACGGCGACCTCTGCGATCGCGATCAGGCACAGCCAGCCGACGATGTGAAGGAAGGTGTCGCGGGTCATGTCAGACCTCCTGTGCAAGGGCGGCGGCGCGGGCATCCTCGACCCACTTCGCGCCGGCTGGGGTGGCGTGCCACGCCTCGACGCGGGGACGGGCGCGGGTGCCGCGATATTCGGCCAGACCGTCGCGCTCGAGCGCGCAGAGGACGCTGTCGTTGCGGGACCTGTCCCACCCCTCTGGTCCGATGCGGCGGAGGTAGATGAGGAACTGCTCCTGCTTTTCCGACCGCGGGGCGGGTGCCGCGGCGATCATCGCGCGCGCTCCGGCCAGCCGGCGACGTAACCTGCGCACGCGCGATCGGCGGCGATGCGGCGCGCGGCGGCGCCAGGCAGCAGATCCTGAAGGCGGGTGATGTTGCGGTGGATGGTCGCCTCGTCGGCGTAGGCTCCGTTCACCTCATCGACGAGCGCGCGGAGGTGATCGCCATGGGGGCGGTGATCGTTGCCGCCGCCACGCCGGGCGGCGAGGTCGACGTTTATGAGTTGGAACAGCCGGTCGAGGTCGATCCCCAGCATGTCGCAGCGCGCCTGCATGCCGCCGACCAGATCGTCGATCTGCTCCTTCAGCGGCGGGCGATGCGCGCTACCAGCGGGCAGCTCGAACAGCTTGGCGCTCAGCCGGCGCAGGTCAATGACGGCGGCGCGAAAATCCTCGACGGCGGCGTCAACGCGGGGATCGCGTTCGTCGCTCGGCCAATCGGTGCGTAGGGCGGTGGCCACGGGTGAAACCTCCATGCCGCGTCGTGCGGCTTGGGGTCAGATAGTGTGCAAAATCACACTTTGTCAATGCGGAAATGTGCAACGTCACATCGTTCTTGCAATGTTCCAAGTCATTGGGGAGTTTGGGGCAGGAAGGGAGCGAGTCGCGATGGATGACGATCTGGGGCATTTTCGCGTGGCGGGCGTCTCCTTCTATCAAGAGGCCCTCGAGCGCTGCTCTGCCGGCGAAGCCGTATCGTTTGTCCACGAGCCGGATAATCCCCACGATCAGCAAGCGATTCGCATTGTTTCGGCGCGGGGCGAAACGGTAGGATATGTTCCGCGCGGAGGTTGGGTCCATCATGTGGTCCACCAACAAGGGCGCGGCATTTCTGGCGTCTTCGCCAGCATTGGATACAGTCGCGCTTGTGTGCTGGGCGCCACCATAAGCGCCGTCGTTTGCGACGATGATCCGCAGGTGGCGTCCTATTTTCCCGATAGGGCGGCCCCAGTCCCGCCCCGCGGGGGCTTCCGCTACTGGGTTAAAACCCCAGCCGCCGCCGCGCGGCTCGTGGAAGAACGAAGACGATCGGTGTAGCCCATTCCAGCTCGACGTCGACGATATCCTCAGCATTGAGCGAGCGCAGAGTGAAGAAACCAGGGCGCGAGCCATACGCAAGCTGCTTGATATAGGTTTCGCCAGTCACAAGCCGGACGGCGCAGAACTCACCAATGTCCTCATCGACCACACCGTCATGTTCGCGTGCAATGTAGACGACGTCGCCCGATGAGTAGCGCGGCAGCATGGATGATCCGTCGACCTCGAGCGCCTCGACCGGGATCGCTAAGCCGGGTGGGCGGGGCGCAGTCCCCGCGTGGTCCTCAGCGTAGATAACGTTGCCGCCTGCGCCCACCCTACCCACGATCGAGACGCCGGTAGCTCCGACGATGTCGTCGATCGTGCTGTCTAGAGCGACCGCCAGCTTATGGAGGGTGCCGACCTTCATGTCAGATCCCTCGCGCTCGAAAATATCCCTGACCGCAGTTTCGCCAAGGCCGGCCTTTTTGGCCAACGGTTTCGCTTTGATGCCCTTCAGGTCCATCAGGCGACGGAGCTCGGCCTTCACGCGGGCAACTTCATAGGGTTCGGCCATGTGTGCTTTTTCACACGAATGCGACGAACGGCGAAAGGTGAGACGTTTCACACCTTGACGGTGTGATATTGCACACGTACTTGCTGTGGCCATGGCTCAGCTTCTCGCAGACGTCGAGGCTTTCCTCGAGCAGAACCCGCAGGTGTCAGCGACACGCTTCGGCGACGACGCGCTCGGCGACCGGCATTTCGTCCGGCAGTTGCGGCGCGGCCGTCGCGTTTGGCCCGAAACGGAGCAGCGCGTTCGGGATTTCATGACCGGGCACCTGTCCAGCGAAGCCGTCGAGGTAGCCGCATGAACCGCCACTTATCCTTCTCGCGGCGGCGGCTCGATGACGGAGCTTGCGCATCGATCCCAAATGCGCAGTGTGTAGTCCGCCATGCTCTCACCATCGTCCGGCGCGCCGCCGTATTCGGCCGCCATGATGTGGTCGAAAAGCTTCTGAGCAGCGGCCATTTCCGTCTGCGTGAGAGCGCGGTGCGGCACTCGGTTTTCCTTTCGTCGGTGTGGAGCAACCCGACGATGGCGGAAGGGGTCGCGCTGTCAAGGCGCGGCCCCGGAAGCGCGGTGCCCGCATGAGCACCTGCGATCGCTGCGGCATCGGCCCCTGGCATCCGGAGGCCTTCGCCTGCACCCACACCGATTGCGCGATCCGTCGCGCCCAACCTCTCCCCGCGGCCGCTGAAACCATGACGGGCGGCCGCCCCCTCGCCGGTGACGCGCGTACCTGCGTCACCGGCACCTTTGTCGACCAGCGCGCGGGCAACCGCGAGGCGGACGGCCTTGGGGGCGAAGTGGAGCGTTTCCCTGTTCATGCCGAGGAGAATGCTTGTGCAGCCCGGTAGTGTCGTTCCCGAAACGACTGGTGTCTCGGAAGAGTGCTTCCGTAATGCGATGATCGCTGGCCTGGCGCGGGCGCAGAAGCGCGTCGGTCCCAAGGCGCTGGCCTATGTCATGGACCTGTCGACCAAGGCGCTGGGCAACATCTTCGGCGGGACCGCCAAGAGCACCGACCCGAAGCGCCTGTGGGACGCGCGCGCCGCGTGCCCGACGGCGCTCGACGACATCGCCGACCTCTACGGCTGCGCGATCGTCAGCAAGGCCGATGCAGCGGCGGCGGATCTCGGAACGCTGCCGATCGCGTCGCTGCTCGCCAAGGTTGCCGAGGCGGAAAGCCCTGACAGCCCCGGCGGCGTCGCGAAAACCCACCAGGAGCTGTTCGACATGGAGGAGCATATCCGTGCCGTCCATGCGCTGACGGGGGACTGGATCGAACGGATCAACAGCTTGCGGGCGCCGACGCGTCCGCGTGCCGTCGGATAGGACCTCAACGCCGGCGCGACCGGCAGGAGTAGCAACGATGACGATGCGAACAGCGTCGATCCCGTCGAAGGGCGGGACGGCGGACGCCCTTTCATGTCTGACAGATTCGGCCTTTACACCCGTGCCTACAGGTGTAAACGGAGTGTGTCAGCGGCGTAATACAGAGTGTCTTAGCTTTGGTCCCACGCCGCTGACCAACCTGCCGGTTGCCGCATCTGAGGGTGCGGTGACCGGACTTTTTGCACGTCCGCTTCACGATGGCCAGAAGGCGGAGACGGCGGACGAACCTCTGCGTCCTGCGGCCAGCGCTCTCGCAACGCGCCTGTATGCCGTGAACGGCTGCGTCATGGGCTGGCACTCGGTGATCGGGCTGCCTGCCCGCCAGGGCGCCGCCGCATGAGCTGCGGTGAACACATTGGGGGCGCTAACGCGACTTCCGAACATTCGGAAGCGGTCGCGCGTCGCTTGTCGGTGCCGCGCATGGCGGGCCTCGAAACAGCCTGCGAGGTCCTGTGCGATCGCGGCGGCTTCAAGAACGTCGCGGCGCTGATCGGATGCAGCGAGCGCGCGCTCTACGACAAGCGCCACAGCAACACGACCATCACCGACTTCGAGGTCCGCCTGCTCGCTCGCGAGCTGGCCAAGGTCGCCGACCGCTGCGCCCGCGTGTCCGCAAACCTCTTCCGCGAAATTGGCGAGGGGCCCGTCGAGCCCGCCGCCCCGTCCATCGGAGCCATCGCATGACGACCATCGCCTTCGAAACCGACAAGCTCAACCGCGCGCTGCGCGAGGTGCGCGCCACCGTGCAGCGCCGCAACACCATACCAATCCTCGCGAACGTGCTGGTCGAGGCGGAAGCCGGGATCGTCCGCCTGACCGCTTCCGACTTGGACGTGATGGTCACGCTGACCGTACCCGCCGTCGTCGAGCGGCCCATCAGCTTCACGCTCGACGCGCACCGCCTCGCGGACGTGGTCGGGTCGTTCGGCGGCGGCAGCCAGACGGCGATCAAGTTCGATGGGTCGGCGGCGACAGTGTCGAACGGCCGGGCGCGGTTCCGCTTCGCGACGCTGCCGAAGGACCAATTCCCGATCCTCAAGCAGGAGGTCGTGCAGGCGCGCTTCACACTGGAAAGCAAGGCGTTGGTGGTCGCGCTGGCCGTGGTGCGCCATGCGGTGTCGACCGAAGAGGTCCGCTATTACCTGAACGGCGTCTTCCTGCACGCATTCGACGGCTCGCTCCGGTTCGCATCGTGCGATGGCCATCGGCTCGCCCGCTATGTCGACGAGCTGCCAGCTGGCGCCCAGGGCATGCCCGATACGATCCTGCGCACCCGCTGCATCGATCTGGCGCGCGCGGCGGCGGAAGCGCGCGACACGTCGATCGACGTCGCGGTCGGCGACGGCAAGGTGATGATGTCGGCTGGCGATTTCGTGATCGTCGCGAAGGTCGTCGCCGGCCAATACCCGGACTACGCTCGCACGATCCCCACGACCCACAAGTCCTTGCTGACCATCGACCGCGACGCCCTAGTCGAAGCAGTCGCGCGGCTCGCCATGGTTTCGCCCGACAAGGTCCGCTCGGTCCGCTTCGACCTTAAGCGCGACATGCTTCGCGTGTCCGTAACCTCGCCTGAACACGGCGAGGCGGTCGACGAGGTGCCCTGCGAATACGAGGGCGAACCGCTGACCATCGGCTTCAACAGCAAATACCTGCGCGATGCCCTCGGCGCCCTCGACGTCGACCATGTCGAGTTCTCGCTGGGTGATGCGGCGGCGCCCGCGCTGATCACCAGCCCGAAGGCGAAGGCCGCCAGCCTCGTGCTCATGCCGCTCCGCGTCTGACGCGGCCACCAACCACCACGAAGAGGAGGTAATTGATGGGAACTGCACTTGATTGGCGCGAACGTCTCGCGCGCGCGATCCTGGCCCGCGACTTCGACGCCGCCGCCGCCGAACTCGAGATGCTGAAGCACACGAAGCCGGAGTGGGCGGCGTCGATCTACCGGGCGCGCACCGCGGTGAACCCGCCGGCGCCGCTTCCGCCCCGGCCGCCCTTCGCTTTGCCGATCGACGGCGCGCAGCCTGGCGCGGTGTTGGGTGACGATCTGCGCGAGCGGGTGCGCCCGTCGGATCCGACGTTCTTCCGTCGCGACCGGGTGAAGGCCGCCTGATGCTTCAGCGAACCACCACCCAGCGCACCTTCCGCGTCGCGCACATGTTTTGCGGCGTCGGCGCGGGCGCGAAGGGCTTCAATGACGCCAACCCGCGCATTGGCCACGTCTCGGCGCGGTTCGAATGCGCGGGCGGTATCGACGTCGATGCGGGCGCGATCCGCAATTTTGAGCGCATCACGCGTTCGCGCGGCACCGTGATGGACCTGTTCGACGCCGAGCAGTACGCCGCCTTCCATGGTGGGCCGCCGCCGCCCGGGTGGCAGCCCGCCATGCCGGCCGATATCCTGGCCGCATTCGGGCCGCACCTCGACGTCATGTTTCTGTCGGCCCCGTGCAAGGGCTTCTCCGGCCTGCTGTCGGCGGCGGCGAGCGGCACCGACAAGTATCAGGCGCTCAACCGCCTGACGTTGCGCGGCGTGTGGCTGGCGCTCGAGGCGTACAAGGATGCTCCGATCCCGATCATCCTATTCGAGAACGTACCCCGCATCGCGACGCGCGGCCGGGCGCTGCTCGATCAGATCAAGAGCATCCTGCGCTCGTTCGGTTACGTGTTCGCTGAGACGACGCACGACTGTGGCGAAATCGGGGGACTGGCGCAGAGCCGTAAGCGCTTCCTCCTGGTCGCGCGCCACGCCGAGAAGGTGCCGCCGTTCCTGTATCAGCCCCGCAAGTCGCGCCTCCGCGGCGTCGGCGAGGTCATCGGTCAGCTGCCGCTGCCCGGCGCCGAGGCGGCGGGGCCCATGCACCGCGTGCCGATGCTTCAATGGAAGACGTGGGTGCGGCTCGCATTCGTCGAGGCGGGGCAGGATTGGCGATCGCTGAACAGGCTGCGGGTCGAGGATGGTGTCCTTGCCGAATTCGGTATCGTGCCAGATCGTGGAATGAGGGATAACCAGCTTGGCGTGCTCGGCTGGGCAGCGACGGCACCGACGTTGACTGGTCAGCGGTCGCCCGCGCAAGGTCGGTTTTCCGTGGCCGACCCGCGACCCGCCGATGCGGACTGGCAGTCCGACGTGCTGGGGGTTCGCGCCTGGGATCGCCCGGTGGGGACCGTGCCCGGCCGTAGCGGCTGCACCAACGGCGCCTATAGCGTTGCTGATCCACGCGAGAGCGGGCGACATCATGGCTCCCTCGGCGTTCGCCGCTGGGAAGCGCCCGCAGGCGTCGTCGCCGGCGCCACGCGGCCGTCGAACGGCGCGCACAGCGTTGCTGATCCTCGCCCGCAGCAGGCAAACCAGACGTTCGCCCAATATGGCGTGCGTGATTGGGCAGAGCCGGCCGGCACCGTGACCGGGCAGGCCGCGCCGGGCGGCGGTCCCAACTCCGTTGCCGACCCGCGCCTGACCGGCAAGCCCGCCTTCAACAACATTTTCCGCATCGTGCCTTTCGATGGGACCTCGCCCGCCGTGGCGGGGCCTGGGGGCCCGGCGGGCGGATTGTCGGTTGCCGATCCTAGGCCACCCGAAAAGGACTATGCGGTCACCAAGTATCAGGTGACGCCGTATGATGGCACGAGCCGCACCGTGATCGGCGCGAGTACGACTGGGGATGGCGCATTCGCTGTCGCCGACCCGCGTCCAACCCATGGTTCCGGCGCCCATCACAACAAGATGCGCGTGGTGGACGCCTCGGCGGCGGCGCCGACCGTTACAGGATCTGATCGCGTCGGGTCCGGCGCGCTCTCTGTAGCGGACCCACGCCCCGTCGGCCTCAACGCCGAGGGCCGCTCAGGCTATGCGACGCAAGGTCATTACGGCGTGATCGGCTGGGACGAAAGCAGCAACGCCGTGCCAGGATATGCGAAGTACGACCGCGGCAACTGGTCGATCGCTGACCCGCGTTCGGTCGCGGCCGAACCGCTCGTCGCTCTCCCAGCCCCAGCCGACCGGCTCGTTGCGCGCATCGTCGCGCTAGATGGGACGTGGCACCGCCCGTTCACGACGCTGGAGCTGGCAGCCCTGCAATCGCTGTTCGACCCCGGCGAGGTGTTCGACCTGGAGGGCGGCTCCGATCAGCTGAAGCGCGAATGGATCGGCAATGCCGTCCCCAGCGCGGCGGCGCGGGGTATGGCGGAGACGATCGGGGAGACGCTGCTGCTGGCGAGCATGGGTGAAACGTTCGTGCTCTCGAGCCGGGAGATTTGGACCAAGCCGCTCGCGGTAGCGTTGGCCGTCGACCCGCGCCAGCCGACCGACGACATGGACAGCGGGCTCGCGTGATCGAGGTCACGCTCCCTTGGCCAGCGCCATCGCTGAACCCGAACCAGGCGCGCCGGCTCCATTGGAGCAAGCGCGCCAAGGCGGCCAAGCGCTATAAGACCGACTGCGGGTGGGCGTGCAAGGCGGCCGGGCTTCGACCGGTGGGCTACACGGCGGCGGCGGTCATGGTCGTGTTCCATCCGCCTGACGCGCAGCGCCGCGACATCGACAACATGCTCGCCGCGATCAAAGCCGGCCTGGACGCCGTCAGCGCCGCGATCGGCATCGATGACAGCCTGTTCGAACTCAGCATGTCGCGCGGCGCGCCCGTCATCGGCGGCGCCGTGATCGTCCGCATCTCACCCCCCGCAAAGGATCGCGCATGACCGCGCCGCTGACACCCGCCGATGCGGACCTGCAGGACTTCCCGTTCATGCCGCTGCATGTTGCACGGCTGCGCGACAGCGACCTCGCCGCGGAGAGCCACCCGGAGGCGTGCTGGTACGCCGTGCTGCTCTGGTCAGCGGCGTGGCATCAGCTGCCAGCCGGGTCTTTGCCGGCGGCGGACGCCGTGCTGGCGCGCCTATGCGGGCTGGGGCGCGACCTGAAGACGTTCCGCAAGCATCGCGCCGATGCGCTGCGCGGGTGGGTCGAGGCTGCGGACGGCCGGCTCTACCATCCAGTGGTCGCCGAGCAGGTGCTGGCCGCCTGGCGCAGCAAGGTCGAACAGCGTCACCGCGCCGAATGCGCGCGGGTGAAGAAGCATAATCAGCGGCACGAGACAGACGTGGCCGCGCCGGACTTCGTCACCTTCCTGTCCCAGCATTTTCCCGCCTCTGTCCCGCACCTGTCCCTAGGGACAGCGGCCCGCGTCCTCGGGGACGAAGCCTCCAAGAGACAGGGAGAGGGACAGGGACAGAGAGATTCTAATTCCGATCCTATCGGATCGGGCGCCGCGGCGCCGCCGATCGATCCCGAAAAGGTCATGTGGGACCAGGGCAAGGCGTTCCTGGCCACCCACGGCATCGTCGATCCGAAGGCGGGCAAGCTGCTCGGCAAGTGGAAAGGCGGCCACGGGCCGGAGGCGGTGATCGTCGCGCTGGGAAAGGCGCAGAGGGAAGGGGCCATCGAGCCCATCAGCTACATCGAGGGAGTGCTTCGCAGTGGGAAACGAAATCACAACGACCGCCCATCCGGCAACGGCCTTCTCGATGCTTGTCTCGAACCCGAATACGCAGGCCGTACTTGATCGGGCGTTCGACTGCACCGCGACGTTTACGGCAGCGGATATCGCGCTGGCTGAACAGGTGGCGCTGGGGACTGTGGCGCCGCGTCCGGCTGACGACGATTACGTCCGAAAGTCCGTTGCCTCGCTGTCAGCCGCAATGCCGGCCCAGGCAACCAACACCGATGCCGGCAAGCTCAAGCTGAAGACATACCAGACCATGCTGGTCGGCCGCGACGAGCGCGCGATCGCCTATGCGTGCCGTCGATGCCTCGCCGAGCTGGATTGGTTTCCGACGGTGCATCAGATCGTGGAGCGCATCCGCGATTGGGTGAGTCCGGAGCAGGCAGCAATCGCCAGGGCGCGGGCGATCCTGCGCAGCGGGCGCCGCGCACGGGAGGATGCCGCTGACGCCGTTACCGCGTCGCCCGACGACCTCAAGCAGGTGCGAGAGCGCGCAGAGGCCGCGGCGCGCGCGTCGATCGGTCGCCGAGCAGAGCCGGTCGCTATGGACGCACCGGGCGGACTGGAGCCGCATCAGCTGCGCATCCCGAACAAGGGCGATTACGAACGCCTGTTCCGCATCGACCCCGATGTCGAGGCCGCCAAGGCCGCGGCGATCTTGGCGCAGGAGCAGGAATACGACGCTGACATGCTGCGCCAGGCCTACGACCAGCACCTCGAACTCTACGGTGCCGCATGATGCCCGACGCCGCCGAGCTGGTTGCGCTGTTGCGCCGGACGCGGATGCGGCTGGGCACCGAGGCGGCGCTCCAGCTGTCGATCGGCGAGGCGCTGACCGCCGCCGGCATCGACCACGAGCGTGAGGTGCGGTTGAGCGCCGCCGACCGCATCGACTTCATGGTCGGGACGATCGGGATCGAGGCGAAGGTGCGATACGCCAAGCGGGCGATTTACCGGCAGCTGGAGCGCTACGCCGCGCATGACGGGATCTCGGCTCTCGTCCTCATCACCGGCACGGCCATGGGCCTGCCGCCATCGATCGGCGGAAAGCCGGTCTTCTACGTATCCCTGGGGAGGGCATCGCTGTGAAAACCTATGGCCAGCTGCGCCATGACGTTGACGGCCGCGGGCGCTGGATCGTCACCGATCTCGAGCCGCACGTGGCGATTGCGTTCAAGCGGTTCTTCCCGCGCGTGTCGGCGGCGGCGACCGAGCTGCACCTCAGCGACACCGACGACGTGCGCGCCGACCTGCACTGGTTCATGCAGCGCTATCCACTGGCCCATGATGCCGCTGCCGCGTTGGCGGAGGGGGTGGAGCGCAAGGCGGACCGTCTGGCGGAACGCGACCGCATCCTAATGCCGACGTGGACGCCGGGCGAGGTGCGCGGCTTCCGCGATGGCCTAGCGCCCTACCTATACCAGACGCAGGCGGCCCAAATCGCGTTGACGCAGCGAAGCCTGCTGCTGGGCGATGACGTCGGCCTCGGCAAGACGATCTCGGCGGCGGCGGTGTTCGCCATGGGCGCACCTATGCCGGCGGCGGTAGTCGTGCAGCCGCACCTCGCGCCGCAATGGGCCGCGCAGATCGAGAAGTTCACGACGCTGCGCGTCCACGTCATCAAAGGGACCAAGCCCTACGACCTGCCCACGGCGGACGTGTACGTGTTCCGCTATTCGAACGTCGCTGGCTGGATCGACGTGCTGAAGACGGGCCTGTTCAAGACGGTGGCGTATGACGAGGTGCAGGAGCTGCGCCACGGACCCAGCACGTCGAAGGGGCAGGCGTGTCGTATCGCGAGCCAGGGCGCCGAGCTGCGGATCGGGCTGACGGCGACGCCGGTCTACAATTACGGCGACGAGATCCACAACGTCATGAACTTCATCCAGCCTGACCTGCTCGGCAGGGGTGATGAGTTCATGCGCGAGTGGTGCAATGGCACGCGCCAGGTGAAAGACCCCGACGCACTGGGCTCGTACCTTCGCGACACCGGCTATTTCCTGCGGCGCACCGAGACGGACGCGACCGTGTCCGCGTCCATGCCGCCGGCGAACGTCATTGACTATGAGGTCGGCTGGGATGACGACGCCACCGAGGCAGAGGAGGCGCTGACGCGGTCCCTCGCGATGACGGTGCTGAGCGGCAGCTTCGTCGAGGCTGGGCGCGCGGCGCGCGATCTCGACCTCAAGATGCGGATGCTGACCGGTATCGCAAAGGCACGATCAGCGGCGGCGTACGTCAGGCTTTTGCTCAAGGACAGCCCGCGGGTGCTGCTCGCTGGCTGGCACCGCGACGTCTACGCGAGGTGGATGGAGGATCTCGCGCCGTTCAATCCGGTCCTCTACACCGGATCCGAAAGCGGCGCAGGGAAGGCGCGTAGCGTCGAGGCGTTCACCAACGGCGACAGCCGCGTGATGATCATTTCGCTGCGATCGGGGGCGGGGCTCGACGGCCTGCAATTCCATTGCCGCGACGTCGTGTTCGGGGAGCTCGATTGGTCACCGCAGGTGCATTACCAGGTCGTCGGGCGGCTACGCCGGCCGGGCCAAGTCGAGCAGGTGACGGCCCACTACCTCCACACGTCAGGCGGAAGCGATCCCGTGCTGCTCGAGACGTTGGGCGTCAAGACGGACCAGGCGCGAGGCATCGTCGATCCCGGCGTTGCGCCGGCGGCGCGGTTCACCGATGACAGCCGAATCCGTCGCCTCGCTCAATACGTCCTCGGCATGGCCGGCACGAGCAATCGGGAAGTGGCGTGACTGATATGGCGGTCATCCCTGTTCCCTTCACAACCAGCGCGTGTGATCGCGTTCTGTTCGCAATCAGGGCGTATCGGCGCCAGCACGGCCGCTCCCCCAGCTTGGGAGAAGTGTCACGTCGTGCTGCTGTGCGGCGTCAACATGTTGCCCGATACCTGCTGAAGCTACAGATCGGCGGCTATCTGACCTACGACCGTCATGCAGCAGAGCCGATTGTGTTAATCGACCCTGCCGCTAACCTTTCAGACCTAGACCTGGAGAATGGCTGCCACGGACGCGGATGGACGATTATCAAGTCAGCTGCACCCGAAGTTGCCGCCTCATATCCGGTCGAAAATGGCTGTCCTAAATGGACGACTTAGCCAACCAGCCGTCTCGCCTGATGTCGCTCTCCTACGGCGTCGACCCTTCGGGCTTCGTGTCATCGCCCGAGATGGCAGAAGCTACCGCTGCGGTTGCTGCCGCCGGCACAATAATGGCGGCTGCCGCGCCGCCTTTCGTCGGAATTAGCGCCATGATTTTCTCTGAAATTCCTGGCACCGCTTCCAAGCTTTTTCGTATCGCCGGGTTTGATAGCAATTCGGATAGGGGGCTGCTGTGATGATCTGGTCCGAGCAGGCGGCTGGGCGCCTCTTCGATGCGCGTCAGGGCAGAGATCAAAAGTCTTTCGCGCAGCGCTTCGTCCACCTGCACGGCTTCGGCACGATATCCCTCATAGGCTTGAGATACAGAAGCCTTGAACGCGTAGTCCTCCGCTAGTCGGAACGTCATGCCGATCTGCTTCGTGGCGAGCCAGGCAAACCAGACTGGTGCTCCGATGCCGAAGATCGCGAGCGCCGCGTTCGCCCAGATCGTTGCGGCCTCCTTGCCTCCGTTTAGCACCTCCTTGAGGCTTTGCAGTCGCTCCCATCCGACGAGTAGCGCGACACCAAGAGCTGCGATTAGTCCAAAGGTCCAAAACATACCGGATTGGGCAAGGGCGGACCTGCGTGCCTCGAATGCTTTTGCCAAGCCCGCGCTGGTCGCGCCGCGGAGAGCTTGTTCGCTGCGACGGATCATCGCATCTGCCGATCCAAGCGCATCGCCTATTCGGCGGCCCGCATCGCGCTCGGCGGCTTCGATGCGCTGCCGCGCGTCACTCGCTCTCGTTTCCTCACTCGACACCGTCTCCGCAGCCTGGGAGGCGCTCTTCATAAGCGCAGTGAGCTCCGACTTCTGGTCCCGCAGCTCCGCGAGGTCTGTGGGCAATTGTTCCGCAGTTTCATGAGCTGCTTCGATGTCCGCTATCTTTTTACCCACTTCCAATGAGCGCGGCTCGATATCTTTCAGGCGGGTGTCGACTGCCCGGAGACGTGCAAACAGGTCTTTCGGTAAAAGATTCCGGTCCTTTTTCAGATCTTCCCAGTCGATCTTTGGCGGTGGTGGCGGCGGGGCTGGCAGTGGAGGTACGTGCCGGTAGACGGAGTTCACGAGCTCCAGCAAATTGGCTGTTACGGCGTCGAAAGCCGAATTGATCTGCGACGCATTGAAGGCGTCAGCACGCACCTTCAATCGAAATAAATATTTCGACTCTGCGTCCGGCAGCTTGCGAGAATTGGCAGATCGAACACGCGTCGCCGCGTCTGCCACCTCGGCATATAATTCGTCCGCACTCATGGAGGGGGCCATCCAGTTGACGTTGGCGTGCATATTTACTGTGGTCTGCCAACCATGCGCCTTCCACTGGGTCAGGAAACGCTCACCCGCCTGTTCGAGGCTTTTCGCCACGTCCTCTACCGTAACCTTTGAATCTGCCACAAAATTGCCCCTCCTGTGGTGCTCCCCTTGCCAAGCGTAACGGCCATTTCATTGACACGCTATCTTCGCAATCGGGGGTTGGCATGTGCGGAATTGGGAACTGCCGCTTTCGGGTACGCCATAGCACATAGGGTGAACGCAGCCCGACGGCTTGCGCCGGGGGAGCTGTCATGATGCACCAGAGGACCGAATCGTTGCAGGCTTCGGCCGTCAGCACAGGCCGCTGGATCGTCCTGCGCACCGCCGCGCCACGTACGCTGATCCTGGCACAGGCCCTGCTCGACGCCGGCTACGACGTGTGGACTCCGACACGCATGCAGAAGCGGCGCACGCTGCGGGGAAAGACGAAGACGTCAGAGGTCGAGGTGCCGCTGATGCCCACTTTCGTCTTCGCACGCCAGGACCGCCAGGATGATTTGCAAGCGGTGCTGCGTATGCCCGCCTCGCCGTTCCCGGCCTTCTCAATCTTCCATCATATGGGCAAGGTCGCAAAGGTTAAGAACGCCGAAGTCGAGCGCCTGAGGACGGAGGAGCTTCGTGGCAAGGCGAAGCGGAAGGCGAGCGGCAGCGCGCCCCTGTTCGCCGCCGGTCAGCCGGTGAGGGTGGAGAACGACACTTTCCGAGGCCTCACAGGGGAAGTGGTTCTGTGCGATGGTAGCTGGACCGTGGTGACGTTCGGCGGCGCCTTCGACTTCAAGATCGCCTCTATGCATTTGCGAACGGATCAGGTACAGGATCGTCAGCCCGGATGACGGGCGCCGCTGCATAGAGCAGCCCTGCGGGTTTGAAGGCTGGCCATTGAGCCAATCGCGCCCGCCACCGAACTAGCCGGCGGATGTCGCCAGCAGGAGTGCGAAGCGTTGGCTACCGAACTAGGCCTTTCACTCTGCATTCCCTCGTTCGACGGCTTCAACGTGACGGGCGTTTACTTCCTGTATCGGAGTGGTGAGGTCGTTTACGTCGGGCAAGCCGTCGATATCCGCCGTCGCATCTGCTCGCACATTGCTGAAGGTGTGAAGACCTTCGACGCCGTATCGTTTATCAGGTGCGAGCGGGACAAGCTGGACGCAACTGAGCGGCGATACATTCAGGCCCTCCGCCCTGAGTACAACAAATGCGCTATCGCTCGACGGCCGGTCGGCAGGTTGCAACCGCAACTTAACCGCGTGCGCGCGCCGATAGTGTCTCACGATCTCACGAGGGCGGAAGAGCGCCGCCGGCGTGTCGATCTGATGGCCACCGCACGAAAGCAGAGGGCGGCCGATAAGACTTCCTGACATTCGGAAGTGGGAGGCTCGATGTCTCAACCTGTAGCCACGACAGCAATGATCCTCGAGCGCTTGGCTGGCGAACTGCATAGCGCCGCGTTCGACTTCGAGGCTGATGTCGAAAGCCACAGCCGCGCCGAGGATCGCATCGCGAACGTCGAGCGCATCGCCGCCGAGGCGCGCGCCGCCGTGCGTGGTCGGGGCTGACCAACGTCCGACCTCAGGTCAGTCCGAGGCGGACATACCCCCCGTTGGGTCCTCCCAGCGGGGGCGGCGAATACGGGGGGCGAAGCCGCGACGCGCGTGCGTTTCCCGTGTTCGGAAATCGTTACGCCTTTTTATTTGGGTTTTGCTTTTCCGTCGGGCCCTGGCGGTAGGCGTAGGAGGCTGAATGGCGCGAGCCGCGACCCCGCGCGCGGCGCCGCGCAAGCGCAAATCCGACGAGCTCATCGTCAATCTGGACGAGTTCGCATCGCTCTGCGGCGTAACGCCGGAGACGATGCGTTCGCATCTAAAAGCCGCGCCTGCGAAAGCGCCTTGGATCCTCGAGCGCGGCACGCGAGGACGGGGCTACAAGATCGCGGCGCTTGCTGGCGTCGAGTGGTGGAAGCAACGCGCCGCTGCCGGCGGTGATGATGACGGGCGCGCCGCCAAGCTCGCCGAATTGCGCTTGTCCATGCTCGGCGGCGACGCCAGTGAGGACGACCTCCTTCTATCCGGCAAGCAGCGCGGGGACGAATTCAAAGCCGGCCTCGCTGAGCTGGAATATCGAGAGGCGATGGGCGAGCTGACGCGCGTCCATGACTATGAGGCCGAGACGGTCAACGCAGTGATTGAGCTGCGGCGCCAGCTTCAGGGTGTCGGCCTTACGATCCGCCGCAGGTTCTCACTCGATAGGGAGGTGCAGGACGCGATCGACGATCTGATCGGCGATCGGCTCAAGCTCTTCGTGGAGGCGCTCGATGCCGACGTCGGTGATCTCGACGCCGCGGAACAGGACGGCGGAGGCGACGGCGTCATCGACTAGCCGCCAGGCCATCCACCCCCGACTGGGCGCGCTGTCGCTGCTGATGCAGCAGACGCGCGAGCCGCCGCGGTTCGCCGATGCCCGTGCCAGCGTGAGGCGGTCGTTCAGAGAGGTGCTTTTCCCGGAGAAGGTGACGCCGATCGAGGCGGCCAACCGACATCGGCACCTGCGCAACCCTGGCGCCTATAGCGGACCGTGGCGCGACAGCCCGGAACCGATGCAGCACCTGGTCGAGCCGACCAATAACCTCGCGATGACCAGCGCCTACGCGATCATCGCCGTGATCGGTCCATCGCAGATGGGCAAGTCGGAAGTCGGCAACAACTGGCAGGTCCACTCGGTCATCTACGACCCGGCGGACATGGCGTTCTACAGCCCAACCAAGGAGCTGACCGCCTCCTACGTCACGACGCAGATCAACAAGCTGCTCGAGGAGTGCCCCGACGTTTCGAAGCGGCAGCTGGCCACGGCCAGCGCCGACAACATCTACCTCAAGCAGTTTCGCGGCTGCGACTGGCACTTCCTGTGGCCGACCGGTCCGAACTTCCGCGCGCGCCCGTTCTCGCGCGGACGTCTCGACGACTACGACGATTTCGATGACGACATCGGCGATCAGGGCGACGCTGTTTCCCTGTTCGAAGGTCGGACCACCAGCTTCCAGGGCTACGGCTGGAAGCTCTACGTCAACTCCAGTCCGAAGAAGGGACCGAAGCGCGGCATTGAGCCGCTCGTCGCCGCCGGCACCTCAAAGCGCTGGTGGGTCGACTGCCTGCAATGCGGCGAGCCGTTCGAGATGGCGTGGGAGCGGCTGACGTTCGACCGCACCGGCACGGCGCTCGACGCGGCCAACTCCGCCGAGCTCAGCTGCCCTAGCCCGACCTGTGGCGGGTCGCACAAGCAAGCCGACAAGGCGGCGCTGATGGCGTCCGGGCGGTGGATCGGGAAAGGTGAGACGGCCGTCTCCTGGTCGACGGGGACGAACACCGGCAGGATCGGCGAACTCGAGCCGAACAGCACCGACAGCTATTGGTGGGACGGCACGTTCGGTCTCGCACCCTGGTCGACGCTGGCGCGGCAATATCGCACCGCCGAACTGCGGTTCGAGGACCACCAGGACGAGGGCCCGCTCAAGTCGTTCTTCCAAACGAAGGTCGGCCGGAATTACGTCAGCCGATCGAGCGGGGATGCGCCGGTGACGCTCGACATGCTCACCGAGCGCGCCCGCGCTTCATCATATCGGCTGGGGCAGGTGCCCGATGGTGTCGTCGCGCTGACGGCCACCGTTGATCTTGGTGTTGATCGGTTCTCCGTACTGATCGTTGGGCACGGCGTCGGTAATCGGGCGTGGATCATCGACCGGTTCGACATCCTGACGCTGGCGGACGGCATTACCAAGCTGGAGCCGTTCCGCCGCCGGGAACATTGGGCGGTCCTTTATTCCAAGGTGCTGGCGCGCCGGTATCCGTTGCAGCGCGACCCTACGTTGACGATGCGGATCCTGTGCACCGGCATCGACACCGGCGGCGGCGACGACGCGACCGACAATGCCTACGCCTGGTGGCATGACATGGTCACCGGCAGCCGGAAGGAGCGGCGGGCCGCGCTGCCGGCGAGCGCCGTCACGCTGCTGAAGGGCGGCAAGCCCACGCAGAAGCTGCTGCTACCGTCGCCGACCGTCGACGCGAAGCGGCAGGTGAAGGGCGCGCCCGAGTGCGAGCTGTTCATCCCCAACGTCAACCGCGTCAAAGATATCGCCGATTACCGCCTACGGCGGCCGATCCCCGGCCCCGCCTATGTCGGTCTACCGCAGGACCTCTCCGACAAGCACCTCGCTGAGTTGCGCGCCGAGGAGAAGGAAGAGGGGCTTTGGACCAAGCCCGAGGGCGTCCGCAACGAGACGTGGGACCTCTTCATTTACGCGCTAGTCGTGATGCTGCGACTGGTCGGCCTGGATCAGAACCTGACCAAGGTGCCGCAGTGGGCACGGCCGCCGAAGCCGGCGGCACCCACTCCTGTGGTGCAGCAAGTGGACGATGATGCCCCGCCACCGCCACCGCCACCGCCTGCCCGCGCCGGCGTGACCGTCACCCGAGCCGCCAGCGCGGTGCGCGCAAAGCCCCGCCGCGCCGTGCGCACCGTGCGAACGATTTAAGGAGCCAGCAGTGGACAATCAGCACAAGAAGATCGCGGGTTACCGCGATCTGACGCAGGCCGAGATCGACCTCATGAACGAGGCGAAGGCACTCGAAGCGAAGTTCAACGGCATGGTGGACCGCTTGCGCGCGCTGCCCGACATCGATCAGCGGAACGTCAGTCTTGGGCAGTCCTATGCCGAGGATGCGTTTTCACGGATCGTGCGATCGATCGCCCGCCCCGAGCGTAAGGTCGCCTGACCAGTGGCCGACGTCGGCATCACCCTCGACATCGCCGACGCACGGCTGAAGGAATATCTCGTCGCCGAGCGGCGGGTGCTCGACAACCAGTCGTACGAGATCGAGGGCCGCAAGCTGACGCGCGCCGATCTGCAACAGATCCGCGAGGGCATCGTCTTCTGGCAGGGCCAGGTCGATCGCCTGAACCCGTCGCCGAAGAAGCACGCTGTCGGTCGCGTGCGCCGTGGCTCGTACCGGCTCCGCTGAGATGAAGGTCCGCGTCACGCCGAACCTCATCGACCGGGCCGTCGGCTTCATCGATCCGGCCGCAGGGCTTGCCCGCCTTGAGAACCGCGCGCGGCTATCGGCGACGTCGTCGGTGTTCGGCGGCGGCGCAGGCGGTTATCGTGGGGCGCAGCCCGATCGCGCCAAACGGCGCGGATGGTTTGCCCGCGCGCGCTCCGCCAACGCTGATACCCTGCCGGGTTCCGATCGGATGCGCGCCGAGCAGCGCGATGCGGCGATGAACCAGCCGATCGCCACCGCGGCGATCAACCGCAAGGTGACATTCACGATCGGCACCGGCCTGATGGCGATCCCGGCGATCAACGGCGCCGCCCTGGGTCTGACCGCGGATGAGCAGGAGAGGTGGGAGCAGCGCCTCGCAACCGACTTCGACGCCTATCTCGCATCGAAGGACGTTGACGCAGCGCGCCAAGCGACGGGGTACGGGGTGCAGGCGATCGTCGAGCGCGGGACGATCACGTCGGGCGACATGCTGGCGCTGCGCGTCATGCCCGAGGATCAGCCTGGCCGCGTGACCGCCACCGCGTGGCAGCTTGTCGAAGCGGATCGCCTGCGCAACCCGCCGACGATCACGGATGGTGCCAGGAACCCCGCGACCGGCAACATCGTCGCCGGCGGCGTGGAGGTCGACCAGCATTGGAGCCCGGTCGCTTACTGGATCCTGAAGCAGCATCCGGGTGACCTGCAGCTGGTCAACGCGGCCAGCCTCATGCCCGAGCGGATCGACGCCTGGGACACGAAGCTTCAGCTGCCGCGCGTGGTGCACGTATACAAGAAGGAACGCGCCGAGCAGGTGAGGGGGGTGGGGCTGCTCGCCACCGTCCTGGAACCGCTCAAGATGGTGTCCGACCTTAGCGATGCCGAGCTGTTCGCCGCGGTGATGTCGGCGATGATCGCTGTCGTCTACAAGAGCCCCGGCGCGACGCCGATGCCGGAGCCGGATTACGGCGACGAGGATAGCTTGGCAGAACCTGCGGAAGGTGGGGCCGCATACGACATCCCGGCCGCCGCGCCGACGTACAAGTTCGAATCCGGCTCGGTCATGGAGATCGACAGCGAGGCGGAGGTCGAGATCAAGTCGCCGGGCCGGCCAAACAGCGCCTTCAACCCGTTCTTTGAGGCCATCGTGCGCCAGATCGGTGCCGCCATCGGCGTGCCCGCCGGCGTGCTGATGCTGATGTTCAACTCGAGCTACACGGCCAGCAAGGCGGAGCTCGAGGCGCTGTACATGGACGTGCGCGCCGAGCGTGCGTGGTTCGGCGGGGATTGGTGCGTCCCGACCTATGTTTGCTTTGTCGCGGAGAAGGTCGCGCGTGGCGACTACGCCATGCCGGGATTCTTCTCCGATCTCGATATCCGCGCGGCCTGGACCGGGGTCGACTGGCGCGGCGATGGCAAGATCACGCTCAACCCCGCCCAAGAGGCTAACGGTTACAAGATCCGGCAGGATAACGGCTGGCAGACCGGCGAGGAAATCACCGCCGAACTCACCGGCGGCAGCTTCCGCCAGAACGTCGCCCGCCGCGGTCGCGAGCATCGCGCGTGGGTCGCCGAGGGCCTGCCGGTTGCCGTGTCGCCAGGCACGCCGAGCGCAAATGCGGGCAGCGGCGGCGTCGAAGATGGCACGCCGCCCGCTGATCCGAAACGAAAGGACAATCAGGATGCTTGAGACGTTCGGCGCTCGCACCCTGTGGGCCATGCACCCCGACGCGTTGGGCGATCTGCTCAAGCGAGGATCGGTGGAAGCTATGCTGCCTGAGGCGTTGAAGGCGCTCGCCGCCTTCGGCGGTGGCGCCTCGGCGGCGAAGCCTGCCGACCCAGTGCGCGATGGCGCCACGGTCATCATTCCGCTAGCCGGCCCGCTCTCGCCGAAGGGCAGCTATGGTGGCACGTCGACCGAGCGGTTCTCGCAGCAGGTCCGTGACGCGGGCGCTGATCGTGCGGTCGGGTGCGTTGTGCTCAGCATCATGAGCCCCGGCGGCCTCGTCTACGGCACGGCCGAAGCTGGCGACGCGGTCTATGAGGTGCGGCAGATCAAGCCCGTCATCGCGGTCGCTAGCCCCTATGCCTATTCGGCCGCGCATTGGATCGGCACGCAGGCGTCCGCCTATTATGCCTCTACTAGCGGCGGCGTCGGCTCGGCCGGCGTGCGCGGCGGCCACGTCGATATGTCGGGCTTCGAAGATAAGATCGGCATGAAGACGACGTTGATCGCGTCTGATCCCCAGAAGATCGCCGGCCACCCCTATGCGCCGCTCTCCGATGCGGATCGAGCCGAGATGCAGGCGGAGATCGACGAGATGAACCAAGCGTTCGTCGCTGCGATCGCGCGCGGGCGCGGCATGGAAACGGCGGACGTCCCTGCCATGCACGGCACCGGCCAGACCTTCTCGGCGAAGCGCGCTGCTGAGCTCGGCGTCACCGACGGCGTGATGACGCTGCGCGATGTCGTCGCGAAATATAGCGCCAGCCGCACCCGCCTCGCGCTGATGCGGCGCCGCGCCGCGGCGATGGCCGCCGCTTTCTAATTCCCGCCCACGTCGGGCGCGAACCCTGGGCGATCCGCGCCCGCACCAATGGAGTAGACGATGGACCTGGAAGCACTCCGGGCTCAGGCGCGTGCGGTCGCAACGCGCATGGAGACCCGCATCAACAGCGCGCTTGGCGCGAACCGCGATCTGACTGCGGAAGAGGAGGCGGCGAACACGGCGGACGAATCCGAGCTCGCTGGCCTCAGGACGCAGATCGCCGCGGCGGAGGCAGCCGCGGGTGGTGCCGACGACACGCCGGATCCGACGGCCGCGGCCGTAGCTGCAGAGCGTACCCGCATCCTGGCGCTCGCCGACCTCTGCCCGTCCAGCGTGCTGGCGACCCCGCTTCGCACCGCGATCGAGCAGGGCCAGGACGCCGGCGCCTTCGCGATCGGCATTGCCACCGCCGCCAAGGCGCGCGGCGCGACGATGGCCGACCTCGCCGCGGGCGCGGTGCAGAAGAACCAGCTGCCGAAGCCGGGAACCGACGCATCGGCCGACAAGGGCAAGGCGAAGACTGACGCCGAGCGCGCGAGCGGCATCCTCGCGCTTGCTGCGCAGGCGGGCGTGCGCGCGGCGAAGCACCTGCTGCCGGCGACCTGATCGCCGAGCGCCGCACTTCCGGCCTTCTGGCCGTCCATCACGAAGGAATTCCCTATGTATTCCCGCGCAAGCGCCGCCTCGACCTCGTCGACCGCCCCGGTCACGCTGATCCGGTCGGGCACCCCCAATACCAAGAAGGTGACGTTGCTCGCCGGCCAGATCTATCCGATCGGCGCCGTGCTCGGCATCATCGATGCCACCAAGAAGGCCATCATCTCGGCCGCCGCCGCGAACGACGGCAGCCAGGCGCCGCAGTATGTCCTCTCCTATACCGTCGATGCCACGGCCGGCGATGTCGAAGCGATGGCGGTCGAAACCGGTGATCTGATCGGCTCGCAGCTGGTGCTCGGCGCCGGCCACACGCTCGCCAGCATCCGCCCGGCGCTGCGCGACCTCGGCATCACGTTCGACGGCTGACGCCCGCCACCCTCCCGCATCCTGATGTCGGTCCGATCCTGGTCGGGCCGCCATTGCTCATATCTGCAAAGGCCCGACCATGGATCCTCTCCTCTATACGACCACTGCGCTGATCGGTATCATCACGCCGCTGACCACGCAGGGCAACTTCCTCCGCGCGCTGTTCTTCGGAAGCACCCCGATCGAGTTCGACACCCCCGAGGTGATGTTCGATCGCGTCTTCGACGACAAGCGCATCGCACCCTGGGTCAGTCCCTATGCGAAGGGCACTCCCGGCCAGGACCGCCCGTTCCAGACCGACCGCTTCGCGCCGGGTTATATCAAGCCGCTCGACCGCATCGACGCGCATAAGGTCAGCCGTCGTCGGCCGGGAGAGCCGATCGGGGGCGAGTTCACGCTGCAGCAGCGTCGCGATCTAGCTTTCGTCGACCTGCTCGCCGGTCAGAAGACCAAGATCGAACGTCGTGAAGAGGTCATGGCCTCGGAGATCTTGCGCACCGGTGGCGTCATCATCGAGGGGATCGAATACCCCCGCGCGGTGGTCAACTTCAACCGCAAGGGCTCGCTGACGAAGACGCTGACGCTCGGCGCCCGCTGGGGTGAAGCGAACGTCTCGCCCGTCGATAACCTCGAGGCGTGGATCCAGGAGGTCGCCGAGGAATGCGGCGCCGCCCCCAGCCATGTCGTGTTCGAGAAGGATGCCTGGGCGCTCTACAAAGCGGACCCCAAGCTGAAGGACAAGCTCGACACGACCTATCAGGGCAACACCAGCGCGGTCGACCTCGGCTACAAGCCGGGCGTGCCGGGTTCGCCGGTGTTCGTCGGTCGCCTCGGCACCGTCGAGCTCTACGTCTACAACGACACCTATGAGGACGTCGACGGCGTCACCAAGAAGCTGCTGCCGCAGTACACCGTCATCATCGGCGCGCCGGCCACCTATGAGGGCACGCCCTGCTACGGCGCGATCCTCGACCCGCGCAACAATTACGGCGCGACCCGGCTCTTCTCGAAGAACTGGATCGAGGAGAACCCGGCCGGCGAATATCTGATGACGCAGTCGGCGCCGATCTTCGTACCGAAGCGCCCGAACGCGACCGCCTGCATCACCGTCCGCTGATTGATCCGCCCGCGCCAGTGGCGCGGGCGACCTGCCGCGGGCGCGCCCCGCATCACTTGGAGAATTGCCATGGCCGATAAGGCTCCCGCCGCCGCGTCCGCGCCGAAGACCGTCGAAATGCCTCGTGCGGTGCACGAGATCGTCACGGGCCCGAAGCCTGAAAACAAGATCGCCTCCGGCACGCTGCTGACCGACGACATCTTGAAGACGCACGGCCTCGACGACGAGGCGGTGATGGATCTCGTTGATACCGGCGCGATCGAGCACGTCGACGTGCTGAAGGGCTGATCCGGTGCCGATCGATCCCGCCGCCGACATGGCCACGTTCTTCGCCGCCGACGAGTTCGGCGAGGCGATCACGTTCAATGGCGTCGGCGGGATCGTCGGCATTTGGGACCGCCCGACCGATACGGCTGAGCTCGGCTCGAGTGTCGTCGTCGTCGATACCAACGTCATGCACCTGCCTGTTTCTCAGGTGCCGGATCCGCGCGGCGGGATCATCAAGATCGTCCGGACGGGAGAGTTCTTCCGCGTGGTCGGCGACCCACGTCTCAACCGCGACGATACCATTCACGCTTGCGAGTTGGAGCCGAGCGATGCTCCGGCCGAAGTTCAAGCGCCCTGATTTTGCCGACGCCTTCGACGGCTCGGAGGCGGATGTCGCCCGCTTCGTCACGGAGGCTATGAGCGACACGACCGATGACGTGAAGGAGGCATTCCGCGATCAGGTGCGCGCCGCAGGCTTGGGCGATCGCCTCGCCAACGCCGTGCGCGGGGTCGCCTATCCCAACCGCAATGGCGTCCATAGCCTCGAGCCGGCCGGGTGGATCTATGCCCAACCGTCGAAAGACGGCCGCGGCGCCGCGGCGATCATCGAGAGCTACGCCGACGGCCGCATGATCGTCGCGAAGAACGGTCGCAAGTTCCTCGCCATCCCGACCGACGACTGCCCCCGCAAGCGCAGTGGCAACGCCCTGACGCCGGACGAGGTGGAGCAGCGGTTCGGTCGGACGCTTCAATTCATAAGCCCGCAGGACAAGGGGTTCCGGACCCCGTCGACCCGTCACCGCGCCGTCGCCTATCTTGTCCTGAAGGGCCTCGTCATCCGGAAGAAGACCGGGCGCTGGCGCAACGCTTCGGAGCGGGAGCAGAGCGGCAAGACCCGCAATCCGCGCCCCGTGCAGGCCGTCATCATGTTCAGCCTCGTCCGGTCGGTGAAGAAGCCGAAGTCGGTCGACCTCTCCGCGCCCGCGGCGATCGCCGAGCAGCGGTTCGAGAGCCACCTCAACGCCCGCTGGAGATAGCCCGATGCGCAAGCGGCTGGCGGTGCTGACTGCCGTGAAGGCGATGATCGTCGCCGCGCTGCCCGGCGCGGATGTCCGGGGCATGGACGCCGATGACGCTAAGCCGACGCGGGTCAGCCCCACCGGGATGGTTATCGTCCGCTCCGGCGACCCCGGCACGCCCGACGTCGACCTGTCGCCGGCGACCTATTGGTGGGATCATCGCATCCCCATCGAAATGGCGGGCTACCAGTCCACCGCGCGCACCTACCAAGAGGTGCTCGACGACATGATCGCCGCGGTCGACTTGGCGATCCAGGCGAACCGCACGCTGGGCGGCCTGTGCATCTACCTCGACGCTGAGCCGCCGTCGGATGGCGAGATCGACAAGACCGGCGCCGTGCCGGTTGGCTGGGCCGACTTCGCTATCATCGCTTCCTACTCGACCGACAGCCCGCTCGGCTGAGCCTTCCACCCGTCACCAGGAGATACGTCTATGGGTCGCCCCATCGGCATCAACATGGTTATGAACGCCGTCGCCGAGACGACGTACGGCCTGACCCCCGCCACCCCCTTCACCAAGCTCCCGCTCGTCAGCCACAACCTGGGCGAAGAGCAGGGCCTGATCGAGGACGATCAGCTCGGGTTCGGCCGTGAAGGCCTCGATCCAACGCCCGACGTCATCACGAACGATGGCGATGTCGTGGTGCCGGTCGACCTGCGTGGCATCGGCTTTTGGCTCCGCCAGACGTTCGGCCCGCCGACGACGACCGGACCGGTCAATGGCAAGTACACGCACGTCTTCACGTCGGGCGCGCAGGCGCTGCCGTCGACGTCGATCGAGATGGGCTATCCCGACGAACCGTCGTGGACCACGAACTACGGCTGCGTCGTCAACTCCATCAAGATCTCGCTCTCGCGCTCTGGCAATCTGAACGCCACCCTGTCGTTCATCGGTCAGGGAGAGACGGACCCGGTCGCGCTGTCGATTGGTGGCGTCACGACCAGCCTTCGCGGGCCGCGGTTCGCGCAGGCGACGGGCAAGATCACCATCGAGGGAGCCGCCGCGGCCGACATCGTGTCGGCCGACATCGCCTACAGCAACCAGCTCGATAAGGTTGAAGTGATCCGCGACGACGGCCGGATCGGCGGCGTCGACCCCGGCAAGGCGATGACCAGCGGCTCGCTCACCGCGCGCGGGCCGCGCGGCACGCTCTTCGCCAAGTCGCGCGCGAAGCTGCCTGCGGGCGTCAGCTTCGGCTGGGTGCAGGATGGCGGGAGCCTGACGTTCGCGCTGCCGCGCATTTTCCTGCCCCGCCCGAAGCGCCCGGTCACCGGTCCCAAGGGGCTGCAGGCGACCTTCAACTATCAGGCTTCGGGCGCGTCCGGCGCGCAGCTGACCGCGACGCTGGTCAACGACGTCGCCTCGTACGCCTGATCCGGGAGAGCATCACATGGCCAAGCGCAATCCGACGGCGATCGTCGCCCCTTCTGCCGTCGCATTCGGCACCACGCCGAACGAGGTCCTCGGCAACATTCGCGTCGTTGACGCTGCCACCGGCGAGGCGATCGCCCGCGTGATTGCCGCCGACAGCGATGCCGGCAAGGTGTCACGGTATGCGATCGACGACGGAAACCTCGTCCGCGAGGGCAACGCGTTCAAGACGATCGACGAGAATCGCAAAATCCGGATCGAATGGATCGATCCGCCGGTCGAGCCGATCGCCGATGACGGCGCCCCGGCTGACCCGGCCGACGGCGCGCAGGAGGGCTGATGTTCCAGCTTTCCAGCCCCGAGCCGGTGACGAAGACCCTGATCAATGCCGTGGGCGATCGGCAGGCGGTCGCCGTCACCTTCAATGCCCAGCCGTCCCCGCTGTCGCTGCGCTACGCGCGCCTGGCAGTGGCCACGGCGATGCGCGACTTCGAAGGCCGTCCGGATCGCATGCAGCGCGCCGCCGATGCCTTCACCGTCGCGATCATCCGCCACAATATCGTCAGCTGGTCGGGCATCGGCGATGCGCAAGGCGATGCAATCGAGCCGACGCATGATCGCGAGCGTACCGACGACGACGGGAACGTGACCGGCGTCGAACTGGGCACGATTTCTGCCTTCCTCGCTGAGCCGCGCCTCGTCGAGGCAGCGGACCGCGAATATGTCATCCCGTGGACTGACGCGGATCGGGAAAAAAACGGATCATCCGCCTCTGTGAGTGGCACCACAGCGGCGGCGACGCCGGAGCGCGATACTGCGAACTCAGCTGCCGATACCGAACCGAAGGGCGATGCCGCGATGACGACACCGGCGCCCCAGCCTGCCCTTACGACACCGAAGCCTGTCAAACCGAAGCGGGGCAAGCGCTCTGGGAGCTGATCGCCGGTATCGGCAACCAGGTCCGGCTCGCTACGATCCCCACGCCTGAAGGCTTTACGACCCGCGCGGTCGGCCTCGACAACACCGCCGTCATGATGATGGCGAGCGCCGCCGGCGTCGACACGCGCATGCTGGTGTCGATCCTGCCGCAGATCGAGGCGGCAATAATCAATCCTGCGCAGCCCGGTGAGGAAGAGGGGGAGGACGACGATGACGATGCGTAACGTCGGCTTCCGCCTCGGTATGGACGGCAAGGCGGAGGTAAAGAACGACTTCGCCGAGGTGAAGAAGGCGGGCGATGATGCCATGGAAAGCGTCGCCGTTGCCGCCGAGCAGGCAGGCGAGCGCGCCGCCCGGGCGACCGAGACGTACACGAAGCGGCAGATCGACAGCTATCAGCGCCAGGCGAATGCCGCGAAACTGGCAGCCGCCGGTGTGTCGGCCAACGCCTCCGTTGACCAGGTGCTTGCCGGGCGCGGCAATGCCGGGCAATTCGCCACCGTCAACCTCGACCGGTCGACGGGTGCCGCCAAGGCGTCCGCAGCCGTGTTCGCCGCCGCCTTCGAAGAAGAGGAGCGCGGCGCGCGCGAGGCGGTGGAGGCGCAGCGACTGCTACAGAAGGCGGAGGACGACCGCGCGGCGACCGTCGCGAAGCTGCGGGCGATGCTCGACCCGCTCACCGTTGCGCAGCACCGGTATGACGAGGAGCTCGCCACCTATAACGACCTGCTGAAGCGAACCGATCTCAACGAGGAAGAGCACGGCCGCCTCGTCGCGATGTCGACGCAGCGCCTTAATGAGGCGAAGCGCTCGCTCGACGGCCACACGAGCTCCGCCGGCTTCAACCGCATGCAGATGGTCGTCGGCGGCGCCGCGATCCGCAATTTCTTCGACAGCGTGTCCGCGGGCACCCCGGTCATGCGCGCCGCCGTGATGCAGGCGGGCGACTTCGAATCGGTCCTCAGCATGGATGAGGGCGGCGTCGCTGGCGGCTTGCGCAAGGTTGGCGCGCTGCTGACCCCGACGCGGCTGCTGCTCGGCGGCGTCGGGTTGGCTGCGGCGATCGGGGCGAAGGCGTGGTACGATTATTCTGCCGCAACGGAAAAGCTTAGCGCCGCCGCGCGCGGCACGGGCATGGCGCTGGGCCTGTCTGGCATGCAGCTCGAGGCGTCCGCCGAAGCGGCGGCGGCGGCAGGCCACATGACTGTGGACAGCGCCCGCCAAATCGAGACGGGGTATCTACAGGTTGCCAAATCGGGTGACGTGCTGGTCGGATTGACTGCCGTTACGAACGACTTCGCCAAGGCGACGGGAACGGATCTCGCCGGCGCGCAAAAGGTCCTGGCGGGAGCGTTCCAGGATCCGATTGCTGGCGCGCAGGCGCTGGCTGGCGAATACGGCTTCCTGACGCAGGCGCAGATCGAGCATATCGCCAAGCTGGTCGAGGAGGGCGACTACACCCGCGCGCAAGCGGAACTGCTGAAGGATTTGCAGGGTGCAATCGGCGGCGCGGCGGCGAAAACGGAAGGGCTCGCTTACGTCTGGGACAACGTGAAGTCCGCGACCGACCGAGCATGGGTATCGCTCGGCCGCTACCTCGACATGATCGGGCAGGTGGGTCTGAACGGCCAGGGCCTCGGCTTCCTCCTTCCCGGCGCCGACGAGCAGAAGCGTAAGATCGATGCTGCTGGCAACCAGGCGCTGCAACGCGCCATGGACGTAGCCGGGGCGTTCTCCGGCGACAGTCGCGATCAGTATCAGAAGCAGCTGGGCACCCTTCGCGCCGGGTTGAAGGCGCTCCCCTCGAACGCCTCCGCCGAGGATCGTCGTCAGCTGACGGGCGCGATCGACGCCTATAGCAACGCCATCGCCACCTTCATTCCGCGGCAGGAGAAGGCGAACCAGCTGGCCGCGATCGATGCAAAGCTCGCCGCGGCGAAGACGCCAGCCGAACGGTCGGCGCTCGCCGCACAACGCCAGCGACTGGATCTCGCCGGCACTGTCATCAGCCGCCAGGATGCCGAGACGCGCGCGACCGAGGCGGGCAACCGTGCCCGCAACCAGGCGGAGCGGAGCGGCGCCGGAAGGGCCGCAGCCGCGGCGCGCGAGGCGGCGTCGATGGAGGCGAGCGCGCGCGCCGCGCTCGACGTTGCCGATGCTTACCTGAAGAGCAGTGCCGCCGGGATTGAGGCGGAGGCGCGTCGCAAGGCGCTCACCGACGCTACGAAGAAGGGCACCGACGTCGACGCGCAGGTTCGGCGTCAGCTGGCGCTCAACGTCGCCGAGGGCGTGGCAAATGGCGCGAAGAGCGTCGCCAGCATGCGTGACGAGACGACGGCGCGACTGGGCGTCCTGGCGCAGGTCCGCGACGGCACGCTGGCAGTTACCGATATGTCGGCGGCGCTCGCGGATGAGGCTGCCCTGCGCCCGCTGCTTGCTTTGCGCACGATTGCGCAGGGTGATGCGCTGACGCGGCTAAATACGCTGATCGACCAGTATCGCGAGGCGATGACGGGGGCCCGGGCGGCCGAAACGAGCGTTGCGTTCGAGAAGGCGATGCAGGGCAGCGTCGACCGCGCCGAGGAGTTCAAGAGCGCGATCGCCGACATCGATCTGTCGCCGCTCGACAAGGCGCTGAATGCCGCCGGTCGCGCTGCGAACCTCGAAGCGGATGGGCTGGGGTTGAAGGCCGGGTCTGCGGAACGGACGCGGCTCGTCCGCCAGCGCGAGCACGAAGCCGAAGCGAGCTATCAGGCGTCGCGTTCGAAGTATGTCACGGATTCGCTGGTCGGGCAGCGCGACGCACTGGCCCTAACGCAGCGCGAGCTGGAACTCGTCGGCGCGAATGATAACGTCCGTCAGGCCGAGCTCGACAAGCTGAAGGTCGCGCTGGATATCCGCCGGCAGTTTCCGGACATGGCGGCGGCGGACGTCGACCGGATCGTCGCTGGCGTCGTTGCGCAGGGTGAGATGAACGCCAAGCTGAAGGTCGCCGCGGCGGCGATGGGCGAGCTGCGCTCGTTCGGTGCGGGGCTAGTTGATACGGTCCTAGACCCGAGTAATTGGGACGATTGGGGCAGCGCCGGCAAGGCCATCACGCGCGAGTTGCAGGCGGAGTTCATGAAGCTCGCGCTGCTCAACCCGCTGAAGAACCTGATCAACGGCAACAGCGATCTGCCCACCCTCAGCTCCGCACTCGGCAAACTCGGCGCGCTGTTCGGTGGCGGAAAGTCGGCAGCTGTCGGCAAGACGACCGTGGGCCTGTCGGGCCTCCTCAGTGGGAACGCCGTTGGCACCGAATATTGGTCGGGCGGGATGACCTACGTCAACGAGAACGGCAAAGAGATCATGGATCTCCCGTCGGGAACCCGGATTTACCCGGCTGCAGAATCGCGACGCATGATGGCTGCCAATGATGTCGGCGGCGGCGGGCGCATGGCAGTCGACATCAATCTCAACACCGATCTGTTCACCGCCACCGTCACCTCGATTTCGGGGAGCCAGCTCCAGGCGGCGGCGCCAGGGATCGCGGTGGGCGCGGCGCGCCTAAGCGGTGCGCAGGAAGCGCGGCGGCGTCGCCGCCGACTACCGGGAACGTAGGGAATGGCCATCGAACTGCCGCAACCGCGGCTGCCAAACCGCGCTGTCCCGAAATTGCTCGATTGGGGCGCAGACCAAAAGGCGCCGATGGGCGGGGCCTATCAGCGCCTCAATCGCCTCGGCAATCGCTTCGCGCTGGAAATCACCTATCCCCGCCTGAAGCCCGAGCCAGACGGTCGCATTCTCGCCTCTCGGCTCCGGCGCGCGAAGACGGAGGGCGCATTGTTTCCGGTGCCGCAGCCGGGGCTTGAGATCGGCAACCCCGGCGCTCCGGTGGTCAACGGGGCGGGGCAGGCGGGGCTTGCCCTGCTCCTCCGGGGGTTCACAGCCGGCTACACGGTGCGCGAAGGGCAATTCTTCAGCATCATCCATGGCGGACGGCGCTATCTGCATTGCGCCGAGGGTGATGCGGTCGCGAACGAGGCGGGGGGCATAGTCCTTGGCCTCTATCCGATGCTACGCGTCCGGCCGTCGGATGGCGCGCTTTGCGAATTTGCGCGGCCGATGATTGAAGGCATCGTTTCCGGCGCCAGCATCGACCTCGAGCTCACCAGCGCCCGCGCAGACATTCCCGCCATCCTCATCACCGAGCGAGCATAGCCATGTCGAACCTTACCCCGGCGCTGGAGGCAGCGCTTAAGAGCGATGCGCCGACAGTCTTCGGCGCCGTGTCGATCGCGCTGCCTGATCGCGAGGTTAATCTTTTGGACGGAGCCGGCATCGCCGAGTTCGGCGGCCGGACTTACGTCGGTCAGGACGATACGTTCGGCACCATCTCCGATGTCGAAAACCTCACCGACGGTGTCGGCGACAGCGCGCCGGCGATCGGGCTCACGCTGTTGCCCGCTGGCGACGCCGCCGCGGCAGCGCTCGCAGCGCCAACGATGCAGGGCGCGCCCGTCGCAATCTACATGGGCGCGATCGACCCGGTTAGCGGTGGGGTCATTCCGTCGCCGCACCTCATCTTCCTGGGTGAACTGGACGTGCCCTCGCTGGTTAGTGGTGAGGAGGGCAGGCGGCTCGATTATGAGATCGTCAGCGTGTTCGAGCGGCTGTTCGAGGACGACGAGAGCGCACGGCTATCGGCCGGGCATCATCGGAGCATCTTTCCAGGCGAGGCGGGACTCGACTTCGTGACGGGCGTCGCCGAGCCGGTGTATTGGGGCATCGCGGGGCAGAACCCGACCGGGATCAGCTATGCAGGTTGACCCGATGGTGCGCCGCCGTGATGCCGCGCAGAAGACGCTGGATGTTTGGTCAAAGCGACCGTTGCGCATGGGAACGTCCGATTGTGTGCGGATGGGGGCGTCGCATCTCCGCTTACTCGGCCATCAAGTGAAGCTGCCGGCGTCGGGATCGTATCGCACCGTCAACAGCGCGGTGAAGGCGCTAAATGCCCGCGGCTTCGATAGCGTCGAGGCCGCAATCGACGCGATGGGCATGAAGCGCATCGCTCCAGCGGCGGCGATCGTCGCGGACCTGTTGATGCTTCCTGGCGTCGATCGGCTGGGCGGCCTGGCGATCTGCCTCGGCAACGGCCGCGTCGTCGCCTATCATGAGGAGGTGGCGACGGCCGCCGTGTTGCAGCCGTTGGAATATGTCACCGCTTGGAGCGTGCTATGACCGATGACGAGAAGGCGGCGATGGTCCGCAAGGTCGCCGAGCAGGATTATGTCGCTGCGCGGGCGGAGGCGACCGATCGGATCAAGAACCAGATGTCGATCGCCGATGCCACGATGAAGGCGCTGCTCCTCGCCAACGGCGGTGCGATGATCGCGCTCTTCACCTTCGTCGGGAACCTGATCGCCAAGTCGGCGGGCAAGCCGGCCTTCGACGCTCACGCGTTGTGGACCGCATTCGCGTGCTTCGTGGCGGGGCTGATCGCGGCGCTGCTGACCCACGCCTTCGCGTTCCTGTCGCAGGAGCGCTTCTACCACGCATCGACGTACGAGGTTTGGCGCAACCAGACCATTATGCTGACCGCCGAGGCCCTGGAACCGACGCCAGCGGAAGTTCGGGCGTACACCGTCGGGCAGTGGGCTTATTGTGCCGCCTTCGTGTTGGCAGTCGTTTCAATCGGTTGCTTCACGGCCGGCTGCGCAGCGGCGCTCCGCGGGGTGCTGATCGGCTAGATCTCGTCGGATCGAGGCGAGCAAGACTTTTTTACGCATGAGCGGTGGAGGCTAAAGCCGCTCTTTTCAGGCGCACAGGCGTGCGGATTTGTCCTTCAGCCACAGCTTTACCGTGGTGCCGCTAGGGGTTCGACGTAGGTCGGCACGCCCTAGAGCGGTGCCGTTGAACGCACCGTTCGCAAGCCAAAGAATGGTAACGTCGTCGGGTCGGTCTGGCTGCCGGTAAACGTTCGGTGCTGGGACACCGTTGAGGTCAATCAGGCATCGCTCGATGTCGCCCATCTGCTTGGTTGAGGTCATCTCGAATTCTGGCGCCTTCGCGTCGAATTTCGACAGCGGACCTGCGCCAGCTTCGGCCGCGAGCAAGGCTGCGATGACGCCTACCGCAATTTTCATATGAGCCGACTCCTGTTGGCGGGCTGGTGAGCATGTCTAAGGTATTAAAGACAGCCGCGGTAGTCGTCGGCGCTGTTGCGCTCGTGGCGTCGGGCATCGGCGCGGCGGCTGGCGTCGGCATCGGGCTGGGCCTGTCCGCGTCCACACTCGCGACGATCGCTACCGTGGCCACCGTGGCTTCCGTCGCAGCCGGGGCGTTGACCATCGCCGCCAATTTAACCGCAGGAAAACCGACAGCTAACGCGACCGGCTCACAGGAACAGTTTAGCGCGGATCCCGACGCCGGTATCCCGCTGGCTCTCGGGCGAACAGGTACAGCGGGGAACATCGGCTTTCGACGGGGTTGGGACACGCGCGATGCCGGCGATAACGACCGACAGGCGTTTGTAGCGATCCTCTCGCTGGGCCCCATCGCCGCGATCGAGGGCATGACGGTCGACAAGGTGCCGACGTTCTTCGGCGGTACCGGCGCGGCGATCGGCGCCTTTGCCGGTTTCATGTGGTCGATGACGCAGCTCGGCGCGATGCCGGAGCCGGCGCTTGGCTTCGGGGCAGGTGCAGGCACGCCGCCGGGTTGGTCCGCGCAGTGCGGCCTTTCGGGAAAGGCGGCGGCGTCCTGGACCCTGCGCTTCGACACAAAGGCGAAGGTCTATCAGAGCGGCGTCCCTGCGCCGATGTGGACGGTGAAGGGCGCGCTGGCCTACGACCCTACGAAGGATAGCACGTATCCCGGCGGCAACGGCCCGCACCGTATGGCCGATCCCGCCGACACGGCAGCGTATGACGCGGCCGTTGCGACCTGGGAATGGACGGAGAACCCCTACCTGCTCGGCCTGCGCTGGGCGCATGGCTTTTGGCAGCGCGATCCGCGTGTGCCGGGGTCGACCTATCAGCGCGTTATGGGAATGGGCGCGCCGTGGGCCGGCATCGACGTGCCGGCGTTCGTCGAGGGGCGGAACATCGCCCAGGCCAACGGATGGACGTGCGGCGGCATCATCTTCTCGGGCGACGAGAAGTGGGCCAGCATGAAGAAAATCCTTCAGGCCGGCATGGGCGAGCCGCTTGCCTTGGGTGCGAAGATCTCGTGCCTCGTCAACGCGCCGAAGGTGAGTCTCGCGACGATCACGATCGACGACGTGATCGGCGAAGCGAGCGTCTCCGCGACGCAGCCGCGCCGGAACCGGTTCAACACCGTCACGCCGCGCTATCGGCTGGAGGCGAACAATTGGCAGCTGTTGCCAGGCGCACCGATCAGCGTCGCGGAGCATGTCGCCGAGGATCGCGGCAAGCGGTCGAAGGTGCTGGATTACCCCTTCATCCAGAACACGCCGCAGATCGGCACAGCCGTCCGCTACGACATCGAGAATGCCCGCGAGTTCGGGCCGATCGTCCTGCCGCTGAAACTGGTGTGGATGGGCTACAAGCCGGGTGACTGCGTTACAGCAAACCTCCCTGAGGTGGGGCTCAACAATCAGCCCATCCTGCTGCTGAACCGCGACCTCGATCCGTCGGCCGGCGTCACCACGATGACCGCCCGCAGCGAGACGGCTGGAAAACACGCGTTCGCGCTCGGGCAAGCCGCCACGCCGCCGCCGACCCCGGGCGTTACCGGTCCGATGCTCATACCGACGCCTGGCGCGGCAGCTTGGACCATTTCGGGGACAAGCATTGTCTCCGCTGGATCAGTGGCGCCGGCGTTGATCGTTACCGGCGCCGTCGATGCAGGATCCGCGGAAGCGATCGTTCTCGAATATCGCCCCTTCGTGGATGGCCAGGCAGCAGGCGCTGGCTGGGCGGGCGCGGGCGTTTTCGAGCCTTCATTGATCCGGCAGGAGATCGTCAGCGTTCAGGGCGCTTCGGCGTACGAGGTGGCTGTCAGCTATCGCCGGCAGGGTTTTACCGGCGACCGACGCGTGATCGGACCTGTCGTCACTGGGGGAACGAAGCTGGACTTCAGCGGCGTGACCGGTCCTACCCGGCCTGCGGATCATGCCACAAACAGTGCAGACCCAAACTCGCCGTTCGGCGACAGCACGGTGAAGGAAGCGGTAGCGAAGCTCGAACGGATCGTGCCGATCGAGGAACGGTTCGATCCGATCGAGACCGACGTTTCCGCGCTGAAGGAAGCCCGCGTCGATGCGGACGCTGCGTTGACCGCGCTCACGGGCCGAGTGGATGACAGCGCCGGCGATATCTCCGCGCTGAAGGACGCCGACGCTAAGACGGCCGAGGCTCTCGCCGATCTGGGTGGCGCCGTTGCAGATCAGGGCGCCGCTCAGCGGCAGGTCGGCCAGGCCGTCGGCCGGATCGAGGAAGGCCTGTTGCGGACGCTGCTGGAAAGCGCGCGCACGCGTGACGTGCTGCGGGATGCCGGCATCGTCGTCGATCCCGCGACCGGTCAGGTTCGTATTTATGCCGTCGACCAGCTGAAGGATCGGACCGCCAGCGCCGAAGTCGCGATCGATGGCGTTAAGGGCCTCGTCGCGACCAAGGCGTCGGTGAATTTCGTCCAGGAGCAGATCGCCCTTGCGGTGCTCGACCCGGGGCAGGTCGCCGAGCTGGAGCCGATCATCGCCCGCCTTGCGCAGGCCGAGAGCGCGATCGACGGCCTTAACGCCGCGGTCACGCTGAAGGCGTCAGTCGCCGAGCTGACCGCGCTCGCCGCCCGCACCCGCACCGCCGAGATCGACATCGATGCGATGAAGGGCGCGATCGCGCTGAAGGCGAACGCCGACGTCGTCGATCAGATCGGCTTGCGGACGTCGGAGATCGAGCAGACGCTGACCGCGCTGCCCGACACCGCCGGCCTCGTGGTCAGCGTCCGCCAGGCGCGCGGTGCAGCCGATGGCTCGGCCGATGCGATGCTGCGCTCCCTCCTGTCGGGCGAGACGGCCGCCAAATATCAGGTCAGCCAGCTCGCGCAGGCGAGGCAGGAACTGTCGACCCGGATGGACGACGGCTTCTCGGCCGCCGCGATCGCGCGCACTGCCTTGTCGGCGAAAGTCGACGCCGCCAGCGCTTTGGTGCTGACGGAGGCCGAGGCGAGCATCACGCGCGACGCGGCGCTGACGCGGCAGCTGACGGCGCAGGGCCTGGTGCTCGACGGACAGACGGCCGCGATCGGCCGCCTCGACGAGGCGCGCATCGATGCCGCCGGTGGTATCGCGGGCGCGCAGATGACGATCCGTCAGATGCGCGGTGCGGCGGGCGAAAGCGATGAAGCCTTGCTGCGGGCCCTGGCGGCCGGCGAGACGTCGGCGCAGACCCGTGCGGCGCAGCTGGTCCAGATCCAGACCGACTTCACGACGACGCTCATAGCCGACAAGGCGGCTTCGGCGATCGCGCAGCAGGCGATCCTCGCGCGGATGGGCGCAGCCGAGGCGGCGATCTTCACGACGTCGAAGGTGCTGGCGGACACGACCGGCGCCTACGGTAGCCGGATCAATGCGCTCGAACTCGCCTATGCCGACCCGGTTTCGGGGCAGGCCGCGACGCAGGTGCGCATCAACGCGGTCGAACGCGGGAGCGCGGAGGCCGACGCGGCGCTAGGCCAGCGAATCGAAGCAGTCGATGCCATCGTCAACGATGCGCTGACCGGCCTGAGGGCAACGAGGGCGCAGCTGACCGCAGGCCTTAAGGCCGCAGCCGATCAGCAGAGCGCCTTGGTCGAGCGGTTCGACGAAATGCAGGCCGAGCTTGATGATCCGAATACGGGTCTCGTGGCGGCAATCGGGATGATCGTTACGAACCGTAAGGCGCAGGTCGACGGAGATGCGGCGCTGACGGAACAGGTTGAGGCGCAGGGCGCAGCGCTGGGCGAACAAGCTGCGGCGATCGGCCGGCTCGACCGGACCGCAATCGACAATACGGGGGGCATCGCGGGCACGCAGATGACGATCCGACAGGTGACTGCCGCAGCGGACACCGACGCCGAGGCGCTGCTGCGCTCCATGGCGGCCGGCGAGATTGCCGGGCAGACCCGCGCGGCGCAGCTGGTGCAGATTCAGGCGGAGTTTACGACGTCGCTGGTCGCCGGCCAGCTGTCGGAGGCGACCGCGCGGCAGGCGCTGCTCACCCGCATGGGCCTTGCCGAAGCAGCGATCGTCAGCACCTCCAAGGCGGTCGCCGACGCGCAGAAGGCGTTCACCTCTCGTCAGGATGCGCTTGAGGCGGCGTTCAACGATGCGGCGACGGGGCTTGCGGCGACCCGCGCGCGGATCGTCGCGCTGGCGGAGCTGACCGCCGATCAGAATAAGGCGACGACCGAGCGGCTCGACCTGATCGACGCGCAGCTGCTCGATCCGACGACCGGCAAGCCGATCTCGGGCGCGACGATCGCGGCCGATCGTAAGGCTGCGGCAGATGCCAACACCGCGCGCGTCTCCGATATCTCGCAGCTGCGGGGCGATGTGTTCGACGGGCCTTCCGGCCTGCCGGCCGTATCCGGGCGGATCGATCACGAACGCGAACTCAGTCTCGAGCGTGACAACGCGCTCGGGATCGACATCGACCGGCTCGCGGTCGAGATCCACGACCCTGACGATGGCCTTGCGGCTGCGCACGCCTCGATCGCGGCCGAGCGGCAAGCCAGCGTGACCCGCGACAACGCGAACGCACAGGCGGTCCAGCAGGTGACGGCGCGTCTGGACGGCATTGGTGGTGTCGGCGTCGAGCAGTCGATCGAGACGGTCGTGAATCGCCTAGGCGTTATCGAAGGGCGCTACACGGTCACGATCGATGGCAACGGCAACCTTACGGGCTTTCAGCTCATCGGGTCCGACGCTGGTCCGGGCACGCTCAATCTCATCAACACCGATCTGCGCATGGGCACGGGTCGGATCGTCCTCAATACCGGCAGCTTCATGCAGGTGCAGGGCCTCGGCTTCGGCAAGGACAGCGACCTCATCGAGTGGTTCGGACCGACGATGGCGATCAGCCAGTGTTCGCGTGCTAACGGCGTGACGTACAAGACGCTGACCGGCATCGCCTATTTCGGCGGGGGCTTGGCTGCCGGCGTCATCAAGAACGCGGTGCAGACCACCGATACGGCGTACAACGCCGTGCTCGATAGCGGCGTGTTCGGCAGCAACGGCCGATCGCGCCGGGTCGTCGTCAGCTACAATTGGTCGCGCGTGGCGGAGATCCCTCGCGCCCAAGCTGCCGGCAACGGGGCGATCAGCGCGCAGCTCCTGATCTATCGGGGCTCGACGCAGATCGGCGAACTCAACGTCGCCGGCAAGTGGACGGCCACCGCCTACGGCGGGTCCTCAAACCCTGCGCGCTACGAGGAAGATATGGGCGGGGCCGTCACCGTCAACGACAATTTCGGCGGGACGAGCGTCGTGTACCGCGTCGTCTTGGCCACCCGCACCCTGGGTCCCGGCCCGACCTCCGCGCCAAGCTTCGACAGCCAGGCGCAAGTCATCTCGCTCATCCAGACCGAAGAATAACCCCGAAAGGACATCGACAATGTCATGGTATCGCGCCGGCACGGTTGCGGTGACGAATGGCAACGCCATCGTCACCGGCACGAACACCGACTTCGTCTCCAACACGCAGGTGGGCGAGATCTTCGTCGGACCCGACCTCAAGGTGTACGAAATCGACGTCGTCACCTCGGCGGCGCAGATCTCGATCAAGCCGCCGTATCAGAGCGCCTCGGGCGCGGGTCAGACCTATGGCATCGCGCCGACGCAGAGCTTTGCGCGCGACCTCGCGCTGGCCTTCGCCGGGTTCAAGAACACCTTCGGCGGGATCCTCGACACGATCGGGCAGGGCCTTTTTACCGATGGCTCTATCAATGCGCCTGCCGTCCGCTTTGCGAGCGATCAGGACACCGGCCTGTACAAATACGCGGCGAACGTCCTGGGGGTGGGGGCTGGCGGTTCGATCAGCACGCTATTCGACGGGGACGGCGCGCTCGTGCGTCGCAGGCTCCGGATCGGCCTGGGCGATCCAGGCGCCCAGGGCAGCACCGAAATCCTCACCACTGGCACCTCGCCGGTCGCGACGCGGCTGGCGTTCGGCACGGACGGCACCGGCTATCAATTCGCCATTAGCAAGAACCAGGGCGGCTTGGTCTATGATTTGGTCAACGTCATCGACAGCGGCCGTGTCGGCATCGGAACCACCAACCCGCTGACGAAGCTGCACGTCAATACGAACGGATCGGCACCGTCCTATTCCACTACGGGAAATGACAACGGCGGTGCGTTGGTTGGAGTGAACGGCACCGGCGATATGCAGCTGCTGACCTTCGGCGGTGGCAAGCCAATTATATTTGGCAATTACAACCAAGGCGGTGCGCAGGTCGAATACGGTCGCTTCGACGGTAACGGCAACCTGCTGGTTGGTGCCAGCAGCGGCTCATCGCACGTAATCGCGAAAACGGCCGGCGAAGGCGCAACCGTCTTGGACGTGACAAACGGCGCCAATGGATACGTATCGGCGCGGTTCGCATCGGTAGTCAGCCCGGGTCTCGGCAACGCGGCAAACGCTGCGCTATTTGTGGGGCGTGCCTCCAATAATCGCTCGATCAATGCGCCGGGGACTATCAACGCGGGCGGCGCCGACTATGCGGAATATGTCCGCAAGTCGCTGGCGTGCGGCACGATCCCGAAGGGTGACGTCTGCGGCATCGACGGCAACGGCCAGCTCACCCGTACCTGGGCGGATGCTCGTCGCTATGTCGTGAAGTCGACCGATCCTAACTTGGTCGGCGGTGACACCTGGGCGGCGCACCTCGGACCGCGGCCCGAAGCCCCGCTGTATGCCGCGCCGGCCTATGATGGCCCGGTCGAGCCGACCAAGCCGGTCGAGCCCGCCGCCTTCGTGCCGCCGGTGATCGAGATGCCGGTGCAGCCGGTCCGCGGCGATGGCGAGGATGACGACGCCTATCTGCTGCGGCTCGCCGCGTTCCTCAACGACCGGGCTTTCACGATCGCCCAGGCGCAGGCGGCAGCTGATGCCCAGATTGAGGCCGCAAAGGCGCAGGCCGCCTATGCCGCGGCAGTCGGCCAGTATCAGGCGGACCTCGCCGCCTATCGGGATGCGCAGGCGGCACATCGCACTGTGGTCGAGGCGGCCGAGGCGGCGCATGCCGTCGCGCTCGCCGAGCATGGCGAAGCGCTGACCGCCTGGGAGGGCGAGTTGGAAGCCGCCCGTCAGACGGTCGACCGCATCGCCTTCTCGGGGCAGGTGCCGGTCAACGTCGACCCGGACACGCTCGCGGCGTGCGAAGCGGCGTTGGGCGATGGCGTGGCGGTCTACCTCGTCGCGGTCGCCCGCGGCGCCGGCATCGGCGTCACCGCCGTGCGCGAAGCCGACATGACGCTGCAGCAGTACATGCGCCGTCTCGGCGCCGTCTGGGCGATCCGCGACGGTCGTCCCTGGATCGACGTGCAGCACGGCTGATCGGAGACATCGATGGTCAACACCTCCACGCCAGCGCCGCCGCGCTGGATTGCGATCGCTGGCGCGATCGCTACATGCTCGGGTCTGATCGTCGCGGTCTGCGGCTATCTGATCGCGATCGGCAATTGGCGGGGCGGTGTCGACAAGGACATCGCCCAGCTGAAAGCCCAGGCATCGCAGGCCGAAGTCAACGACCGGACGTACATCCCGGTGCTGGTCGGCATGACGCGCGACGTCAGCTACCTCGCCGACCGTGCGCGCCGCGAGGACGAGCGCGCCAGCCAGAGGGGGCGGTAATGGCGGACATCATCGGCGGCGCCATGATGGTGGTCGGCGGCGCGGCCATGTCGGCCGGGTCCGTGACCTGCGTCCGTGGCCTCGCTCGCCGCCCGATCGAGGCGGCGCGCCAGCTGCTCGGTGATAGCAGCGCTGCCATCCCCCAAGCTGTGCCGGCCGACATGGCCGGCCTGCTTGACCAGATCCCCTAATCCTTGGCGGGCGCGGTGCCCGCCTTCTCCTGGAGACTGCTGATGAAGCTCCCCGACGCTTGGCGGCGGGTGCGGGCCCTATGGGCGCGCGCCTGGCCGCTATGGTCCGTTCGCGTGTCTGCGTTCGGCGCCATCCTGACTGGCATCGCGCTCGGCGCGCCGGACGCGTTGACCCACGCTTGGGCATCGATGCCAGCGGAGATCCGTGCGACGGTGCCGGACAGCTGGGCGCGCGCGATCCCGACGATCCTGTTCGTCGCGACGATCGTCGTCCGACTCATCCCGCAGCGGAAGGGGGTGGCCGATGACGCGCGCTCCTGATCCGCAGGCGCCGCCGACGGGCGCGCCGCGCAAGACGCTCGCCACTGTGACCGGATCGGTTCTCGCCGCGGCGCTGCTTTTTGTCCTCGTGCCGAAGGAGGAGAGCGGTCGAACGGTGTCGGCGACCGTGAACACCGATCAGTCCGTAACCGTCAAGCACGTTGCCGGTGCTCGCCACCTGCAGACGTATCTCGACATCGTCGGGGTGCCCACCGCCTGCGATGGCGTCACCAAGGGGGTGAAGGTCGGGCAGGTCTACACCGCCGCGCAGTGCGACGCGATGAACGAGGCGGAACTCATCGCGCACGCCGAACCGGTCATGCGTTGCGCGCCGTCGCTGCGCGGGCGCGGCCCCCAGTCGGCGGCGGTCGTCTCGCTGGCCTACAATATGGGGACCAACGCGATCTGCGGATCGACGCTGGTCCGCAAGATCAACGCGGGCGACTGGCGGGGCGCCGCCGATGCCTTCGGAGCCTGGAACAAGGTGACGGTGCCGCTGGCGCAGGTCGCCGCGTATCGGCGCCGGGGCGAGACGTGTGCGCCCAAGGCGTCGGGCGGCTGGTCGTGCACGTCGAAGGGCCTGACAGCCCGCCGCCAGCGGGAGCGCACGCTGTTCCTTCAGGATCTGCCGAAATGACCGGCTGGCAGGTCCGGGCGATCGCCATCGCTGTCGTCGCGCTGCTGCTCGGTGCGGCCCTGTTCACCGCTCATCGGAAGGGCGAGCGGGCAGGGGCTGATCACGTCACCATGCAGGTTCAGCGCGATCACGCCGCCGCCGTCACTGTGGCGCGGCAGGATGAGCGCGCCGCCGTCGACGCATCCGCCACCATCGCGACCAGCGTCGCGCAACAGACGGTCGCCTCGGCGGCCGTCACGCATCACATTGTGGAGAACCTGCGCCATGCGCTCGACACTATCCCGCCTGCTCCTGCCGGCGATCCTCTGCCTGCCGCTCCTGTCGACGGCATGCGGGACGACATCAACGTTGCCATCGCTCGCGCGAACCGAGCGGCCGAAACTGCCACCGCTGTCGCCGGAGCTGGTCAAGACCGAGCATCTTGAGCCGCTGGCGGCAAAGCCCGCCGGGCGGCTGGTGACGATTGACGTGGCGGTGCTGACGGAGATTGTGACGCGGCTCGCCGAAGCGGTGGGCGCGGTCGAGCGCGGCAACGTGCGCGCCGGCGGCGTGATCCGGGAACGGCGGTGCGTCTCGGGGCTGCTCGCTACCGGCGCGCCGCCGCCGGGGTGTCCTCCGCTTCGAACGCAATGACATGGGGTCGGTCAGGGATGGCCGGCCCCATTTTTCGTTTTGCCACGCACATGCAGGCCAACCGCGATCGCGGCGGCGGTTGATGCCCGCAGCGCGCCGTGAGATGTTCGGCTATCGCGCCAACCGCTCGGCCGCGATCCGGCGCCATCTGTTTGAGGCGGTCGGCGGCGGCGTCCCCTTACGATCGAGTGATTACGCCGACACCTTCGCCATCAGCCGCTCGACCGTCTCAGGTTCGGCCTCGATCATCGCCAAAAAGGCGCGCGCGGGTGCATCGGGATAGCGCCGCTTTTGCTCCCAGTCCCGCACCGTCCCAATGGGGAGGTGATAGGTTTGCGCAAATTCGGCCTGCGTCTTCTTGGTGGCCACGCGCACGGCCTTGGCGTCGATCGGCTTCGCGACGCGCGCCTTGCTTTCGTCACCCTCAACATAGGCGATGGCATCGGTGATGCCGTCCATCATCATGTCGAATGCCTTGCGAGCCATTATCGTCCTCCAAGTCCATCAGTCAGCCGCTTGCAGGCGCTGGCGAACGTGTTCTGCTCATCCTTGGTTAGGTTGGTCTTCACATTCTTCGGGAAGACCGTGAGCAGAAACACCGGAAACGCTTCACCCGCAAAGTAGGTCACGACCCGATAGCCGCCTGACTTTCCGCCGCCCTCACGCGCCACGCGAAGCTTTCGCGCGCCGCCGCATCCGGGCATTATGTCGCCAGCCTCCGGGTTCTCCGCGATCAGGTCAACGATCGCGGACCGCTCATCGTCATCGACACCGGCCAGCTTCGCGGCGCGAAGGTAAGCATTGGTTTCGATCACCGTGTGCATAGCGCCATATACGGCAATGCCGTAGTGATGTCAATAGCGAAATACGGCATTGCCGCACTTCCCAGTAGGCTTCCTCCGTCAATTTCCGCCCGGCCGGATGAAGACGCTGACCGTTTTCACAACCCGCTCGACCTGCGTCATGATCCGGCCCCACCAATAGCCGACGAGAATGCGGCCGGTCTGAAACCGGAAAATGCGCGATGCACGGCGGCTGCCATGCTTTGCCACCCAGATAGGGTAATAATCCTCCAGATTGGCAGTGGCGTCCTTCGCCTCGTCCGGCTTCATCAGCAGATCGAACAGGAACGTCGACGGCGGCATTTCACGCTGGGCACCTGCGGTCGCCATGTGCATCGCGATGGAAATTGAGAGACGGCCGTCGAAATACCGTTCCAACAGACTTGCTACGTTGGCCTGAGTTTGGTCATCCTCTGACACAGCGTTTAGCGACGTTCGCACTGCACGAATGTGTTCGAGTAAGTCGTCAGGGCCTTTTTCGGAAAATTCAACATAGACGCCGTTCACATAGGCGCGCGCATCATCCTGATCGTCATCCGGCTGGCCGCTCATGCCAACGCCCCCTTCAGCTGATAGCCACCCAGAGCCGCCGTCTGCGATAAGCCGGCCTGCAACGCCCGCGTCCCGTCGGCAGTAACGGTGAAGGCCTTGCGGGGTCGGCCCTTATCGTCGGTTTTCGAGCCTTCGGACAGCATGCCCTTCGCCGCCATACGCATAATGGTTGTGTAGACCGCGCCGAAAGCGGGTTCCTTTTCACCTTCGGGCACGGTCGCCACGATGTGCTCGTAGATGCCGCTCGGCAGCGAACCCGCGCCCGCGCGGATCGTGGCGAGCAGCACGACCTCTTCCAGTTTTCCGATCATAGGACCTCCTCATCTGCAATGTAGACGTATACATTGCAGATGCAAGGGTCAGTGAGCGTTCGGATCGCGATAGGGGAGGGCGCGGCGGCGGTCGCCGCGCTCCAGCGTCGACATCAGATCATCGTCGGGCCTGTCCGCATACACACTGCCCGCGCCCTGAGGCTTACACCCCAGCGCCTGGAACACGTCGGCGTCATTCGCGCGCAGCGGGAGGGACGATAGCATATCTTTTTGGATCGCTAGGCATCGGCGCTCGTTGGCCTTCGCCGCGGCGGCGGCATTACTGGTGGCAGGCAGCAGTATTGCGCCGGCAATGACGAATAGCACCAAGCCGATGACGGCGGACGCGATCGACCAACGAGGGGGCAACTGCTGTCCGAAAAAGCGCAGACCGGCGGCAACGGCGAACAGGCACCCGCCGGCAGCAACAGCCACCGGGTTTGCGAACGGCAATAGCGGAGTGAGCGCGAAGGCAGAGAGGATCGCGATCGTGGCGAGAGCACGATCGATCGCGGTTATGATCCCCTCTTCGACTGCCCACACGCCCATAGCATCCCCCTTATCTTTCCGGCTCACCGGCCATTGCGTGCAAGATGATGCAGTTGCCGGCCGGCAGCCTCAAGAGTGGCGAGCGGAATATCCCACAGCTTCTTGGCGAGGTACTCGATCACCACCTCATCATCGTTGCTGGTGCATCGTCGGCAGCGCGCCATGTCGAATCGCTTGCGATGTTGTTCCTGATCCGTTCCATGGCCGGATGCGCCCCGGCGAGCGAATCACGGTCGAGCTATCGATACAGATCCTGCGCACCGTCATGTCGGCCGGCGAGCAGGTGCCGCCTGACTGCGCGCCCGTTCGGCTCGCTCTGCGATGCCTCTGGCGGCACTGCCCCGAACGCTGGCCGCTCTTTTCGTTCTGGGAGGGCTGCCAGTGCGGACACGAGATCGGCCGGCAGCAGACGATGACGTCGGCATTCAACGGGATCATTCGTCAGCTGCGCCGATCGGGTGCCTGGTCTGACACGTCGGGCTAGTCGCGGTGTCGCGTCGCCAGCCGCAGGAACACGATCGCCCCGACCAGCGCCGCGGCGAACGCCACGAATATCACGAGCTGGCCATCCATCGCGGCCGGCTATCGAAACATAGCGCTCGCGGCAAAGCCCTGAGGGGTAAGCTGCCATCGGTCGTGCCAGTGGCGGGCCAGGCCGTCGGCGGCCAGCTGGTCGACCGCGCCCAGCGGTGCATCCGCGGGCAACGCCCATCCCTCACCGTCGTGGTGCGCGGCGTCGATGACCGCCTGCAGCGCCGGAGGCAGATCGCTCAAGCCTTGGCATTCCTCGTAGGGAAAACGGGTCCGCGCACCGTCATCCGCTCGGCCGGATAAGGCTGTTGAAGCGCGACGACATCGTCATAGCTGCCCTGCAGCCAGCGATCCCAATCCGCTTCGTGCAGAATGGTGATCATCGCTTTGGGGTGGATTGGCGCGACTATTTCGTTCGGATCGCACGTCACCATGGAAAAGCCGGCGCCCTTCGCCGTGTGCTGCCAAAAGCCGGCGATCGCGAACACCGGCTGGTCGACGACGTTGAACCACATCTCCCCTTTGATCGGCTTGCCCTCGCCCACCTGATGGAGGTCGGGCGTCCACTCGCAGAATTCGGTGAGCGGGACGAGACACCGGTTTTCCGGCTCAGCCGCCAGCTTCCGCCACTGCGGCAACCCCAGACTGCGGACGTTCGTCATCGGCCACTTGGCGCCGCCTCCGAGCACGTCCCACAGCATCACATCGACAGCGCGCCGGCCGCGCTCCTCGCGCAAGACGAACGCCTTCGACTTTGGGAATAGCTCGTGAGGGTCCTTGTTTGGCCGGACGACGTCCTGCGCCCAGCTGGCGCCGAAGCGTTCGAAGAGCGTCTCGGGCTCGCTGCTTAGGCGCGCACGGTTGCACATCAGCGAAGATCCAATGTTAGTGGCTTGCGATTGGGCTGGCGTTTCGCCTCGGGCGACGCCGGCTTGGCCACTGACGCCGGCTTTGGCGGAATGGTAGCGGTTCGTGGTCCCGAGCTTTTCGTGTCGGTCTTGCCCGGCTTCGTGGCCGCCTCCAAAGGCGCCGGACTGTTCGCCACGGCCGCCATCGCAAGCGCGCTCTTCAGCGACGCCACTTCCTGCCGCAGCATTTCAGCATCCACTAGATCCTGGCTCGCGCGCAGTTCGGCGTTCTCCCGCTGAAGCTCCACGATTCTCGCCATCGCCACGTTGAGCCTTACGTCACCCTCAGCGTCGGCGGGCACGTCAGTGGGCTGTTCGAGCTTGGCGCACCTTGGCGCACCTTGGCGCGGAGGCGTCATTTTGCCCACAGGCGCTCACCATCAGCGCCAGAGCAGGGGCAGCGAGCTTTCGCATCGGTCAGAGGCGCCAGATCATGCGCGCCAGCGACCAGATCGATGAGATGGCTCCGCTCGCGACGAGAAGGCCGACGATCGTCACCTCGATACGGAACATCGCCGATCGCAGCCTCATAGGTCGAGGCCCCTACGCCGAATCCTGACGAGCAGCCGATCGGCGGCAGCGTCGCCGGCCTCGCCGGGCGTCGCCTCGTATGCGTCAAGCAATTGCTTGTCGGTCAGCTTGGTCGGATCGGTCGAATCGTCTGGATCAGGCATTCTATCAGCCTGCAGCACCGATCGCCTGCGCGCCAGCGTCTTGCCGACGTGTCGGCTATCCTAGCGCGTAGTTGAGTGATCGGCCGAAATTGTCAGCCGATCACGTTGCTTACCTTACTTCGAAGGAGGGGTCCGTTGATCATGCGGCAGCGGCTGAACGACGATTGAAAAAGTGAGAGTCGCCAGCTCCTCGTGATGGCCGTGCTGAATGAGACTCCAGCGCACATCATATTCGGAGTGACCGCTCGATGTGCGACCCTTTTCACGCCCGGCAGTGTGCGCTCCAGTACCGGACCCGGCGGCCGTTTCGATCACCACCAACGCGCTGTCGTCCGGTGAAATTGCGGCCAATTTATGGGTGCGCACGAATGCAAAGCGTTGGCCGTGGGCAGTGACCTCAATCCTGTCGGTTGGGACCACGACCACCGAACCGTGTGACGTGATCGGTCCGTTATTCAGCTGAATATCCATGCTCTCTCCTGGTTTGGCAGATTTGCGGTTTCGACAGGCAATATCGTGCCTCGCGAACTCGCAGGCAACCGGCCCACCGCCAGCCAGCATAAGCTGGCTCGAGGCCACTTGCTTCTTTCCGACAAGTTTCACCTCGCTCAGGGGGCCATCAGGCAGAGACCGAACCATTTGAACGATAGAAGGGCAGGCCGATGTTTCTTATTCAGCTGCAGTGATCAATCAATCCGGTGCAGCTCCGGTGCAAAATGCCTTTGTTCCCTTCCCGTTGCTCGCTTGTTCCGCTTTTTATGCAGCGCGTTTGGTCATGAAATGGCGCAAATCCGGGCGAGGGCCTGCCCTCCGAAGGAAGGGGGCCGAGCATCCAAAGGTATCTGGATGCAGAGGGTTGGCACACAAGCGATAATCGCGCAGGCTGACCGAATGGCGATCGATGTCACGAAGATGATCGAGCCCGCAAAGGCGGTGCTGGCCCCAGCTGGGGGCACTCTGAGCGAAGCCTGGGCGGCCGTCATCGGGGATCGAATCGCGACGTGGCGGCTCAAAAATGCGGCAGAGCTTCAGCTGAAGGTCAATCGCGAATGGGCCGCGCTTGGGCTGAAGGTCGACCGCTCCAAGATACCTGAGCGCTATGCAATCGCATGGTTCGAGGAGGCGACCAAACAGGACGAGGCTGAGATTCAGACGCTCTTTGCTCGTCTGCTGGCGAGGGCCGCCGCCGGTGACGAGGATGCTGCTGATCGCCGTTTGCTCGAGATCGTCACGAGATTAACGCCGTTCGACGCGAAGGTCCTCGTGTGGTTGTTTGAGAAAGGTGGGCCTCCGCCGCGACACCCCGAGATGAGCGAGTATGAGGCTTGGAAGGGCAGTCGGGCAGATCTGGGAGAGCAAGCATCGATCTCGATCGATCACCTTGTCGCGCTCGGAGTCTTTGAGCGTCAATTCAATCTGGTGCGGGAGGTCGCGGGATCGTCATGGCGCGGACTGGAGTTCGGGGATACGATCAACAGCCTGGCAGATGATATGGCCAGCGCCCTTTCTGTGACTGCCACCCTTTCGGCTTCGTATCTTGGCTTGGCGTTGTATGCCGCTTGCTTTGCTCCATCGGCAGCTGCATCGGCGTGACGCGCTCGTCACGAGGCAAATTTTTTATCCATGGTATGGCCCATGGAAAATTATTGGGCGCCACTTAGCTGGGGCGCAGAAATCAGCCGTTTGTGAGGCTTGATAAGACTGCCTCCCTCTCCGCCACTTTGGCCTTTTTGGGCCATATCCGTACCATCCGAAAATTAATGTAAACCGGTAGAAATCGGCGGTTTTTGCGTCCGCTGATGTATGCGGGGATCCACGCCAATCCGCGCTCGGGGTCCATCACGTCAATCGAAGCCGCCATCGATGGGTCGAGAAGTGAGCCCCACGATGTCGTGTCGACTTGGCCTCACATCCTGAGCGCGGCGATCAACGCATCGCGCGCGAGCGCAACGCGGGGGTGCCGCAGCGACGAACGCGCCCAGACGAGGTAGAAGGTATTGCGCGGCACCCTGATCGGCGCGGGTATCTCCACGAGCGTGCAGTCGGCCCGCTCGGCACGGGTCAGATAACCGGGCAGGACCGTCCAGCCGAGCCCCGCACACAACCCAGATCGCAGCACGCGAAGGTCGGGGGCGGTGAGGGCGGGCTGACCGGCCAGCGCGATCCGGTTGGCCTCGAGCCAGGCGCGCAATAGCGGCCGGTCGAGATCATATGCCAGATGCGGTATGCGTGTCAGCGCATCGGCCAGCGGCAGGCCCGCCATCCGCTCGATCACTGCCGGCGCGGCGACGGCGCGCAAATCCTCATCCCCGAGACGGTGAAAGGCGAGCCGGGGATCGTCCGGCTGCGATGCCGTCACGGCCAGATGCACCTTGTCCTCCAGCAACAGGCTATAAAGCGCGTCCCGCCCGCCAATGTGGAGGCGCAGGTCGAGGCCCGCGTCCAGCAGCGGCCCCAGCCGGGGGGCGATCATCTCGCCCAGCAAATCCGATGGCGCGGCGATATGCACCGTCCCGGACATCCGCGAGGATCGCGCCCGCGCCGTGGCGAGGGCCGTTTCTGCCGTATCGAGGCTGTCGCCGATCGCCGCAGCCAGGTCGTCGGCGATGGCCGTGGCGCGCACGCCGCGGGAATGGCGATCGAACAGGGGGTGGCCGAGCTGCGCCTCGAGCGAGGCGATATGCTGCGATGCGGCGGGCTGGGTGAGGCCGATCGCGCGGGCCGCGTCGCTCAGCGAGCGGCGGCGATAGACTTCGACAAAGGTGCGCAACTGCAAAAGGGACATTGGGTTTCCATAACCTGTCTTATGGCTGATCGCCATTCCGCTTGGATTTGCTGATGCCGGCGAGGGCCTATCTGAATGGGCACAAGGACGGACACGAACGCCCGGTCGCCGCTGCCGGATCGCACAGCCCTATGGCCTCGTCGTCGCAGGTGCGGCAGCGGGCACCCCGCGTTCGCGACGTCCACGCAGCAGGAGTTTTGACGATGACCCGTATCCTCATGGTGACCACGTCCGCCGATCGCATGACGCCGGGGACCGAACCGACCGGCGTCTGGCTGGAAGAGCTGACCACCCCCTATTACGTCTTCCGCGATGCCGGTGCCGACGTGACGCTCGCCTCGATCACGGGCGGCGCGGTGCCGGTCGACCAGCGCAGCGTCAATGCGGACGGCGAGAACGATGCCTCGGTCGAACGCTATCTGAAGGACGAGGCGCTGAAGGCCGAGGTTGCGGATACGCCGGTGTTCACCGACATCGATCCCGACGGCTATGACGCGCTGTTCCTGCCCGGCGGCCACGGCACCATGTTCGATTATCCCGGCAGTGCGGAACTGGCGCAGCTGGTGGAGCGGTTCGACCGCGCGGGCAAGATCGTCGCCGCCGTCTGCCATGGCCCGGCGGGGCTGGTCTCGGCCAAGAAGGCGGACGGCACGCCCTTCGTCGCCGGTCGGCGTGTCGCAGGCTTCACCGATAGTGAGGAACGCGCGGTCGGATTGGACCAGGCCGTGCCCTTCCTGCTCGAAACCCGCCTCAAGGAACTCGGCGGCCAGCATGAGGCAGGCCCGGACTTCGCCCCCTTCGCCCTGCGTGACGGCAATCTGGTGACGGGCCAGAACCCGGCGAGCGCGACCCGTACGGCGGAACTCGTGATGGACGCCCTGAAGGACAAGGCGGCATGATCATGCGGAATCTCCAGACCATGCTGCGCGCCGCCGATCCTGCGGCGTCGCTGCCCTCCACAGGAGACGCATAATGGCCCGACTGTTCGAACCGCTGACGCTCGGCGGACTCAGCCTCGCCAACCGCATCGTCATCGCGCCGATGTGCCAATATTCCGCCGAAGACGGCGCGATGACCGACTGGCACCAGATTCATCTGGGCCAGCTCGCCATGGCGGGGGCGGGCGCCCTGACGATCGAAGCCACCGCGGTCAGCCCGGACGGGCGGATTACCTATGGCGATGTCGGTCTGTACGACGACCGTACCGAAGAGGCGATGCGGCGCGTGATCGACAGTGTGCGCCGCTGGTCGGACGTGCCGCTGGTCGTCCAGCTGGCGCATGCCGGCCGGAAGGCGAGCTGTGCCAAGCCGTGGCACGGGGGCGCGCAGATCGCGCCGGATGCGGAGAATGGCTGGCAGACGGTTGCGCCGAGCGCGGTGCCCTATGCCGCGACCGATCATGCGCCCGTCGCTCTGGACGAGGCGGGCCTGGCCCGGATTCGCGATGCCTTCGCCGATGCCGCCCGACGGGCGGCGCGACTTGGGCTCGACGCGATCCAGATCCATGCTGCGCATGGCTATCTGCTGCACGAATTCCTCTCGCCGCTCTCCAATCACCGCGAGGACGCCTATGGCGGCAGCCTCGCCAACCGGATGCGGTTCCCGCTCGAAATCTTCGACGCGGTGCGCGCGGCGTTTCCCGCTGACCGACCCGTCACCGTCCGCGTGTCGGGGACCGATTGGGTCGAGGGCGGCTGGACGGCGGACGAAACCGCGCAATTTGCCGACGCGCTGGAACAGCGCGGCTGCGCCGCCATCCACGTGTCGAGCGGCGGCCTTGATCCACGCCAGCAGATCCCGGTTGGTCCCGGCTATCAGGTGCCGCTGGCGCGGACGGTCAAGGACGCGGTTACGATGCCCGTCATCGCGGTCGGCCTGATTACCGATCCGCAGCAGGCCGAGCAGATTCTGCAGGACGGGCATGCGGACGCCATCGCCATCGCGCGCACCGCCTTGTGGGATCCGCGCTGGCCCTGGCACGCCGCCGCCGTGCTCGGTGCGTCGGTCAAGGCGCCGCCGCAATATCTCCGGTCCGAGCCGCATGAGGCGGGCCGTATCTTGAAGGAGATGACGCGATGAAACGGCCTGCCACATTGCTCCTCGCCGCCGCTGCCGTCGCCTCGATCACGGTCGGGGCGACGGCCCGCGACACGGCTCCGGCACCCCGGATCGAGCGGGTTGCCGCGTTCGACGGCGCGATGCCGACCGGCGTGACCGTCGCGCCCAACGGCCGTATCTTCGTCAACTTCCCGCAATGGGGCGACCAGGCGCCGTTCACGGTCGCCGAGCTGGTAGACGGCAAGGCGGTGCCCTATCCAGATGCGGCGACCAATCGCCCTGATCCCGCCGACCCGGCCGGTCACTTCATCTCGGTGCAGAGCGTCGTCGCCGATGGCGCAAATCGTCTGTGGGTGCTCGACACGGCTGCACCGAAATTCGCGCCGCCCCACGCGGGTGGCGGGAAGCTGGTAGCGATCGACCTCGCGACCAACCGGGTGGTCAAGACCATCGTCCTGCCCCCAAGCGTCGTGCTGCCGACGACCTATCTCAACGACGTGCGCTTCGACCTGCGGCAGGGGGAGCAGGGCACCGCTTACATCACCGACAGCAGCAACGCGGGCGTCGGTGGCATTATCGTCGTCGACATCGCCAGCGGACGGGCGATCCGCCGCCTGTCCGGCCACGCGACGACCAACCCGGAGCCGGGCTTCATGCCGGTCGTCGACGGCGAGGTGCTGATGAACCGCCCGGCCAGTGGGACTGCGACGCCGGTCGCCATCGCCAGCGACGCGATCGCGCTGAGCGCCGATGGCAGCATGCTCTATTACGGGCCGCTCTCGGGCCGCACCCTGCATGCCGTGCCCACGGCGATGTTGCGCGATCCGTCCGTGTCGGAAGAGCAACTTGGCCGCGCGGTTCGCAGCATGGGGCGCAAAGGCGCGTCGGATGGCATTGCCGAGGACGATCGGGGCCGCGTCTTCGCCGGTGATTACGAACATAATGCGATCCGGGTGCTCGATCGCGGCCATTGGTCGACCCTGGTCAGCGATCCGCGCATCAGCTGGCCCGATACCCTGTCGATCGGCCCCGATGGCTATCTCTACTTTACCGCTAACCAGCTTCACCGCCAGCCCGGCTTTCACGGCGGCCGCGACCTGCGTCGCAAGCCCTATGAACTGCTTCGCATCAAGGTCGGCAGCCGCCCGGTACTGCTGACGCGGCGTTGACAATACCACTTTCGGAATGGTCGCCCGGACCGGTGGCGGGGAAGCCGGTCTGGCCCGCCGGGTTGCGATCGTGACGCTATTGTAACCACCGTCCACATCTGCGACATTTTGTGCTCTGTCAGGCACATGGGTGGAGGGGGATCGCATGCGGGAACCAATCCTGTCGGAGCGAGCGCCTGGCGACCGGCCTGTGCGGGAAGGCAATGGCGTGATGCTACGTCCGGCGGCACGGCTGGCGTTCCTGGCATCATTCGCCTGTGCGGCGATCGCGCAGGCGGAGGCCCAGACCATGGTGCCGCCGGATGCGGCGCAGCCGCCGCTGGGACTCAGCTTCGATGCGGCCCTGGCCAGGCTCGACGACGCATCGCCCGGTCTCTCGGGCGAGGATCATGCCGTCCGCGCAAGCGAATTGATTGCCGATGCCACGCGCAGTCTGCGCCGCCCGGTCGTCAGCGCCTCCGCCAGCGTCATCGCCTATCAGAAGACGCTGTCCGTCGATCTGACCGGCGCGAAGGAGAATGCGGCGACCGGCGCCGCCGACTTCCTGTCACAGCTTCCGGGCAATTTTCCTATCGGTCTGCAGCAGATCGTCGGGCAGGTGGTCCAGCGGGTCGGTGCGGCGCTGCCGACGATCTTTGGGGCCATTCCCGATACCCTCCAGTATCAGACACGCGACACGGTGTTCCGACCCGCGGTGACCGCAGCCATGCCCCTGTACACCGGCGGAGCGATCCCGGCGGTGCAGGCTGGCGCCGATGCCGCCGTCGACGTGGCGCGGGCCAAGCAGGCCGGGGGCCGCGACTTGGCCCGCGTCGGCCTGGTCCGCAGCTATTTCGGGCGGCAGGTGGCATCGCAGCTGACGCGCTCGACCCGCGAGACGCTGGCGGGGTTCGATCGCCATCTGTCCGACGCCCGCAAGTTCGAGCAGAACGGCGTCATCCCGCATGCCCGCGTGCTTCAGGTCCAGGTCGCCCGCGACGCCGCAGAGCGGGCCTATTTGCGCGCGCAGCTCGAGGAATCGAGTGCGGCCGATGCGTTGGCGCGGCTGCTCGATCAGCCGCAGGGCATAACGGCGCTGACGCCGCTATTCGTCAATTCGACGCCCTTGCCGCCGGTCGACACCTTCCTTGGCGGGATCGACACCTCTCCGCGCGCGCGGGGTGCCGATGCCGCGCGCGGCATCGCGCGGGCGGGCGTCGACCTGGCGAAGGCGCGATACCGTCCCCAGGCCTTTGCGTTCGGCAGCTACAATGCCAACCGCGACCACGCGCTGCCGACCGAACCCGATTGGGTCGCGGGCGTCAGCCTGCGCTACACACTGCTGTCCAACTTCGACCGCAAGAAGTCGCTGGATGCGGCGCGCGAGCAGGAACGCGCCGCGGCCGATGCGGCGGCACAGGCGCGCAAGGACGTCGCGGGCGAGATCGTGCGCGCCTGGAATTTGGTCGAGGCGGCGCGGCGTTCCTTCCTGCTGCTCGACAGCAACCTCGCAGCGGCGCGCGAGAATCTGCGGGTGCAGCAGCTTTCCTTCGCGGAAGGGGAGGCGCCGTCCTCGTCGCTCGTCGATGCCCGGGCGGTGCTGGCGACGACGCAAAGCCAGCGGATCGCGGCGGCCTATGAATATGATCTCGCGCTCGCCGGATTGCTCGCGGCCAGCCACCGGGTCGACGACTTCACCACCTATCTGGCGCGCGCCGATCGACGTTTAGGGGATGAGCAGTGACCGACGAAGCCACCACCCCGCCGGCGCGTGGCAAGCGGTCGCTCGCGATCGTCGCGGGGCTGATCGTCGTGATCGTCATCGGGCTGTGCCTATGGCTGGCGAGCCGCCCGGCGCCCGAGCAGCTGCAGGGCATGGTCGATGCCGACGAGGTCAATGTCGGGACGAAGGCGCTCGCCCGCGTCGATCGACTGATTGCGGAGGAGGGGCAGCGGGTCCAGCCGGGGTCGCTGCTCGCCACCTTGTCCAGCCCCGAGATCGCGGGCGGGCAGGCGCAGGCGCAAGGGGCGCTCGACGCCGCGCGCGCCATCGCCTCCGAAACCAACGAGGGTGCCCGGGCGGAGGATATCGCGACGCTGCGCGCGACGTGGCAGGCGGCGCAGGCGGCGGCGGATCTGGCGGCGGTGACCAGCCGACGTACCGCCAACCTCTATGCCGAGGGCGTGGTCGCCGCCCAGCGCCGCGACGAAGCGGCTGCGGCGCGCGACAGCAGCGCGCGCAATGCGGAGGCCGCCCGCCAGCAATATGCCAAGGCGCTGGCGGGCGCGCGGCCGCAGAACCGGCAGGCCGCCAATGCGCAGGTCCGCATCGCCGAGGCTGCGCTGCGCACCGCCGACGCCCTCGGGCGCGAAACGCGGCTGGTGTCGCCGATCGCGGGAGAGGTCGCGCGCAAGCTGGTGCGGCCGGGCGAGGTCGTCAGCCCCGTCATCCCCGCCTATCAGGTCATCGACATCGACCACCCCTGGGTCGCGCTCAACCTGCGCGAGGATCGGTATCACGCGATCGACGTCGGGACGGTGCTGCACGGCCATATCCCCGCGCTGCAACGCGACGCCGTCTTCCGGGTCTATCTCGTCGCGCCGCGCGGCGACTTCGCAACGTGGCGCGCGACGCGCGAGGCGTCGGGCTATGACGTGCGCACCTTCGAGATCCGGCTGCGTCCCGTATCCGCGATACCCAAGCTGCGCCCGGGCATGAGCGTGCTGTTCGACTGGCCGCAATGACCGCCTTTCGCCGGGCGCTCGCCCGCGAAATGCGGCACCTTCGCCGCGATCGCTGGGATCTGGCGGGGATCACGCTGCTGCCCGGCATCCTGATATTCATCGTCGCCGCCCTGTTCTGGCAGGGGCCGTTTCGCCAACTGCCGCTCGGCATCGTCGACAGCGACGGCAGCGGCGCGAGCCGGGCGATCATCCGCGCGCTGGACGCATCGCCGCTCATCCGCCCCGGCGGCAGCTACCGCGACGAGGCCGCCGCAGGGCGCGCCGTCCGCACCGGCACGATCATGGGGTTCGTGCACATGCCCGCAGGGCTTGGCGAAAGCATCGCCCGGCATCGCGAGCCGGTCGTCCGCATCCTCTACAATGGCAGCTTTCTGACCGCTGGCGGGCAGGTCGCGCGCGCGGCCGGTGATGCGGTGACGGCGGCGCTTCCCACCATCGCGGCCAGCCAGTTGCCGAACCACGCCGTGCCGGAGAGCCGCGTCCGCCGTCTGGTGGTGGAGGCGACGGCGCTGGGCAATGCGCCGGTCAGCTTCGAATGGTTTCTCGGATTGCTGATCTTTCCCGCCGTCCTGCATCTGATCGCGGCCTGTGTCTGCGCGATGGCGCTCGGTCGTGAACTCGAGGACAAGTCGCTGTCGGCCTGGGCGAAGGGCAGCGGCGGGGTGGGGGCGGCGATGGCGGGCAAGTTGCTGCCCTATGTCGTGGCGATCAGCGGCTGGGGGCTGGTCTGGCTTCTCTACCTGACCCTGGCGCGCGGCTGGCGTGTCGAGGGCAGCCTTGTCCTCATCGCCTGCGGTCAGACGCTGTTCTACGTCGCGACCGCCGCCATCGCCGCGTTGCTGGTGGCGGTCACGCGCGAAACCGCCACCGCGCTGTCGGCCAGCGCGGTCTATGCAGGCTCTGCGCTCGCCTATTCGGGCGCGACGCTGCCCCTGAACGGCGGCAATGCCTTTGCGCGGATCTGGAGCGAGGTGCTGCCGCTCACCCATTATATCGCGCTCCAGATGGGGCAGGTGAGCGGTCAGACGGTCGCCGCAGCGGTTTCGCCGACCCTGGCGCTGATCGCCTATGTCGTCGTGGCGGGCGGCGGCGCGCTGGCCGTCATCAGGCCGCGGGCGGGGCGAGCATGACCTTCGGCGCGGCGTTTTTCGCGACATGGCGCGCGATCCTCACCTCGCGGACGTTGCTCAGCACGATGCTGCTCGCGGTCGTCCTCTATGCCTTTTACTATCCTGCGCCCTATGCGCACGAGGCACCGCGCAAGCTGCCCGTGGTGGTGGTCGATCAGGATGCCAGTGCGCTCAGCCGCGCCATGATCCGCGATCTGGATGCGACCCGCGCGGTCCACGTCGTGGCAGTAACCGGTGACCTCTCTGCCGGGCGCGCCGACATGCGCAGCGGCAAGGCCGACGGGATCATCCTGATCTCCGACGGTCTGGAACGCCAGCTGCAGGCCGGGACGGCCGGGTCGGGAATCGCAGTCTGGGTCAACGCCACCTATTTGCTCCGCGCCAGCACGATTGGCGAGGCGGTGACCGCGGTCGTCCAGGACATCGCGAAGACCCGCCTTCTGTCGGGAGGGCAGCTCGGTCGCACCGGCCCGCCGGTCGCGGTCGTCGAGGAGCCGCTGTTCAACCGGACCGGCGGCTACAAGGGCTATGTCTTTCCCTCGGTCGCCGTCATCATCATCCAGCAGACGCTGCTGTTCGGCGCCGCGACCTTCATGGGCGGGCGGCGGCAGACAGGGTGCTGGCGGATGGGGCGCGGGGAATTTGGCGGCACGCTCGCCGCCTTCGCCTCGGTCGGCTTGCTCGGCTGCTATTTCCTGTTCGGCCTGATCTTCTGGGTCCAGGGGGTGCCCGTCGACGGGAATGTGCCGGGCATGTTGCTAGTGGTGCCGATCTTCGCGACCGCGGTCGCCGCGCTGGGTCTGCTGGCGGGCAGCGCCTTCGACCGGGCGGAGCGGGCGATCTACATTCTCGGCCCGACGTCGGTGCCCTTCTTCTTTCTGACCGGTGCCACGTACCCGCTCGATCAGATGCCGCGCTTCGTCGCCGCCTTCGCGCAGCTGATACCCTCGACGGCAGGGGTGCATGCCTTCGTCCCGCTCAATCAGATGCGAGCGTCGATCGGCGAGGTCGCAAGCTCGTTGCTGACGTTGGTCGTGCTGGCAATTGGCTACGCCGCTTTCGCCTATCTGCGGCTGATCGACCCATCGCCTCGGCGTCGCGGCTGACGGCGCGAGCGGTCCCGTCAGCTCATCTGGCCACGGAGGAAGGCGATCAGCTTCGGATCGCTGCCGGTGCGTTCGAGGATCGGCAGGATCACCCGCCACCCATTGTCGCTGTTGGTCAGGATGACGATGCCGTCGCCGCTCGCGCGATCGATCGCGGCGAAGGTGAACGCCCCGGCATCCTTGCCGGTGTGGAGCATCGTCGTTCCACCGGGAAAGCCAAGGAGCTGCCAGCCAAGGCCGAAGCCGGTCCAGGGCGGACAGGTGTTCGCTTTCGTTCCGGTACAGATGTCGGGCGTCAGATCGGCCTGCGACCTGCTGCGTTCGGCTGCAATGACCCTGGTCAGACCGCGGTCGTTGCGGGCCGCGATGAGGAAACGCGCATAATCCCGCGCGGTGGCATGCGCCAGATCGGCGGCATTGTATTGCGTCACCCGCTCGACCGGCAGCGGCTTGCCTGCCTCGTCATAGGGTACGGCGATCGGCGCCGTCTCGCCCTGCGCCGAAACATAGCCCGAGGCGCGCATGTGAGCCGGAGCGAACAGCCAGCGCCCGGCCAGCGTCTCGAACGATTGCCCGGTGCGGTGCTCGGCATAGCGCGCCGCATATTGATATCCCTCGCCCGAATAGCCGGTGGTCGTGCCGGGATCGTGATCGAACGCCAGCCCCTTGGCATCGCGCCAGTTCGGCAAGCCGGTGCGATGGCTCAGCGCCATGCGGACCGTCAGCTTCATCCGCCGGGGATCGCGCGACAGGTCGGGATCGCTCCAATAGCGGTCCATCGGTTCGTCCAGCGACAGCGTGCCGGCCGACACCAGTCGCAGGATGACCTCCGCCGTAAGCGGCTTCGTCAGCGAGGCGAGATTATAGGGTGTGGAGACGGTCGCCGCGCGGTTGGGGCCAGCCATGCCCCAAGCCCCGCTCGAGACGATCCGCCCATTGCGGATCACGGCGACCGAAGCGCTTTCCACGCGCTGCTCACGCAGGGTTGTGGTGAGATCCGGCAGCGTGGTGTTCGTCCTGGCGTCCGCAATCGAAGAACAAACCACCAGCGCGACCAAACCGCGAGAAACTGCCTGCTTCAGCACAGCGACTGTATTACCCATATGCAACAGCTAGCGATATTGAAGCGTGGCGGCAATCTCGCCGGTGGCGAGCAGAGCTACGCTACCGCTCTCCCTCGCTCCCAACACGAATGGATGGCCGAAAGCCGCAGGCTATACCGAGGCGGGAACAACCTCGACGTCACGGCTACAACCACGTCAAGGCGTCAAACTCACGTCCGAACCGGACGCGGGCGGCTCGTTCGTAGACCCGCAGCCCCCCGGCCCCGTTCGTCAGCATGACCAGTCCGTCGTTGCTGACGAGATCGAGGATGAACAGGTTGGCGACACCGTCATTGGCGCCCCAATGCCAGGCGAAGCGGTCTGAGCCCGACTGTTCCAATCCCCACCCCAGGCCCCAGGCGAGACTGCCTTCGACGGTCACCGTCGGCGTATTCATGGCCGGGTAGCGGCGCGCGAAACGGACGAAGCGGGCATAGTCGCTCGCGGTCGTCCACAGTCCCGCCGCCATGTTCGGGATCATAAAGACGGGCAGGGCCGGCTTGCCGAGCGCCTGGGCCCCCGCAACGCGATCATCCTGCGTCCATGCCTCTACGGACCGGCGGGGGCCGGCGTCCCGGCTCCTCTGGAACTGCGCGGGACCCTTGTCCGCCATCAACGCGCCGCCGGCATCGTGCGCCCACGCCACCAGCGGCGATTGGCCGGCTGACCAGCCATAGCCGCTTCGCGTCATTCCCGCAGGCGTCAGCACCCGAGAACGGACGACCTCCGCTGCGGTCTGACCGGTGACTTTTTCGGCAAGGCGAGCGAGCAGGGCGTAGCCCTCTCCCGAATAGCGAAAGTGAGAGCCTGGCTTGAACCGGCTCACCAGATCGCTGCCGGCCTCGGTCCGCCAATTCGGCAGACCACTGGAATGCGATAGCAAGTGACGAGGCGTAATAGCCTTGGTCGCGACATCCGCCGTGAAATCGATGTGCTTGGCCACAGGCTCGTCGAGATCGACGCTGCCGTCGCGGACAAGGTCGTGGATGGCAGCCGCCAGGACCGGCTTTGACAGGGAAGCGGCTTCGAACAGCGTCTCCGTCGTCGCGTTCGCCTCACCGACTTTGGCGTATCCTATTGCAGAGCTGACGGGCTCCGCTTCGCCGTCGAACACAGCCCAGCTTGCCCCCGGCACGGAAGCAAGCGCCATCCATGACGGGACTTGCATCGCCGTACGCCTCTGGCTCCTGGCCAGCGCCGGCATGGAGGCACAGCCGGCAGCGACTGCGGTGCCGATCAGGATCGTTCGCCGTGTCGGGTTCATTCGGGCATTCGCAAGAGCGTCATGACATAACCGATCGCTTGGTGTATTGTGCCTACAATACGGTCCGTCGCGCTATTTGCAATTGACCTTCGTGCGTTACCGGAAGGTCTGACGTACGGCGTCCTCAGCTCTCGAACTGCACCAGACCGGATGACCAAACGTCCGCTTCTGAGCAGTGGCGGTGTCACTGCGACCGTTTACTTTTGGGTCAGGGCAGCGACGTCGAATTGCTACTGCCTATGTGATCCAAGCTCTGAGACATATCACCATTAACGCCGTCTCATGCTCCGACATTTTATGATCGCCAGGTGTCGCGGCCATTCTTCGGCAGTGTGGCGATCGCTTGCGGCCTCAACAGCCCATCGGATACACGCCCACGTGCTTTCAATTAACGGCTGACAGAGCCTTCGCCAGACGGTCGACGTCGCTCGCCGAATTGAACAAGGACGGCGTTACGCGGACACATGCGCCATGGGCGGCTCCTGTCCGATGAACGGTGAAGATGCGATGCTGCTCAAGCAGTCGCTGGGCAAGGGCGGCATTCGCCTGCGGGCTGATTACCCCCCGGAACCGGAACGACGTGATCGCGCCATGCGACGCGGGGTCGTCCGGCGTCAGTATCTCGATGCCGGGGATCGCCCGCGCCTGCCGGACCCAGCGGTCGCGAAGCGCGCGCAGCCGTGCGGCGCGGGCGGCACGGTCGATCCGATGCTGAAAGGCGAGTGCAGCGGGGACGGTGAGCCAGGACGCATAATCGAGCGTGCCGGTGTGGATCCGGGCCATGACGGTGTCGGGGCCGCTCGCGTCTTCGGCGGGATCCCGGTCGATGCGGGACAGCGCGCCTTTGCGGATATGGAGGATGCCGATGCCCAGCGGCGCGCCGAGCCATTTGTGGCCGTTCAGTCCGACGAAATCGCAATCGAGGTCGGGCAGCGCGAAGTCGAGCTGTTGCCAACTGTGCGCGGCATCGACGATGACGTCGATGCCGCGGGCGCGGGCCATCGCAGTGATCTCGCGAACCGGGATCACCAGGCCGGTCCGGTGGCTAAGGTGGGTGAGGAGGATGAGCTTCAGCCGCGGTTCGTCAGCCATCACCTGTGCATAGGCGTCGATCAGGCTGGCGCGCGTGGCGGGTTCGGGTAGCGCGATGCGACGAACGCGCACGCCACGCCGCGGCCCAAGGCTCTCCATGCACGCCTGCATGCTGTCATAGTCGAGGTCGGCATAGACGATCGCATCGCCTGCGGTCAGACGATTGTAGCCGAGGATCAGCGCCTTGAGCGCCTCGGTCGCATTGCGGGTGAAGGCGATCTCATCGGCAGGTACGCCCAGCTCCGCCGCGACGGCGCTGCGGGCGGCGCCAAGGTCGGCGAGCATGCCGCGCCGGGCGTAATAGCTGGTATCGCGGTTCACACGCGCGACAGCCTGTTCGTAGGCGGCGCGGACGGGGCGGGACATCGCGCCCCAATTGCCGTTTTCGAGCTGGATGACGTCCTGGGGCAGGTCATACTCCGCAGCGACGGTCGCCCAGAACGCCTCGTCGTCCGGGGCGGGATGCGCGGGCGCACCGGCGCGCGCGGGCAGGGGAAGGGTGGCGGCCATCCCGCCGGCCAGAAGCGCGCGCCGATCGATCATCAGAAGCTCAACCCGAGCCGGACATAGTACCGGCCGCCATCGGTATCATAGGGGGCGTTTCGCGAATAGATCAGGCCGCGATTGGCCTGATTGGTCGCCTCCGCCGGATAGGTGTCGAACAGGTTTTCGGCGCCGCCGCGGATCGAGATGTTCGGCGTCATGCGATAGGTGAGCGAGGCGTCGAAGAGCGCGATGCCGCCGAAGCGCTGGAACAGCTCGCCGGTCGCATTGCCCGTCACATCGGTCCAGGGCCCATAATAGCGGCCGCGCAGGATCATGCCGATCGGACCGATATCGTAGCCGAGCGTGCCGGTCGCATTATGCTGGGGCAGGCGTTCCTGGAAGATGCGGCGTTGCGTGTCGTTGGCGATCGCCGCACTCGTCCCGCTACGGACGGTGGTGTGGTTGTAATTGTAAGCCAACGTGGCGCTGGCCCGACCGCCGCCGAGCGCGCGAGCATAGCTGACGACGACATCGACACCCCGGGTCCGGGTGTTGAAATCGTTGGTAAAGTAGCTGATCGAGGTGAAGCGGTTGGGGTTGGCGAAGCCCGCCGGGATGGCGATGGTCGCCGACTGGCTGAAGCGGTCGTCGACATCGACCTGGTAGAGATCGACCGTCCCGCCCAGCCCGATATGCGTCTGCGCGACGAGGCCGGCGCTGATATTGCGCGAGGTTTCGGGGCGCAGCGGCTTGGCACCGAGCGCGACCGCAAGCGGGTCCGTCGGCGCGAGGCGTCCCTGATTGAAGACCTGCAACGTCCGGGTGTCGAGACCCTGGCTCACGACGCGTGTGTTGAGCTGCGCCGGGGTCGGCGCGCGGAATCCGGTGGAATAGGTGCCGCGCAGCGCAAGCCATTCGACCGGCTCGACTCGGCCGGAGAATTTGTAGGTGAACTTGTCGCCGAAGCTCGAGAAGTCCTCGTAACGGCCCGCCGTGCCGAGGGTGAGCATCGTGATCGGATGCCATGTGAGGTCGACGTAACCCGCGTTGCTCGTCTGTTTGAAGTTGCCCGCCTGTTGCGGGCCGAAGCCGGGGAAGCCGTTGGCGTTGGGGGCAAGACCCGTCGCGGCCCCCGCTCCGATCGCATAGGAGGCCGGATCGCCGACGCCGACCGCGTAGCGCTCGATCCGCCGTTCGCCGCCAAAGGCGATATTGAGCGGTTCGACGACGCCGACGGGCAGGCGATAGACGAAGTCGGCGTTGAGGTTCGTCTCACGCTGCGTCAGGCGGCCGAGGTAGAAGCTGGTCGGACTGGCCGGCCCCAAGGAGGCGTTGAGCGTTTCGGCGATCGTATAGTCGATACGGCTGCGGCCGGCCGAGGCGCTGAGGTCGTAGCTCAGGGCGTCCGACAGGTCGCCGCGCAGGCCGCTGACGAGTTGCAGGTCGGCGAACTGCGTGCCGAAGCGCGGGGTGAAGCCAGCCGGGTAGATGCTGCGGAAGCTGAAACCGGGGAAGACGCTGCTGGCGTTGTAGACGCTGCCGGTGTTGCTGGGATTACGCCAGTTGAAATCGGTCAGCCCCTCGCCCTGCTGCACCGTAGCGAAGGCGTAGACCTTCGCCGCATCGGTGATGTCATAGTGCATGTCGATCGCGCCGCTGATGCGCTCTTCGTCCGGCTGCCCCCAGCGCTGTACCGGGTTCGGCACCGCGAGCGTCGGGTTCGCCGCCTGGAACGCGAGAGCATCGGGACGCTGGCGGGTGCGCGAGGTGGCCTCCCCATGCGCGAATTGGCCGGTGAAGACGATCGCGCCCTTGTCGTCCAGCGCGATGCCCCCGCGGGCGCCGGACTGGTAGGTGTTGCCGTCCCCGGCATAATATTGGCTGAACTGGCCGTATGCCTCCATCCCCGGCTGGTCGTCGAGCATGATGTTGATGACGCCGGCGATCGCGTCGGAGCCATATTGGGCCGACGCGCCATCGCGTAGCACCTCGATGCGCTTGATCGAGAGGGTGGGGATGCTGGCGAGATCGGGGGCCTGTGCGCCGCGCGTTCCCAGCAGAGCCGAGCGATGATAGCGCTTGCCGTTGACGAGGACGAGCGTCTGGTCGGCGGACAGGCCGCGCAGCGTCGCCGGGCGCACGAACGCCTGTCCGTCGGCGGCGGGCAGGCGCTGCACGTTGAAGGACGGCAGCAGCTGCGCCAGCACGGTGGTGAGATCGCTCGATACGCTGGACTGCACCAGCCCTTGCGGCAGCACGTCGACCGGCGCCAGCGTATCGAATTGCGTACGACCGCGCTCGCGCGTGCCGGTCACGACGATGTCATCTCCACGAGCAGCATCCATCGTGGCCTGACTGACCTCCGAACCTCCCTGGGACGCAGTGACCTGCGCCGAAACGGCAGGCGCGAAGAGAACGTGCAGCGCCGCAACGGCGCTGGCGGTAGCGAATTTCATGATGACACAGTCCCTGAAGGGCGGCTCTCTCGGCGCCTGTGGACTGCGCGCTAAAGCAGCTTTGTTGCAGTGTCGTTGTGCTTCGAATGCAAAGACGCGTCAGGCCGATGACCGTTATGTGTCACCTCCTAACCGGCAGCATCAGTCGCGACGGGAGGATTGGCGCCAGCCGTTCTGCAACGGGCCCGGTCGCCGCGAACCGCCTCGTTACTCTCTTGTCGAAATCAAACCGAGCGTTCGGCACAATCGGGCGCCAAAACCAACGTTGGACGTGGTCCGACCCCCCCAGCATGTCCCGCGCTGGCGTATCGAAGACTGCGATCAACGGGATCTTGCGGGCAAAGCGCAACTTTATCGCCAAGCGTCGCGCGAACCATGCACACCGAAGGTTACGCCGTCGCCGGTGCGCGAACGGCCGTACTCTGCGTCTCTCGAAGACCGCTGAATAGATTAGCAATACACGGGCGCGGCAGGGTTGTTAAAACACCTGCCATAAGCGCCGTGCCTGCTCCGTGACCGCGGCCACGACACCGATCGGTTCTCGGACACACGTGAGCCATAGGGCCCCGGTGCCGCTGCCGCCGTCTGACGACGATGCACGTCGATGGACGACGTCACCGACGATAAATGGTGCATCCGCACTGACATGACCGCCCCTTAGGCCGGCTGACCAACCAAAAGACCGAATGTCCGTCGGTAATGTATAGGTTGGGGGCTCCGCATGACCGTTTGTGGGTCTCCTGAGCGGCCTCTGTCATCCCCGCCTTCCGTCGATCATCGCCGCCGCCCCCCCTTGCGCTGTTGAAAAGACAAATCACCAAGTGTATTGCATGGGTAATACGCTTAAGGTCGGGGGAAGGGCATGCACCGGAATATTCTACGGACAGCGACCGTTGCGGCGACCGCCTTAGCCAGTCTCACAACGCCCGCTTTCGCAATCAAGCCGGACAAACCCGGGGTCTGTTCCCTGGCGCGAAGAGCGATGACTGGCGCGGTTCTGAGCGTGCCGTTCCGCGTCGTCGATGGCCGGATCTATGTGACTGTTAAGGTCGATGGAAAAGGGCCGTTCGTCTTCGCCGTCGATACGGGCGCGAGCGGCATGGGGCGTGCCGATGCCGGCTTGGTTGCCGCGCTGGCTATTCCCCCGACCGGATCGGGCCATACGTCTGATGGCGTGGCAACGGCGCAAGTCAGGACCGTTCGCTTGGCATCCGGCGCACTCGGCGGCTTGGTCCGACGCGATCTCGAGGTCGTCACCCGGGACTATAGCAGCAAGCTCAGCCCCGAAGCGGCGTTCTCCGGCATCCTGGGGCGCGCGTTCTTCGGCGATGGCCTGTTGGTCATCGACTATCCGGCGCGTCGCCTCACCTTCACGCGCGCCGTCGCGCTTTCCGGTGAGGGCAATGGCGTCATGTCGTACGAGCGGGCCTTTCGCGTGCCGGTGACGATTGGCGATACCCTGACGGAGGGCAATCTCGACACAGGCGCCAACGTGTCGTTCGTGCTGCCGAAAGCGCTGTTCGATCGTGTCGGCGGTGGTGCCCTCCAGCCGGCCGGCCAAGGCAAGCTGACCAACACGACGGTCAGCACCGGCAAGGCGATGGTGAAAGGGCCGTTCCGCATCGGCGCAGCCACGCTTTCTGACGTGGAGGTGCGGGTGTCGGATCGTTATCCGGAACTTCTGGTTGGGGCACACGCCTTGCAACATGTCACGTTGCTGATCGATCAGCGATTCAGGCGGATCGCTGTGTGCTCGTGACGACGCGATCGGCTCCAAAGACGTGGGGGCAGAAGGTCGCGTGGGCCGGTATGACGATTCTGAGCGTCGGGATTGCGATCTTTTCCTACCGCTACCTTTTCGCCGCGGGGTCCATGCCACCTGTCATCGCGGCCAACAGCCGTTTCGGCCCCTGGATCGTCATTCATGCCGCCGGGGCTGCAACCGCATTGCTCGTAGGGCCGGTGCAATTCCTGCCGAATCTCCGACAGGACAAGCCCTTCCTCCACCGGATTCTCGGCCGCATCTATGTCGCGGGTTGCCTGATCGGCGGGGTGTCGGCGCTGATCCTGGCGACCGGCGTATCGACGGGGCCGGTTACGGGGATCGGCTTCGGCACGCTCGGCATCGCATGGCTGCTAACGACGGGCGTCGCGCTGCGTGCAGTTCTTTCCGGCCGCATCGCGTCCCACCGACGCTGGATGGTCCGGTCCTTCGCGCTTACGCTCGCGGCTGTCACCTTGCGGATCTACCTGCCGCTATCCGATGTCCTGGGGATCGGCTTCGCCGCCTCATATCCCGTGGTTGCATGGCTTTGCTGGGTGCCGAACATGGCGGTCGTCGAATGGTATCTCCGTTCCGGCCCCCGCGAGCGATGATGTAACGAGTCGGCGCGGGCCATCGCCGGAAGCCTGGTTCAGCTTCTCGTTCGCTCAAGCCCAAGAAAAGACATTCCGCTTTCGACCAATCCGAAGCCGTTCATCTGTCTCGGCCGCGCGGTGACACGCCATATGACATCGAAGCCGCCGCCAAATGCGGCATCGCAGCCGTCGGCGTCCGATCAGGCAAGTTTAGCGACGAAACGCTGCGGGACGGCGGCGCGGTGGCATTGTACGACGATGTCGCCGCCCTGCTGGCCGGTTTCGAGCCTTCGCCGTTAACCGATTGAGGTGGTTTGCCGGGCGGACGTTCGGCGCAGCGGCGATGTCCGTGCGGCATCTGTCCGAAGACGAGACCTCACCAACGGCACCAGCCTACAATCCGGCGTGATCGATCATCGATGCGACCTCGACCGGTAGCTCGGACCCGAGCCTCGGCAGGAAGCGGTTCAGCGCGGTCTGCACGCGCGTTCGCGCGACCTGATAGGCCTTGTGGCGGATCGTGCGCGTCGCGTTGGTGCGCCAGGATGGGCTTTCACCCAGCAGCGCGTCCCATTTGGCCTCTTCTGCCGCCAGGATCGATATCGCCAGGCGCAGCCCGTCCCGCCGCCCACGGGCATAGTCGTCGGACATCACCGATTTCTTCGTCATCTCGCAACGGTGGCTACGCGCCCGGCCTGTGGCAAGGCCGACCTGTCGCGGCCCTTGACCGCTCGTGTTCAGCGCGCCGCCATCTCGGTGACCTTGCCGGCTAACGCGCCGAGCGAGAACGACGTGGTCGGCAGTTCCATGCCATGAACCAGATGCCGGTTCCCGACGGCGGCATTCTCACGCATCGCCGGTGACGAACAGCCGCTTCGACTCAGGGCGCGGCGTGCGGCCGGCATCGTCCACCTGCCGACCTCGTCCGGCTGGTCACTCCTCAGGATGTCGATCGAGGTTGGGCCATAGCTGATCTTTAGTCAAAGATGATCCGTACCATCGAAGTGAGCGTAAAGCCTGATGTGTTTGATCAGCCCGTACCAGATAGTGCGTTGCGGCTTTCAGATCTCCACTGGAAAAGTTCTTTGTAATCGGGAGCTGGTCGCGTGCATTGCTCAGCTGGTCGGGCGTTGGCATGTCGGCATCGCTGGTGCAGCCGGGAACAAAGCGTTCTGCCAATTCCGCCCAAGTCCGCCGGGCTTCATATTAGATCGGCAGGGTTTCTGACAGGGAATCCCACTGTTCGACCGCCGCTGCCGCCCTCGCCAGTTCGCGCTCGGCGGTGTCGAGGGCGGGTTGGGCGGCCAGGAACGTCACGATGGTTTCCAGCCGATCCAGACGGTGGGCCTGATCGTCCATTGTCGCGCGGTTTTCGTGCTGAAGGTCGCGAACGTTCGCGATGTCCGCCCGGTCGGGCCGGGCGCGGCGCCGGATCAGGGCGTCGAGCGCAAGACAGGTCCAGATCACGACGGCGCCTGTCGCGATCGCCAGCGGCAAGGCGTAAGCGGTTCGCCGGTGCGTCTAGCGGCTTTTAGTAAAGACCGGCCTTAGCGTTCCGCGGCGAGCGTCAGGCGTTCCCAATTGCCGGCGGAGAGCAGATGGGCATAGGCAGGCCCCCAGCCGCCAAGCGCCTGCAACTGCGCCACCGCCGCGCTATCCAGCGCTTCGAGCCGGTCGCGGTTGATCGCGACATAATCCAGCAGCAGCACCGGTTCGGCGTCCTCGTGGGGCTGATACCCGGCCTGGCGAGGCTCCATCAGGTCGAGATCGTCCAACAGGCGAACCCAGTGTTCGGTACGGATCTGTGCGTTTTGGTAGCTTTACCGCAGCATACGCCTGTCCGCAAACCGATGGAATTCGTCAGCGACTTTCCGCACGGTCTGCCATCGTCTTCGAGAAGGCGGCAACGTGCCCCAAGCCCACTGCCCGCCTTGATCGCCTGCCGCCGCAAAGATGGATGAACGGCTAAATGTGGAGAGGCGACAGTCCGCCGCGAATGACCGCAACTGGGTCAGGCTGGTCTTGAAGCAGGATCATTCTTTGTCGGGCCCACGCCGTTGAGCGGCATTGACCTCTGTGAAGGTTCAACGGCTGCGCTTGTCCCCGAGAGCATCCCATTGAGAGAGCCTCCAGCGATGCCGAGCTCCGCCATCAATCCATCGATCAACGGACCGCCCACCCGGTATCGCATCGCTGCGGAGACTGCCGCATCTGCCAAATTGACCTGACCGCCGTTGCCGCCTGGCTCGCCGGCCGGCGCCTCGCCGTGAAGGCCGCGAGCATCGACGATGCTAATCCGATCGATGTTCTCCATAGGCTTGCTGGCAGCGGCTATGATCGCGGGCAGGGCCTCTAGCATAGCCTTGCGGATCAGGAGTGCGGTCTGTGCATCGCTGAGGATGTTGGTGGCTTCGTTCAGCGAAGCCTGGCCGGCCGCATCGACCTTGAAAGCGGCCTCACGCCCTTCGGCGCGTGCCTTTTCGGCATCGGCTTCGGCTACGGCCTCCGTGCGAAGCGCACTTGCGCGGGCTTCCGCAGCCTCTTTCTCAGCAGTGGCGGCGACGGTAATCTGAACGGCCTCTTCCTGCGCACGCTGTGTCGCTGCGATCACTGCTACGTTCTTGTTGCGATTGGCGATTTCCGTTGCTTTGGCGGTAGCGACACTTTCCTCGGCGCGGACTGCGAGCGCGCGCGCCTCGTTGGCGGCGGCCGTCGCGGTGGACTCTTCCTCGGACTTTTGCGCGGTCTGCACGGCGGTCGTGATGCGCGCGATCTCGATGGTACGGTCGCGCTCGATCGTCGCCGTCTGGATCGCGCCATCGCGCGCGATCGTGGCGGTCTTGATCACCTTGTCCGCCTCGGTCTGCGCCACGGTCTGTGCCTGGTTGGCCGTGATCCGGGCAATTTCGGCGAGGCGGGTCTGTTCCGCTTCGGCGGTCGCGATCGCGGTGGCCTGTTCGGCGCGGCGCGCGGAAAGCGTCTGTTCCTGAAGCAACCGTGCCTGTTCGGCAGCCTGAGCGATCTCCAGCGACTGGTTGTTGGCTTCCAGGTTTCGTTGCTCGATCGCCACTCGGTTGGTCGCGACGATATCGTTGCGGGTCTTCTTGCGCTCCTCAATGGTGCGCGTCAGCACCGTCAAACCTTCGGCATCGAAAGCGTTGTTTTCGTTGAAATGCTCAAAGGCAGTCTGGTCGAAATGCGTGATCGACACCGACTCCAAGTGGAATCCGTTCATATCGAGATCGGTGAGTAGCGCCTCCTGCACCTTCTGGATGAAGTCTGCGCGATTGGCGTGGAGGTGCTCCATCGTCATCGTTGCGGCTACCGACCGTAACGCCGAGACCAGCTTGCCATCGAGCAGTGACTTGACCGCATCCGGATTGTTCACCGAATCGCCCAGCGTCTGTGCGGCAGCGGCGATTGACTCCGCGTCGGGCTTGACCTGGATATGGAACAGGCCAACGACATCGACCCGCAGCTTGTCGAGCGTGATCAGGGCATCCTTGTTGAGCCGCGACACCTCCAGCTTCACCGTCGTCAGGCGGACCTGCATCAGCTCGTGAAGAACGGGGATGACCATGATGCCGCCGTTCAGCACCACCTTTTCGCCGCCAAAACCCGTTCGAATTAACGCGACATCTTTGGTCGCACGGCGGTAAAGCCGGGTCAGGATGATGCCGATGACCATGAAGGCAAACAACACGATGCCTGCATAGATCAGGACGTTCAGTAGCGATGCAGGCATGTGTTCCCCCCCTTTTAGTCGTCACATGTATCAGATCGATCGAAGAAGAGAATCATCTTCGGCCAGGGCGAAAAATATCTGCCCCTCGCGGCGGACTAGCAACGCGCGCTCACCCGTCCCAATGACGGCCGCATCGTCGTGCGGCTCAACCATGATGATATGGGCCTGTCCGTGCTGGTCGACGACTTTGGCCCGGGCAGGGGCCCCGCGCCGCGCGGCGCCTTCAAGAATGGTGCTACGCCGTCTCAACAGATCGTTCGTCGAGATCACGCTGCTTTCAAAGCCCGGCATGATCCGGGCAAGGCCATGAGCAGCGCCGATGTTGAGGAGGCCACCGCCGATCAGCGCACCGATACAAGCCAGCGGCCATGGCAGCGGTGCGCCAGAAAAAGAGGAGACCCCCTGCTGAATGGCAACCCCGGTCAGGGTGAAGCATCCGAGTAGAGAGGTCAGCCAGATCAGGACTGGCAACTCGCTGCTCAGTCCCAGCCAGTCTAGCACACCGTGATGTCCATCGACACCGACGTCAGCACTCAGGTCGAGATGGCCAAGCCCCAGACCGACAGCTTCGATCAGGCCAATCCCGATCATGATAAAGAACGCTATCGCGAACGGTAGATAGGCCGGCGTCAGAAAGTTGGCTAGCATCCGTCGAGACTATCATGATGGCGTACCGATACCACCCGGTACGTGGCTGTATTACCCAGCTGCGGATCGCCGTCGATGACCTCTGAAGCCGCCAGCTGGCTCCGCTGCTTATCCTTTTGAGGTGAACGAACGGCAGAAGTGGAAGACATCGAACCGGCCTGTGAATGGCCGTTTTGAGGTCCTGCCTTTGGCAGGTGTCGCTCACTAGCGGACATCGCGTAAGCCGGTAGTCTGCCAGCGATGATTGATATTGCAGGATATGCCTTCCCGAATGACCTGTTCCCCGTTTTCAGGCCGCTGATAAATTATCTTGCGTGTCCTTAGCCCGTGGCTGGGACGGTTCGTGAACTCGGCGGGTGTCATGTCGCCGAGGCTGCCGTGCGGACGCACGGTGTCGTATCCGTCCACCATGCCCTGATGATTCATCTCGCTGCAGCCAGCGATGAAAATAGGCGCTCGTTCAAGCACTCGTCGCGCAAGCGACCATGGAGCGATTCCACGAAGCCATTATGCTGCGGCTCCCATATTATGGGACTGTCGATTGCCGATGCAATGACCGTGAGGCCACACCCTCGGAATACTAGGCGATGCGGGCAATGCCGCTCCCCTTTGCACACAATTGGGTGGCACTCTGGAAGCGGGATGAACAGTTCTCCGACGTCGCTCTGAATCCACCGCCTCGCAGGCGGTCCGGCGTCGAGAACCACATCAAGGACTTTCTGGGCCCGAAGATTGGCGTCCATCCGGAGAGCGTGGATCAGAACGCGATGCGAGCTTGGCTACACTTTCTTGGTCGCATGCCATTTGGAGCGAGAGGAGGGCGTTGCCCTCGTCGATGAGCGATATTTCGAGGGCGTGAAGCTTCCGCTTGACGATGCCCGAACGGGCTGCGTCCGGGTGCTGCGATGGGCCATGGATGACTAAGAGCGGCTCGCCGTGGTATCGTCTTCGTCTGTCACGCAGATCGATCGTGGTATCGTCTTCGTCTGTCACGCAGATCGATCAGCGCGCTGATCTCGCGGCGAGCGCCTCCCGCACGCGTGTCAGAGCCGCCGCCTCGGGCGCTGCTTCGCCCATCAAAGCCCACGCGCCGCTGATTGCGAAGGCGCAGTGACCGTGCACCGTCGCGATAAGCGATCGCGCGAGGGTGGCGAGGTCGTCGTCGGCCTCGCAATCGACAGCATGTGCTATCTCCTCGACGACGATACGGGTCAGCAGGCTGCGACCGGTTTCGTCGGCCTCGGTCAGTCCGCTGTCGGGGGGCAGGCGGTGGTCGAAGATGGCGGTCCAGAGGTACGGATGTTCACGCGCGAACCCAAAATAGCCGTCGACCAGCGCCGCGATCCGGTCCCCGTCGGAGCCAGCCTCATCTAGCCGCAGGCGCAACGATTCTGCCCAGGCGGCGAAGCTGCGCGTGTTGATCGCCGCGATCAGGCGGTCGGCCGTGCCGAAGACGTTGTGGATCGTACCGATTGAGTAGCCGATCCGTCGCGCCACTTCGCGGGCAGAGAAGCCGCCCAATCCGGCCTCGGCGATCAGCGCGGATCCCGTCGACAGGATCAACTCCTCGAGCTCGGCGCGGCTGTGGTCGGATCGGCGGCCCATGGAGAAGCGATAGATCAGCAATTGAGCATTGTCCAATTCATATATTGAGCACTGCTTTATTTGTGCTACTTTCGCGGCGAATCGAGGAGGTCGGCGATGCCGCTGCTGCTGTTGATCGTCGGGTGCTTAGCTATCGGGTTTCTGTGGCAAGAGGTTCGGCGGCTGCGTGACCGCGTCGAAACATTGGAAGGCTGGTTCGCTGCGTCCGCGACCCCGGTAGCGGCGGTGCCATCGCAGCCCGTGTATGTCCCGCTTGAGCCGCTCCCCGATCTGGTAGATGCCGAGGATCGCCCGGCGGAGCCGATCGCCGAACCGGTGGTCTCGACCCCGGCGCCAATCGCCGAACTGCCGCAGCAGTCATTCTTGGCGGAGTTGGCAGCAATCGAGATTCCGCCGCCGTCGTCGCGCTTCGAGGATGTGTTCGGGCGGCGGCTGCCGATCTGGGCGGGTGGGCTGACGCTGGCGGTCGCGGGGGTGCTGGTCGTCCGCTACTCGATCGAGGCGGGCCTTCTCTCGCCCTGGGTGCGGGTGATGTTCGGGCTGATCTTCGGCGCTGGCCTGATCGGTGGCGCGGAAGTGGCGATGCGTCGCGAAGCCGTGGTGCGCGATCCGCGCGTGCGCCAGTCGCTGGCGGGCGCCGGCATTGCCACGCTCTATGCGGTGACGCTGGCGGCGACGCATCTTTACCATCTGATCGGGCCGGGCACGGCCTTCGTCGCGATGGCACTGGTGACGGTACTGGCGGGTGCGCTGGCGTCGCGCTTCGGCGCGCCGAGTGCGGTGCTCGGGTTGGTGGGGGGGCTCGCGGCACCGGCGCTGGTCGGTGCCGGTGAGCCGAACGTGCCACTGCTGACACTGTATCTGGCGCTGACGGTCGGCGGGCTGTGCGCGCTGGGACGGCAGCAGCGTTGGTGGTGGCTTGGTGCGTTGGCGCTGGCCGGCGGCTTCGGCTGGGGGGCGCTGCTGATCCTGGGCGGTGCGCTCGATCTGGCGGCGGCGCTGTCGGCCGGCCTCTACACGCTGGTGCTCGCCATCGCGTTGCCGCTCCTGCTGGCCGGTGACCGAGCCGCGCTTCTGCGCGTCGCGGCAGCCGTGCTCGGTTGCGCGCAACTGGCCGCGCTGGTTGCGCTGGGTGGGTTCGCGCCGCTCGACTGGGGCTTGTTCGGGTTGATCTCGCTGGCGATCCTTTGGCTGTCGCGACGAGAGCCGCTGTTCGCAGACGTTCCTGCGCTGGCTCTGGGCGTGGCGATCCTGCTCGGCGTTGCGTGGCCAGAAACGACCGTTGCGGGGATGGGAGCGCTTCTGGCGGCACTGGTTGCCATCCATGCGGTTCCCGCCGCCCTGCGCGTGTGGCGAGAAGATGCCCGGCCGGTCGATGCCTCGATGGTGGTGGCCGTCGCGGTGGCCATCGGCGTGCTGCCGGCCTTGCGTTTCGATCATGTCGGGTTCGCGGCTTTGATCGGCGCCGCTCTGGCGGCGGGCGTGGCGGCGCGCGGATGGCGCGCGGCCGGTCGAGCTGACGACACACGCTTTGCGACGCTAGTAATCACGGCGGCGGGGTCGCTGGCGCTGGCCGCGGCGCAGATGCTGCCCTTCGCGGAGTGGGCGTCGGCGTCGGCGTTGCTGTGCGCCGCGATGATGACGCTCGCCGACCTGGCGAATGACCGGCGGATAGAGCGAGCGGGCTGGGTCTTCGGCGCGGCGACGATGGCTTTGCTGGGTGTCGGCGAAGGTATCGGCCGGTTGTCCGGCGAGGCGGGGAGCGGACAGGTGGCCGCGTGGATCGTGCCCGCCATGGCGGGGCTGGGTCTGGCGATCCGCTCGACGGGCACGCGCGCAGCGGTGATGCAGCCGGCAGCGGTGCTGATCGGCTATGGCGCAATGGCACAGGTCGTGTCGGGAAGCATGTTGCCGCTCGTACCTGTCGTCATGCTGTGTGTGCTCGCCGTTTCGCGCCGCGCGACCGTTCTCCCCGCCACGCTGGCGGCCGGTGCCATCGCTACGGGCTGGACGATCGTACCGCTGCTGGCCTGGAGCTCCTCGGCATTGGTTGCCGCTACGGGGGCCGTGGTGCTCGTCGACGCCTGGCCGAGTCTGGGTAACGCTTTCCTACGGATCGCGCTGCCGGGTGGGGCGCTGCTGGTGGCGCTGCGTCTCCTCTCGTCTCCGCGTGTAGTCCGGCGCGGTGCCGCCATCGGCGCGGGTGCGCTGTTGGTGGTGGCGGCGCATGTCGTGCTGGTGCGGGTGGTCGGGATCGACAGTCATGCCTCGTTTCTCGCTCGGTCGATGATGGAGCGGACGCTTTGGGAGGGAATGCTGGCGATCGCCGCGGTCGCCGCGTGGAGATGGCGGCGTGACGATGCCGCCATTGCCCTCGGCACGGCGGTGCTTGGCCATGGCGTGTGGTTTACGGGGATCGTCCTCAATCCGCTGCTCGCGCTGCAGCAGCCGGGGCCGTGGCTGGCGCTGTCCTATGCGATCATGGGCGGGCTGCTGTGGGCGATTCCGCGCCTGCTGCCCGCTGCCATCCGCCAGCGTGATGGCGCGCTGATGCTGCTGATCGTCGTCGCCGCCTTCACGCTCCTCCGGCAGGTCAGCCACACGCCGATGCTACTTTCGACCGGCACCGGAGCAGGCGAGCAGATCGCGCGATCGATCCTCGCGCTGGTGCTCGCGGGTGCGTTCCTATGCGTCGGGATCGTCCGCCGCGCCCGCGACTGGCGCCTTGCCAGCTTGGCGCTGATGCTGGTCGCGGTCGTGAAGGTGTTCCTGTTTGATGCCGCCGGCCTCGACGGTCTGGCGCGCATCGCGTCCTTCGCCGCGCTCGGCTTCAGTATGATCGGCGTCGGCTGGCTCTACAGCCGCTACCTGCCCGACGAGACCCATGAAACTTTCACCGCTATCGCCTAGAACGAATTGAAGTCCGGTTCATGCCCACGCAAGATCGCCACAGGCCTTTTCATCTTTGTCTACTTCCTGTTGTTGGGCTTTGCCGGTCAATTTGACGATAAATGGGATAAGGCGGCGCAGGTTCGTGCGGTAAAGGCTGTCGAGATCGGCATTATGATGCTGGTGCTGGGCGGGTTCTTGTTCGGATCGGTGCCGGTGCTGCTCGCCTGTCCGTTCGTGATGGACATGCACTCGATAGTGTTCGGGCTGGTCGAATATTCGATCCTGCCGCGGCATCTGGATCGCCACGAGCTGATGGGTGGCACCGGGCTGATCGAAGTAGGAACGTTTCTGGCGATGTTGACTGGGCAGTTGCTCGGCGGCCTTATCCCGAGGCGGAAAGCCGCGTTCGTGGCCGTGGCGGTAGCGGCGGTCGGCTTCGTCGCCAGTCTGACGGTGCCGAGCGCGCCGGCGGCGGCACGGGGGCTTGTTATTGAACGCAACGTGTCGCGCAGCACGGTTGCGATTCTGTCGGTAGCGCGGGCGCGTCGCGGCGTGTGGCCGCCGATCCTTGGCATCAGTTGGCTCTTCTCCTTCGTTGCAATCCTGATGTCGGAGTTCGCGCCGCTGGTCAGCGGTACGCTGGGTGCCGGCGCCGGTCCGGTGACCCTGTCTCTGCTCGTCTTCTCAATATTGGCCGCCGGCGGATCGCTGGCAGTGAGCAAGCTGCTCGGTGGCGAGGTGACCGCGGGCTACGAGCCGATCGCCGCACTGGGCATGGCTGCATCCCTGATCGCATTGTGGATCGTGACGCGCAGCGTCTCAATCGCGGTGGCCGGTGCCGACATATCGGCGTTTCTGGTAAGTTTGGGCGGTTGGCCGATCCTGGCGGGGCTGATCGGTCCAGCGTTATCGGGTGGCGTATTCATCGTGCCGCTCTACGCCCTCCCTTCAAGCGGACATCGACCCGGCGGAACGTTCTCGGACGATCGCGGTCAACAACATCGCCAACGCCTTCGCCACGGTCCTTATGGTGGTGGTCGTGACGGTGCTGCTGGCGTTAGGGGGCGGCGTTCCGGGGATCATTGGCGCGCTGGGGTTCGCGACGCTCACGATCGGAGACGACTGCGTGAAGGCGTCCGGTATTGATCGAGCGATCGCCCGGATCAAGCTGGAGAAACGTCTCGGTCCATTGCGTAGGCATGGCGAGTGTCCGCCGCCTCGACGGGGCACCTGCGAGGGCTTGTCTTTGCCGGTGACTATGAACACAAACCGAGCCGCTTGCTCGATCGCGGTCACCGATCGACGCTGGGCAGCGATCCCCGATCAACTGGCCCGATACCCTGTCGATCGGTCCCGGTGACTATCTCTATTTATCCGCGAACCAGTTCCATCGAGAGCCCGGCTTTCATGGCGGCCGCGACTTGCGGGGTAAGCCATATGAACTGCTCCGTCGTAAAACCCGACGCAGGGGAGAGCAACCTGAAGCGAGGCGGGAACTAATCCATCCGAAATGGCCGCCCTCAGCGTCCAGGAGCGGCTCGCTTGGGGAACACGGACATTGCCGCTAAACGACCGTTTGTGGGTCAACCCTGACCGAAACAGGACGCATAGGCCCGCTCGATTGCCGCCCGGTCAGCGCCGCTTGTCAATGCCGCCTTTGCGCGCTCGACGGCATCCTGCGCCTCGCGTCGGATGAGGGGACGGGCGTCCTCGGCATGCCCGGCTAGCGCACCAAGAGCCTTTTGCAGACGTATGCCGACTTCGATCGTGGCGGCACCGTCGCGTGCGATCGGGCGGCACCAATCGTCGAGCAGGTCGGCGAGGTAGATGGCGGGAATATGCACCCGAGCGGGCAAGGACGGCACATCGGCGCGATGATCGACGATCCGCCGCAGGACGCGGGAACCCGCCTCTATCACCGCAATCGCCGTGCCCGGATCGTTGACCGCGGGGGACAGCGCTCGCGACGCGATTTCGGACAGCACGATCAGACCGAACCGCGGATCATGGTCGAAGGCCCGGTGATGCGACAGGGTGAAGGCCGAGCGAATACGCGCAATACGGTCATCGTCGCACGCACGGGCGATGAGCGCTAGTGGCCGTTCGGGTTCCACCAACTTGCCGGGCAGGGCGAGAATGTAAATGTCGGCGTCCACGGCCTCAGCGATCTCGCCCAGCACGGCGAGATCGACATGGGTCACTCGCGCGACCGTCTCCGGGTAAATCGCCACCGTGTCGCGAGGGGGCGAGCTGTCGGACCTCGTATCGAAGGCCAATGGCATGGCGATCGTGTCGACCGCGGCCAGCGCCGCGCGCTCCACCCGATCGATCGTATCCGCGACGCGGCCGAACCGCGCGATATGTTCGATCCAACGCAGCAGCGTGAAGACGATGAACAGGATGACGACGATCGTGCCGAAGAACAGGATCACGCGCCCCGTCTCGCCGTACAGCCCGGTCGATAGCGCGATGATGCCGACGATCGCGAACAGGAAGCTGCCGAGGAAGGTCGCCAGCGTATTCTGCGCGGTACTGTCGTCGATCAGCAGTTGCACGGCACGCGGGGTGAGCGTGCTGGTCGCGCCCGAATAGGCCGAGACCATCGCGGTCAGCGAGAAGGTCGTCACGGCGAGCATGCTGGACGCCAGGATGGTGAGGATGTTGTCGACCGACTTCGAGCCGATCTTCGCGGCGAAGTCGTACGATATCGTGTGCCCCACCAACGCGCCCGTCAGCGCAAGGGCGCCGCCGAAGGCGCAGACCAGCGCCGCCCTGAACCACATCCTGCGGCTGAGCAGGCGGATAAGCCACTGCCATCGGGTCAACGTCGCCCCCTTCCTCGCGCGTTCAAGCGCCGGGATCGATCCGGGGTTCCGGGGCATCAATGGTCCGCGTCGGCCGATCCGGTCAGGCGCCAGCGGCGCAGCAACCACGGCATCGTCAGACCTTGCGCAAAGATCGAGAAGGCGACGACGCCGAACGTGACGACGACGATCTGCCCGCGCTCCGCAACGGTGGCCGGCACCGCCAGGGCCAGCGCCAGCCCGACCGCTCCCCGCAACCCGCCCCAGACGAGGACATGCTGATAGGTCGCCGGCAATCGCAGCCCCGACCGCACGAAGGGCAACGCCAGCGGATAGACCGCTGCCGCGCGACCGATCAGCGTCAGGACGATGGCCATCCCCAGCGGCAGCGACACGAGCGCGATGGGCTGGTGCGCCTCATGACTGCCGATCAGCAGGAACAGGCACGAATTGGCGAGGAAGGCGGCATAGGTCCAGAAATCCTGGACATGCTGTCGCCCGGCGACCGAGATCGACCCGCGCGGGCCGAGGTTGCCGACGATGAGCCCGGCTGCCAGCGCGGCGAACACGCCCGAGGCATGGACGTGTTCGGCGAGCAGGAACGATCCCCAGGCGACGACGGTGGTCAGCGTCACCTCGACCAGATGATCCTCGGTGCGGCCCGCGACGGTCAGCACGATGAAGCCGATGACAGCGCCGATGGCAAGGCCGCCCGCCACCGTCCATAACAGGGCGAGCGCGGCGCCAGAGGTCGTGAGCGCCTCGCCATTCGCGACGCCGATCAGGATCGCGAAGCCGACGGCGGCGACGCCGTCGTTGAGCAGGCTTTCGGATTCGACGACCATGCTCAACCGGGGTTCGGCCCGCATCTCCTTGAATGCGGCGATGACCGACACCGGGTCGGTCGCGGCGATCAGGACGCCGAAGAACGTTGCGCCCAGCACGCTCCAGCCGAGCAGCAGATGCATGCCGCCCGCGACGATAGCGGCGCTGATCGCAACGCCCAGAAAGGCGAGCACGATTGTCAGCGGCATCTCCGTCCGAAAGCGCGACCAGCGCAGCTGCATCGCCGCCTCGAAGATCAGCGGTGGCAGGAAGACGTTGAAGATCAGCTCGCGCGATAAAGGCAGGTCGGCACCGACCGGGAAATAGGCAAGGCCGATGCCCGCCAGCACGAGGCCCGCCGTATAAGGCAGGCCGATCCGCCGCGACACCATCGCCACCAGCGAGGCGACGATCAGCATCGTTCCCAATTCGGTCAGTCCGATCTCTGCCATCAATAGTCCTTCGATCGTCCGGGAATCATGGGGCGGGTGTTGCGGCGGGCGTCAGGGCGAACCGGCGACCCGCAGCCGGTGCAGGGGTTGCGGCTACGCCCTGCTGGCGCAACGCGGCGGCGATCGACAATGCCCGCCGCGTATCGAGATTCGGATTGGCGGGCGGTGCGCCGGCAGGCAGACCCGGCACGGCCAGGGTCGATACGTTCCAGCGTCGCGCCGCCCAAGCCGAAGTCGCGACGGCGTCACCGGCGTCGGCGTCGAGCGTGTCGGAGCCGTCGGCGAAGACGATCTCCGGCAACGGCCCCTGCGGCGGCACGATCGCCACGTCCCAATCCTCGCTCTGCTGCGCGACGCGGCGCTCCAGCATGCGATAGGTCGCGACGGTGGCGCCGGGTAGCGGGGCGGCGGGTGCGATGGCGCGATGGTGGTCCCGGTCGATCGTCACTGCATCGGGCGCGACGCCGGTGATGAGCGCGATACTGTTTGCCAGATCGGTAACATGCTGCGCGGCCGTGTTGGTCGCTTCCCCTGCCTGGCGCAGCTCTTCGCGCTGGGCGGCGAGCGCGTCGGCGCCTGCGCCGAGCAGGATCTGGTCGAGGTTCAGCCGCACCGGCCGGGCCAGCTGCTGCGCCAGCGCGGCCTGGATCGCGCGCGTTTTCTGCATCGAACGGCGCGGGGTGATGACGACCGCACGCACCACGATGGGCCGGGCGGCGAAATCGATGTCGAGTTGCGTCACGCGCGCGTCCGCGCCGAACCGATCGGACAGCAGTGACCGCGTCTGCGCGGTGGCGAGTGCTTCCCGTCCGATCCGGTTGAGCGAGATGCCCAGCGGGATCGCCATGACGATGAAGACCAATGTCAGCAGGCCGGTCTGCACCCAGCTCTGCCGTCGCGACAGATGATGGCCGAACCCGTAGAAGCGCGCCATCACCGTGGCGGACAGGGCGATGGTGATGAAGTTGGTGGCGAACAGCGCGAAGGCGCCCATGCCGACCGGCGCATTGCGGGTCGCGATGCCGTAGCCGACCACCGCGAGCGGCGGCATCAATGCGGTCGCGATGGCCACGCCGACGATCGTGTCGCCACGCCCACGGATGATCGCGAAGGTGCCGGCGAGCGCGGCGAACAGCGCGACCGCCAGGTCGAACAGATTGGGCCGCGTCCGCGCGACGATCTCGGCGGTTGGTGCCTGCAACGGCGATACGAGCACCAGTAGCGCGGTGAAGGCGATCGCCGCGACCGACCCGATCACCAGCGCCTTCAGCGATCGCCGCAACTCGCGAAAGTCGAACAGCGCCAGGCTGAAGCCGAAGCCCAGAATCGGGTTCATCAGCGGCGAAATCAGCATCGCGCCGATCACCACTGCCGGTGACGACAGCAGCAACCCCAGCACCGCAATCCCTGCCGACATCATCGTCATGAAGGCGAAGCGCGGGCTCCATCCGCTTTCCTCGATGACGCGCGCCAGCACCGCCTCGTGATCGACGCGCCCGACCACGGACCGCCGCCACCAGCGGTAGAGCGCGATCCGGCCGAGGCGCCCGGCGGGGTCGGGGCGATCCGATGCGGCGACGGTCATGACAGGCGCTCCGTGGGGACGATCTCGACGATCCGGTCGCCGATCTCCAGCCGCTGCGCCTCCGGTTCCCAGAAGCCGATCGCGGTCCCGCCCCGATGCAGGCGAACACCGAGCCCGGTGGTGAGGGTGGACAGCGGCCGGCCCACCTCCGCCGGTGCGACGTCGCGTTCGTGCAGCGCGACGCGGCCGCCGTGCGCGGCGAGATCGGCGATGTAATCGGCCAGATGCTCGCCATGCGTCGAGCCGGCGAGCAGCAGACCGGCAAAGCTGGCCGGGTTGATGACCGTCGTCGCGCCGGCCTGCCGGGCGAGTGGTTCGTTGTCCTCCGACCGGATCACCACGCTTAGCGGTACGCCGGGCGCCAGCCCGCGCGCGGTCAGCACGATCAGGATCGACGTATCGTCGCGTCCGGCTGAGACGATCACCGCCTTCGCGCGGGCGACCTGCACCGCATCCAGCGTCGCGTTGCGGCTGGCATCACCCTGCATGACGTTGACACCCAGCCGCTCGGCCATCTCGATAGCGGCCGCACGTTCGTCGATGACGACGATGCTCGCGGGATCCGCGCCTCGCCGGATCAGCTCCGCCACGGCCTCGCTGCCCGATGTGCCGAAGCCGGTGACGATTGTATGGCCGCTGAGCCGCTGCTGGATCACGCGCATCCGCCACCCGTCCCACACACGTCGAAGGAGAAAGTCATAGGCGGTTCCCAAAAAGATGAGCCACACGAAGAGCCGGATCGGCGTGACCACGAACGTATCGAACAGCCGGGCCTGCTGCGTCACCGGCACGATATCGCCGTAACCCACGGTCGTGACGGTGATCATCGTGAAGTACAGAACATCGGCGAAGCTGATGTGGCCGTCGATATTGTCGCGCAGGCCGGCACGATCGAGCCAATGGCCCGCCAGCGCGATCCCGAGCAGCGCGAGGACCAGCCCGACCCTCCACAGCAGCGACAGCCAGACCGGCGTGCGCCGTCGCCGTCGCAACGCACCGGTGGTGGTGGCGTCGCCGCGTGTCGAGCGATGGTCGCGTCCTATCATGCAGCCCCCGTGCGCAGACCCGCACGGCGGCATCGATGCGGTGAGGTGCAAAGGGCAGGCGCGGGAGGACGCGCGCGATCGGTCATGTCCGGCCTTCCGTCACGGTCATCGGCGCTGGCGGCCCGACCAGCGCAACATGCCTGCACCCCTGGTAAAGACGCACCCACGCAGGGCTATCGCAGCCACGGCTCTTTTGGACAAGACAGGTGCGGCATTCGCCGGTGCGGCGGAGTAACAGTCCCGCGGATATCCCGACGCGCGATCCGTCATGCCTCATGGCCACGTGTACCGTCGGCCTTCCTGCCGGCGGATGTGCTCTCGTCCCGTTCTCGGGACGATATAGGCTATGGCGACCAGTGCGGTTAGAACCGATGGTCATCCAACGGAGGGTCATCATGAAGCTCAGCGCACGCAACCAGATCTCCGGCACGATCGTCTCGATTGCGCCGGGCGCCGTGAACGGTTCGATCAAGGTCGACATCGGCGGCGGGAATGTCGTCACCGCCAGCATCACCGAAGAAGCGATTGCCGAACTCGGTCTGGCGGAGGGTGACGCCGTCACGGTGATCATCAAGGCCAGCGACGTGATGATCGGCAAGTAAGATGAAGCTCGGGCCCCTCTGGCTGAAGATCCAGATCGCCTGCGGCGACGCACTGGCCATGGGGCCGGGCAAGGCCGACCTGCTGGAGGCGATCATCGAACATGGCTCGATCAGCGCGGCCGGGCGGGCGCTTGGCATGAGCTATCGTCGCGCCTGGCTGTTGGTCGACGAGATGAACCGCTGTTTCGACCCCGTCGTGGTCGAGACGATCAAGGGCGGCGGACGCGAGCGGGGCGCGCGGGTGTCGCCGACGGGCATCGCCGTCCTCGAAGCCTATCGCGACATGGAGCGGGAGGCCTCAGCCATCGCCGACCGCCCGGCCTATGCGCAGCTTCGCCAATATTTGCGGCAGGAGCCGGTAGCGCCCGATTGATCGCTTTGGGCCCAGTAAATCTCTGTATACGGCTGAATACACCATCGATATACGACCGGATATAAAGCGGCGGAAACGGCCGCTCTAAACGGGGTATTGTCGATGTCGAAGCGGCTCGCGGGTCTTCTGTGTGCGACGGTCATGCCGGCGTTTAGCGCACCCGCCTTGGCGCAAACGACCCAAGGCACGACCGCGAGCGACCGGGATCGGGGAGAGGGACTGCCCGACGTCATCGTCACGGCGCGCCGCCGGACGGAGGATGCGCAGCGCGTGCCTGCAGCCTTGTCGGTGGTGGGCGGTGACCTCATCGACCAGAGCTACACGGTCAATACGCAGGGTCTGACGACGCTGATCCCAACGCTGAACTACAGCTCGGCCAACCCGCGCAACACCGCTTTCACCATCCGCGGGCTGGGATCGAGCGTCGTCGCTGTCAGCCAGGCGAATGACGGGCTGGAGCCGGGCGTCGGCTTCTATGTCGATCAGGTTTACCACGCCCGGCCAGCCACCGCCGCGTTCGACTTTGCCGACATCGAGCAGGTCGAGGAGCTGCGCGGGCCGCAGGGCACGCTGTTCGGCAAGAACACGACCGCTGGTGCACTGAACATCACCACGCACGCGCCGACCTTCACCCGCGAGGGGTTCGCCGAACTGTCCTATGGCAACTATAATTTCGTGCAGGCCAAGGGGTGGGCGTCGGGGCCGATCACCGACACGATCGCCTATCGGATCTCGGGCGTGTCGACCCGGCGCGACGGCGTGCTCGACAATGTTCGCACCGGCCGCGCCGCCAACACGATCGGCACGCAGGCGGTGCGCGGGCAGCTGCTATTCAAGCCCGCCGACACCATCCAGATGCGCGTCATCGCCGACGTCACCAACTTCCAGGCCTATTGCTGCGGGCAGGTGTATCTGCGCACCGGCAGCAGCTTGCGCGCCGCCAATCGCCAGTTCGGCGGGCCGAACGGACTGGCCGCGCAGTTCGGCTATGCGCCGCCGAGCACCAATGTCTACGATCGGAAGACCGACATCGACGGCCCGCTGGGTGTCGACACCAACGAAGGCGGCGTGAGCGCGATCACCGACTGGAACCTAGGTCCGGTCACGCTGACCTCGGTCAGCGCATGGCGCTTCTGGAACTGGGATGCGGAGAACGACCGCGACTATACCGGCTTGCCCGTCCAGCTCTCGCAGCACATTCCGTCGCGGCAGGACCAGTATAGCCAGGAACTGCGCCTTGCCTCGAACGGCACCGGATCGCTGTCCTATGTCGTCGGCCTCTACGGCTTCCGCCAGCGCCTGACCGGGCGGCCGATCAGCATCTATGGTCCGGCCGCCGCCCGCTATCTGATCGGGACGACCGTCACGACCGGCACGGGCGCAGCCGCCGTGGTAACGCCGGTGCCGTCCAACCTGCTCGACGGTTACGGACAGGACGGTCGCACGGACTTCCGCAGCCTGAGCTACGCCGCGTTCGGCGAGGTCAATTACCGCGTCTTCGACCGCCTGACCGCGACGGTCGGCCTGCGCTACACGCAGGAGGAGAAGGACGGCTATTACACAACCACCGTGTCGGGCGGTCCTTCGACCACGAACACCGCGCTCATCAACGCCCGCCTCGGCGTGCTGCGCCCGCAAAGCTATGAGGCGCATGACAGCGACGGCAGCCTGTCGGGACGCGGCAACGTGGCGTGGCAGGTGACCGACACGACGATGGCCTATGCGAGCTATGCGCGCGGCTTCAAGTCGGGCGGGATCAACATGTCGGGCCTGCCGCTCGACAGCAACAACCGGCCGGTGCTGGCGACGGCCGTGGTGCGGCCCGACCGCAACGAGACATACGAGATCGGCCTGAAAAACACGCTGTTCGACGACCGCCTGATCTACAACGTCGACGGCTTCTACACCAAGGTCCGCGACTTCCAGGCGACCGTCGTCGAGAACTCGCTGACGCAGACGGTGCAGTTGCGCGGCTACCTGTCGAACATCCCGCAGGTGACGGTGAAGGGGATCGAGGCGGACGTGACCGCGCTCATCCTACCGGGCCTTAGCGCACGCACCAGCTTCGCCTATTCGGACGGGAAATACACTGACTATCCCGCCGGCCCATGTCCGCTGGAGGTGCAAACCGCTTCCACCACGCGGTGCAGCTTGACCGGCCGTCGCCTCGCGTCGCTACCGCGCTTCGCGATTACCGCGGGGCTGGATTATCAGCGACCCGTAGGTGACGGACAGGTCTTCGTCCATGTCGATACCGCCTCCCGCAGCGACTTCAACGGCGACCCCAGCCTGTCGCGCTTCACCTACATTCGCGGCTACAACCTGACCAACGCCAATATCGGCTACCGCTTCGCGGACGGGCTGGAGCTGATCGTCTGGGCACGCAACCTGCTCGACGCCGACTACATCCAGAACCTGACGATCCAGGCGGGCAACTCCGGCCTGATCGTCGGGACGCCGAGCGACCCGCGCACAGTCGGCGGGACGATCCGCTTCCGGATGTAAGTTTTGCCGGGCTGATGGACGAACCGCAGAGGTGGGAAATCGGAAAGCGGGTCGAAAACGTTTGAAAGTGATGGCGTGGACGGCACTCCAATCCTCCAGCAGGATAACCTGCGGAGAGTCGGAAGGAAATTCGCGATTGGCAGCGTCATTACGATAGGTCTAGATCTCGCGAAGAATGCGTTCCAGGTGCATGGCGTCGATGCGGAGGGCGTGGCGGTGATCCGCCAGCGGCTGACGCGCGGGCGCATGCTGAAGTTCTTTGCCAAGCTACCGCCGTGTCTGGTCGGGATCGAGGCGTGTGCGACCTCGCATTACTGGACACGCGAGCTGGTAGTGCTCGGGCATGACGTGAAGCTGATGCCGGCGCAGTACGTGAAGCCGTACGTCAAGCGGGGCAAGAACGACGCGGCCGATGCGGAGGCGATCTGCGAGGTGGTGACCCGGCCGACGAGCGCTTCGGCGGCATTAAGTCGCCCGAGCAGCAGAGCGCGATGATGCTGCATCGTGTTCGCCTGATCCTGAATCGCCAACGGACGCAGCTGTCAAACGCGATGCGGGCGCACCTGGCCGAGTTCGGAATCGCGGCACCGATCAGCAGGAACGGCATTGAGCAGCTCCTCGACGTCATCGCCGACCCGACTGACGAGCGGGTGCCGGCCGATGCGCGGTTCTGCTCCGAGATGCTGGCGGATCAGCGGCGCATCGTGAAGGAGCAGATCCTGGAGAACGACCGCCGCATCCTGGCGAGCGCATGCGAGACCGAGCTTGGCCGTCGGCTGATGGAGATACCCGGCGTGGGGCCGCTGCTCGCCAGCGCCATCGTTGCCACCGTTCCCGATCCTGCGATCTTCCGCTCAGGTCGCAACCTCGCCGCGTGGATCGGCCTGGTGCCGCGGCAAAGCTCGAGCGGTGGCAAGGAGCGGCTCGGTTGCATCACCAAGGCCGGGCATCAGTACCTGCGCCAGATGCTGATCGTCGGCGCCATGGCGGTCGTGCGCTTTGCCGAACGTAACGGGGCCAAGCGGCCGTGGCTTATTCAGCTGCTGGCCCGCCGCAAGGCCAAGGTCGCCGGGGTTGCGCTCGCCAACACGAACGCGCGCATGATTTGGGCGATGATGGCCAGCGGTGAGCGGTACCGTGAGCCGTTAGCGGCATAAGGAACACGGCGCGGGCGACCGCGCCTGACGAGGTTGGAAACGACGATCAGGAGCTAATGCAGCAAGCCGGTTGAACCGCCGGATTGGGAAAACCCACAATGACCCAAGCGCATCAAGCGCGTGAATGTGATCGGGACCCGAGACGCGCGAACGGCATTACGGCCAGCGGCACGATGCGCCGCACCAACAGGTCGGACACATGGCCGCACCAACCAGCAATACTAGGCGAAAGTCGTACTTGCCAACGGAGGGCCGTCCACACGTGGGTCGTCATGACTGAAGAGCAGGGTAGCCGCTTACGCTCAATGCCGGACAATCCTCAAGGGGAAGTGGTCTGGGTCAGCTAACGTCTGCGATGCGAACGAATAGCAGAGAAAGGGCACCTACCAGCCCGCGATGAATGACGGCAATTATATTCCCTCTGGGTGATGCCGCTCGGACACCAAATCAGTCTCTGCCTCGGTCGATTAGTTCAGTGAGCAACTAGCCCCGTGGGCCAGCCGGATGGCCAGAACGAGGGAATGGTTCCAAAACACTCAAAGCGACAATGGCTTCTAGGGCAAACACGCTTCCCTCCCTCTCCGCCATTACTTCCTGATCTCGCCAGTAATGTCCGATCGCCTTTCGTGGCGTCTCGGTAGAGAGCCACCTCAGTCCGGCGGCCCGCCGTTCTTGTTCGGGCCGAGTTGCAATCCGTCGATGCCGGCGATCGGCCAGGCGCCGATGGCGTGGGCGTCGGTACCGAGGCCTGCGTGGAGACGGCGTTTGGGGATGTCCTGTTCGCCGCGGACGAGAAGGTCGATCCGGTCGTGAGCGTCGCCGCACGTCACGGTGACGGCATGCGCGCCGGCCTGTTCGATCGAAACGGTCGCCTGCCACAGTCCGTCGTCGGCGCGATGCATGGGGGCGGGGGCACCGTCGTCGATGCGCACCTCGACCGTCGCATCCCCCGTTGCGCCCAGTATGCGCGCGACGATGGTGACGGCGCCGGGGCGCGGCACCTGATGCTGATCGGCGGGGCGCGTCACCAGACGGGCATCGCAGGGGCTGACGATCTGCACATGCGGCCAAGCGGCGTCGAGACGACGGAAGCGCCAGCTGGGCACGCGGCCATGGATGCACACGATCGCAAAGCCGGCGCGGCCGGTGTCTTCCTCGATCTGCGCGGTTGAACGGGTCGCGCCGTATACAACGCGGCCGTCGTTCAGCAGTTCGTTGTAATGCGTGTGGCCGGTATCGACGAAGGCGACGCGCGCGTCGGCGAAGGTGCGGGCGATGCTATCGCCGTCGGCGGCAAGGTCGCCGGGATAGGCGTGCATGAACACCAGCGGCACCTGATCGGCCGCCTCGGCCCGCGCGAGCTCTTCGGCCAGCCGGTTGCGGTGGTGCATGGTCACGCGGAAGTCGGGGCCGCCCGCCCCCGCCGATATGATGTCGAGGAACAGGCAGCGATAGCCCGCGATCGTCTCCGCCTCCGGGCGGTTGGCGGCGGGGATGGCGGCGTCGTAATGGGCCAGATCCCCGGGCTCGAAATCATGGTCGCCCGGAATGATCCGCCACGGTGTCTGGAGCGGGGCCAGCGCGGCCATCATCCGCGCATATTGGTCGGGTGTACCGTGGTTGGCGTTGTCACCGGGGACGAAGACGAAGTCGATCCCGTCGGCGACGCGATTGACCTGATCGACGATCGATTCGAGCCGACTGAGGCCCTGCCAGTCGTCGGCCTCATCGAGGTGCAGGTCACCGATATGCGCCCAGCAGATTGAAGTGCCCATCGGATCGTCCTTTCGCCTAGTCCTGATCGGTGCCGGCGCAGGCCGGGCGCAGCGTGGCGGCAAAGCCGATCCACAGCGCAAGGCTGGCGATCGCGAAGCTGCCGAGAATGAAGAAGCAGGCCCGATAGCCGAAGGCCTGCGCGATCCACCCGCCGATCGCGGGCGACAGGCTGGCGCCGACGCCCTGCACGGTCATCACCGCGCCCTGGCCGACGTTGACGCGTCCCGTGCCTTTGAGCAGGCAGGCGACGAGGCCCGGCACCGCCACGCTCTGCAGCCCTGCGCCGATGCCGTCGAGCGCCTGCACGGGCCAGACGCCCCAATGCTGGATGATCGTGCCCGCGAGGAACCCGCGCAGCGGCAGCGCCGCGAACGAGATCAGCAGGACGAGCCAATAGCCGCGGCCCGCCGCGACCTTCATCGCGACGATGCTGGCGGCGATCATCACCGCCTGCGCGACGACGACGGTGGTCGCGGTGAAGAGTGCCGGATTGCCCTGGCCCGCGCCAACGACCGCCAGCGTATACAGCGGCAGCATTCCACCGTTCCCGAGGTGGAAGCAGGCGAGCGCCAGTGCCAGGATCAGCATCGGCTTGTTGCGCATCAGCACCTTGAAGCCCTCGGCCTTGCCGCCGTCCTGCCCTTCGTCGCCCTTTTCCAGGCCACGTGCCGCCTGATGGTCGATCGCCCGTTCGGGGATCGAGAGGACGGAGATGATCGCAAGTACGCCGAAGGCTGCCGAGAGATAGAAGATCGCGGGCATGCCGAACTTCCACCCCAACCACCCCGACAGGCCGGCGCCGATCATGTTGCCGGCGTGGTTGAACGCCTGGTTGCGGCCGTTCTGCGCGTTGAACCCTTTCTGCCGGACGACGCCCAGCGTCATCCCCGCCACCGCCGGGCCGATCGCGGCGCCGGCGATCGCGGTCGCCACCTGGCTGACCGTCACCACCGCCCAGGCCTGCGACCACAGGATGAGAAAGGACGCGAGCACGGTACAGATGCCGGTGACGACGACGACCAGCCGCTTCTTCGTCGTGTGATCGATGAACGCGCCCGCCGGTGCGGTGAATAGCATGCCGGCGACACCGCCAGCGGTCATGACGGTGCCGATCGGCCCAGACTGCCAGCCACGCTGTTGCAGGAAGACGCCGAGGAACGGGCCGATGCCCGCCTGCATGTCCGCCATGAAGAAATTGAGGGCCGCCAGCGCGCCGGTCGCGCGTTTGCGATCGGCTGCGCCGTCAGTGGAGGGCGTCGTGATCGTACCTGCCGTCGTTGCCATCGCCGCCTCCAGATCGAACGGCCCCAACACAGCAACACTTTGAAATATCCGCGTCGGACATGATTTCGATCAAATAAGCCCGACGAAAGAGGGGCGGCGGTAAAGGCTGCGGGATGCCGCGTTGTCATGATCCCATCGGCTGTCGCGGTGCCGCGTGAAGCGGCACGCCACCGAGCCACAGGGTTGCATAGCGTCGCTGGTGCGGCGAAGAACGGCGCCATTGCTGCGGATCACGGTGGTCCATGCCCGTCGCGGCACAATCGCAACGAAGATGGTATCGGCTTGCTTCCCAATTCCGGGCTACTCCACGTCTATACGTCGCTTCGGCCCGAGGTGCTGCGTTTCCTGACGGCTCGCCTGGGCGAACCGGCGCTGGCGGAGGACGCGATGCAGGAATTGTGGTTGCGACTGGAGAGTGGCGCGACCGGCCCCATCGCCAATCCCCGCGCCTATCTGTACCGCGCAGCCCAGAACGTCGCGCTCGACATGATCCGCACACGGCGGCGGCGCGTCGTGCGCGATGGTGCGTGGGCGGTCGAGCGGGGCGGCGCGGGCGACGAGCCGGTGGACCCGACCCCCGGCGCGGACCAGCAGATCGTCGAGCGGGAAGAGACGGCGCGGCTCGCTGCGGCGATCGCCGCGCTGCCCGAGGCGGCGGGGCGGGCCTTTCGGATGCACAAGTTCGACGGGCTGAGCCATGCGGAGATCGCCGCGCGGCTGGGAATCAGCCGGAGCGGGGTCGAAAAACACATTGCGGTGGCGATGGTGCATCTGCGCCGCGCCCTGAAGGACTGAGGAATGGTGGACGGGCGGCGTCTGAACGACATGAGCGCGGACATCGACGAAGCGGCGGCGCGCTGGCATCTGGCGCAGGCCGATGACGATATGGACTGGGCGACCTTCACCGACTGGCTGGAGGCCGATCCGTGCCATCGCGATGCCTATAACGCCATGGCCCTGCTGGACGATCGCATCGACGCGGCGGGACCGGCGCTGCATCCTCGAGCCGCGGATCTGACGCCTGAGCGGCGTAGTCCGCGCTGGGGCGCCTGGAGCGCGATCGCCGCCGTCGTGATCGCAGCGGTGCTGGGCCTGCTGTATCAGGGGCGGCGAACCGGCGAACCGGCGATCATCGCTTATCGCACCGGTCCCGGACAGGTGCGGACGATCCATTTGGCCGATGGGTCGCGCGCCATCCTGGCGCCCGGCAGCGTGCTTCGCGTACCGGCATCGCGCGAACAGGCGCTGACGCTGGACGGGAGCGCGTTCTTCGATGTGCGCCACGATGCCGGCCGGCCGCTGATCGTCCAAGCCGGCCGCTACACGATCCGCGACGTCGGCACGCGGTTCGATATCGCGATGGGCGAGGGAATGGTGCGGGTCGCGGTGGCCGAGGGAGAAGTGACGGTCTCGTCGCCCGATCGCGGCGACGCGATGGCGGTGGTGGCGGGCCGCGCGCTGACGATGCAGGGTCAGGATCGCGGCGTGCTACGATCGATCGACATAAGCACGGTCGGCGGATGGCGGAGCGGGTCGCTGGTGTATGACGACGTTCCGCTGGGCCTCGTCGTCGCGGATATCGCGCGGGCGAGCGGAACGGCGGTGACGGTCGATCACGCCGTAGCGGAGCGCCGCTTTTCGGGAATGATCGCACAAGGCGATGGGCGGAGGATGGCGCGATCTCTTGCGGCGCTGAGCGGGCTGGAACTGCGGGTGGACGGTGATGCGATACATCTGGCTGATCGCACCGCTCGTTAGCCTCGCCGCAGCGCCGGTAGCGGCGGAGAGCGGACGCTATCGCCTCGATATCGACGCACGTGATCTGACCGGCGCGCTGGCGCAGCTGTCGGCGCAGGCGCATATCTCGATCGCGCGGGATGGCGCCTTGCCACGGCTGGCGCCGGTGCGGGTGCGCGGGCGGATGACCGCAGAGGACGCGTTGGCGCGGTTGCTCGATCCGCTCGGGTGGGAAGCGGTGCGCGTGGCGCCGCAGGCCTATCGGTTGCGCCCCCGGGCAGTGCCGGTCGCGACGGCGCCCGTCGAGGAAGCGCCGCCGCCCGACATCGTCGTCACCGGCCGCAAGCGCGACGAGGTCATGTCCACCATTCCGGCCCCGGTCGCGATCCTGCGCCCGGGCATGGTGGGGGGCGGAGCGATCGGCACGACGCGTGACGTCGCGCGGGCGGTGGACGGCCTTACGCTGACCGGGGCGGGGCCGGGCGCGGACCGGCTGTTCCTGCGCGGTATCGCCGACAGCGTCTTCAACGGCTTCAGCCAGTCGCCGGTCAGCGTCCAGCTCAACGATGCGCGCATCGCCTTCGATGGCGCCGATCCCGCCCTGCGGCTGGTCGATATCGCGCGTGTCGAGATACTGAAGGGACCGCAGGGGCCTTTATATGGAACGGGCGCGCTGGGCGGCGTGTATCGGATCGTCACGAACCGTCCGGTGCTGGATAGGGTAGAGGCGGACGTGGGCGCCGGCCTGTCCGGCGTCGCGGGCGGCGGCATCGGGCCGTTCGGGCAAGGCGTCGTCAACGTGCCGCTGATCCACGATCGGCTGGGGCTGCGCATCGTCGGCTATGGCGCGGTCGATCCCGGCTGGATCGACGACGACGATGGTCGCCGCAATCTCAACCGGACGGTGACCCGCGGCGCGCGGATCGCGCTTCGCGCCGCACCCATCGGGTCATGGTTGGTCGACGTCAGTGCGGTGCGGCAGGCGATCGCTGCCCGCGATACGTCCTATGTCGATCGCGCCGACGCCTATCGCCGCAGCGTTCCGACCGCGGAGCCGTATCAGGCGCGCCTGTCGCATTATCAGGGATCCATCACGGGTCCGATCGGGGCGCTGCGGCTGACCGTCGCGACCGGGCTGACGACGCAGAGCCAAAGCCAGCGCTACGACGGCGGCGTCCTTACCCCCGGTGTGCCGATCGCCATCTACAACGACCGGATGTTGCGCGTGGTGGACCAGGAAATCCGCGTCAATTCGGCGGAGGGCGGGGGGCTCGTCTGGGTGGCGGGTGCCGCGTTCCTGTCGACGCGGACCGAGGGCGATCTGGTCGGGCTGGCGCGCAACGGAATCGTCACGCGCCGTGGGGCCGCCAGTCGCGCGGTGACGGAGGCGGCGGTGTTCGCCGACGGGTCGGCGCCGCTGACGGCGCATTGGCGATTAGGGCTTGGCCTCCGGGTCTTTCGCGCGGGAACACGCAACGACAGCTTTGGGATCGATCGCGCGGTCGGCCGCGCGCCGGCTGAGATCGGGGTGACGCCCAACGTCTCTTTATCCTACACCCCCGATCCGGGCCGGATCGTCTATGCCCGGATCGCCACGGCCTATCGCCCTGGCGGATTGAACACCGACGACGGCGTGACAAGGCGCTACGCGTCCGATCGGGTGCGCGCGATCGACCTCGGCGGCCGGATGCGACTGCTCGGCGGGCGGCTGGGCATCGACGGCAATCTGTTCCTCACCCGGTGGAGCGATATCCAGTCCGACTATCTGCGTCCCGAAGGCTGGATCGGCACGCGCAATGCGGGGCACGCCAGCATCGTCGGCTTGGACGCGAGCGTCGACTGGCAGGCTGCGGAGGGTTGGCGGATCGCGGCGGGCGGAGTGGCGCAGCGCCCGCGGCGTCGCGAAGGGCCTTCACGCTATTTGCCGCTGGTCCCCGATCTGTCGGCGCGGCTGGCGGTGTCTCGGGCACAGACGCTGGGCGGGTGGCAGGTCGTGCCGCGCCTGTCCGTAGAGCTGACCGGCGCCACGCGTCTGGGGCTGGATGGCCCCGCCGATCGGCGGATGCCGCCCCGCGTCATCGGGCGGTTCGGTGTGGTCGGCCAGTCTCGCCAACTGACGTTGGCGCTCGATGTCGACAACCTGACCGGGGTACGTGCCGATACCCTGGCCTTCGGCAATCCCTTCGCTGCGACGAACGCCCGTTACTACACGCCATATCGTCCGCGCACCCTGACCCTCTCGGCCACCCGGCGTTTCTAGAAAAAAGTTCGCGGCCCGGACTGCGGTTCCTCCGTGTCAGCACGTCGATGCGACCGTGCGAGACGATCAACACGAAGGAATGACGATGCGATGGACTGCCGCCCTTTCGATTCTGGCCCTGATCGGCGCGACGCCTGCCGCCGCGCAGGATCACGTGGCCCGGCCTTTTGAGGGGGGCCGCGTCACGCTGATCGTCGGCGTCGACGGCGCCAACCGCTTCAGCGACTGGAGTGCCGGCGCGACCTATGGCGGGCAGATCGGCTATGACTGGCAGAGGAACGGTCTGGTCGTCGGCGTCGAAGGCGAATTGACCGGCTCGTCGAACCGCCAGTGCAGCGTCCGCTATTCGACGAGCGGCGGCAATAGCAGCCTGTGCGTGACGACGGGGCGAGACGCTTATGTCGGGGGCCGTCTCGGAACACCGATCGGCGGCGCGACGCTGCTGTATGGCAAGGCGGGCTATACCAATGTCGAGCAGACGTTCGCCGCGCGCCAGACGACCAGCGGTACGGTCGACGGGTTTCGTCTTGGCGCAGGGGTCGAACATCACATCAGCGATCGCACGACGCTGAAGGCCGAATATCGCTACGCCAACTATGCGGGCAGCTACGACCGACATCAGGCGGTGGTCGGCCTCGGCTTCCGGTTCTGATGCAGTTCCGTCCGGCGCGCGGACGCGCCGAGCAGGACCTGACATTGCGGGTTGATCTGCATCAATCTGTCCTATACGGGCAACACAGCCATTTGGTCCATTCCTGACGCAGGAGATCACAATGCGGTTCATTCCCATCGCGCTCGTTCTGGCCGCAACGGCCTCCACTGCCTGGGCCGATCGGCCCGGTGAGGATCATCCGCTGTTGCCGCGTTATGCCGGTGCCGCGATCAAGAACTACCGGCCGCCGGCGGAGGATCAGGTGGTCCTACCGATCGCCCGAATCGACGATGCGACGACGACGCGGGCTGTGCGGACGCTCGAGGGGCGGGTCACGCATATCGACTATGCGACGCCCACGGCGGTTCCGACGCTGGCCGTGGGCCGCTACTATACCGGGCTGTTGCAGCGCGCCGGCTATCGCACCGTGTTCGACTGCACGGGCACCGTGGCGTGCGGCAAGGACATGGGGCGGCTGATCTTCCTGACCGATCGCGTCGCGCCGGATGGGTTTGCCGATGGGCTGTTCGGCAACCGGATGCGGGTCATCGTCGCGCAGCGCGGGGACGATTGGGTGATGCTCCATCTGTTCGAGGGGCCGGATCGCACGACGATCTACGAAGTGACCGTGGACAAGAGCGCGGCCGGGGCCACGACGGGCGAGGCGACCGCGTCCGCCGCGGGCGGGACGGGACCCAAGGTCCACACCTCCAAGGCGCGCGACGTCACCGACTGTTCCAAGACGGTCAACGGCGGCATGAAAGCGGCCTATGGCATGGCTCTGGGCGGGCTGCTCGGCAGCAAGATCGGCGGCGGCGGGCAGGGGGCCGTGGCCGCCAGCGCCGCCGGTGGCGCCGTGGGGGCCGAGCTGGACAAGCAGCACCGCTGCGGCCCCGGCGCCCAGATCGAAAGCAACGCCGCCACCGACACGCCGCCCGAGAAGCCGAAGAAGCGGAGCCTCGGCGGCCTGCGCAACGCGCTGGGGCTGTAGGAAATGCTGCCCAAACGCCGTGCTGTGCTCTGGGGGACGATGGCCTTGGCGGTGCCGGCGATCGCCCTCGGTCTGTCGCGGATATCGCGGGTCGACGCGCAGGTGCGGCCGCCCTTCATCTGCAACGGTGTCCCCCAGGGCAGTCCGAACTGCGGACCGCCCGTGCCGCGCCTGCAAGGCTTCCACCGGATCGAGCGGGCGTTCGGTGCCATCGCCTATGACAGGGGCAAGGGCGTCTGGTTCGGCAGCTATCAATATCCCTCGAAGCGCGAGGCGCAGGACGGTGTGTTGACCAATTGCCGACAGAATGGCGGGACGGCGTGTCAGCTGATGCTGTCCTACACCAACCAATGCGCGGCGGTCGCCCGCGCCGTGGAGGGCGGCCGGGCGGTGGTGGGGCATGACAGCGTCGATACCGGCAGCACGCAGGACGAAGCGATCGCCCATGTTCGCCATTCGTGCGAAAGCGACTGGAACACCAAGCAATGCACGGTCCAGCTGGTCAATTGCAGCCACCACAATGTCGTCAAATGGTCCGAGTGGGTCTACGACGATTGAGCGCGGTCGCGTGACCGCTGCAGGCTAGGGGCGTCGGGCGAGCGCTATACGACGTCTGATGCCCCGTATGGCGGCCTCTTCCGCTGCGATCAGGGTGTTGCGCGCGGGTGGTTCCCCGCGCCGTTCAGGCGGACGGCAGTCGCAGCGTCGCGATCGTGCCGCCGTCGGGGCCCGCGTCCAGCGTAAAGGTGCCGCGGTGCTGCGCGGCGAAGTCGTGGACGATGCTGAGGCCGAGTCCCGCCCCGCCGGTGCCGCGATTGCGCGAGGCCTCGCCGCGTTCGAAGGGCAGCAGCAGGCGCTCGCGATCCGCGGCGGGAATGCCGGGGCCTGTGTCCGCGACCGACACGATCACGGCGGCGCCATCCTGCCGCACCGCGACGTCGCCGCCGCCCGCATAATCGGCCGCGTTGCGCACCAGATTTTCGACCGCGCGGCGAAAGGCCGGTTCGGGTAGCCGCACCCACGCATCCTCACCGGGCAGCAGGCGGATGCTCGCCCCGGCGTCATGCGCATCCGCAACGATCGCGGCGACCAGCGAGCGCACCTCTACGATCGCGGCGGGGGCGGCGGCGTCGCGGGCGAAGGCCAGCACCTCGCCGATCATCGCCTGCATGCGGTCGACATCCGCGACCATGCGCGATCGCTGCGGCTCGGGCGCGGTCTCGACACGCAGGCGCAGGCCCGTGAGGGGTGTCCGCAGGTCGTGCGCGATCGCGGTCAGCATCCGTGCGCGCTCGGCCGCTTCGATGGCAAGCCGGTTGCGCATCGAGGTGATCGCCGCCGCCGCCTCGCGCAACTCGCGGGGGCCGCCGGACAGGGCTGCGACCGTATCGTCGCGATCGATCGCACGGGCCAATATCCGGAATGGGCGGGTCATTCGCCGGGCAAAAATCCAGGCGAGGGGGGCGAGCAGCAGCAGGCTGACGCCCAACGCGATCAGGATGTTCCGCTGCCAGCCACCCAGCAGCGGCTGCGTCGCCGATACGGTCAGCCAGCGTCCGTCGGGCTGGCGCACGCTCGCCGCAAAGGCCGTCATCGGCACGCCGATCAGCGCGGCGCGGATCGCTCCGCCGGCCGCCTCGGGCCTCACCATGTCGAACCGCGTGCCGCCCCGCCGCAGCAGGACGATGGACGGCGGTATCGTCGTCGCGCCGGTCCGGGGGACATGCGTCACCGTCGTGCGCTGGACCATGATGTTCGACCGGCGCGTCCCATCGGGCCAGGTCACCCGGACATCGCCCGGCGACCGGCCGAGTGCGCCGGCGATCAGCCCTTCCAGCATCGGCACGCGCGTGCCCGATGGCGGATCGGCACGCCAGCGACGGTCGAAGCCGGGCATCGGTTGGCGCAAGGCGGCGACCGCCTCGGCCGCGCTGAACCGCGGTGTGGGCGGTTGCGGTGCCAGGATGACGATCGCCGCGGTCGTCGCGACGCTCAGCGTCGCCACGGCGACGCCGAACCCGCCGATCGCGACGAGCGCGCTGAGCGGTCGCCTCATGCCGGCCGCACGGCGGGCAGAAAGCGGTAGCCGACGCCGCGTACCGTTTCGATCAGGGGTGCGGGATCGGCGTCCCCCAGCTTGCGGCGCAAGCGGCTGACCGCAATGTCGATCGCGCGATCGTAGGATGCAGCGTCGAGACCGCGGGCCAGATCCAGCAGGGTATCACGCGTCAGGATGCGGCCGGGACGGCGGACGAAGGCCGCCAGCAAGGCATGCTCGCCCTCGCTGAGCGCCAGTGGGCGTCCGGCCGGATCGCGCAGTCGCCGCTGCTCCATGTCGAGCCACCAGCCGGCGAAGCTGACACCGTCATTCGTACCGGGATCGGCGCGCTCCGCGCCGGGGCGGCGCAACAGCGCGCGCACCCGCGCCAGCAGTTCGCGCGGCTCGAACGGCTTGGTCAGATAGTCCCACGCGCCCACCTCAAGCCCGACGATCCGGTCGGTGACCGCATCCAGCGCGCTGAGCATCAGGATCGCCGTTCCCGCCGGGGCAAGGCGGCGGCAGAGCGACAGGCCGTCCTCGCCCGGCATCATCACGTCGAGCACGATCAGGTCGACGGGCGCCTGGGCCAGTTCGTGATCGCAGGCCGCGGCATTGCGTGCGGTGCGCACCGCATAGCCGTGGCCGCCCAGAAAGTCGGCGATCGCATCGCGAATGCTGGCGTCGTCATCGACGACGAGGATCGTACTGGGGGCGATGGCCGCGGACTCCATGCCGACCGTCCTAGCAGCGCTCTGTAGCATTTGCGTATCAGCCACGGCTACCGGCGCGCCATCGCCACGCTACCCACCTCCGCTTCCATGCCGCTCCACGACACCAGCGAGGGAGGAACGGTGTGACGGTTCGGCATGGATGGGCGGCGATGCTGCTGACGGGGGGTGCGGCAAGCGGTGTCGCGGCACAGGAGGCGCCGACGCCGCCCACGCCCGCGCAAGAGGCGAAGCCGGCGGCCAAGGCGGCGCCGCGGATCGAGTTTCGCGGCGCGGACGGCAAGCCGCTTCCGCCGGAAATCCAGCGGGAGTTGGAGGAACGGTTTCGCAAAAACCCGCCGCCCGGGTTCGGCAAAGCGCCGGCGCACGCGCCGGACGATATCGTCGTTGCCGCGCAAAAGCCGCGGGGGGCCGTGGTCGGCGATTTGCCACCCGAGCGCGTGTTCAGTCCAGTCGACCTGCGGGCCTATGGCGCCGACTCGATCGGTGCGCTGCTCGAGGCGCTGGGGCCGCAGGTTACGAGCAACCGCGGGCGTGGCGACGGCACGCCGGTGACGCTGCTCAACGGCCGGCGCATCTCCGACTTTTCGGAAATCGCGCGCATTCCCACCGAGGCGATCGAGCGCATGGAGGTGTTCCCCGAGGAGCTCGCGCTGCAATATGGCTATCGCGCTGACCAGAAGGTCGTGAACATAGTAACCTTCGCGAACTTCCGGTCGCGCGTGGGGCAACTCGGCTATGTCGCGCCGACCGAGGGCGGCCGGGATAGCACGATCGGCAGTGCCGACTATCTCGCGCTGCGCGGCGATACGCGCGTCAGCCTGGGGGCGACGTACAGTCGCGCGGCGGTGCTGCGTGAAAGCGATCGGGGCATCGTCCAGATCGGTGGCGCATCCGATCTGGGTCGGCTGCGAACGCTGCTGCCCCAAACCAAACAGATCGCGGTCAACGGCCTGATCAGTGGCCGGATGTCGGGCGATTCGACCGCGACGCTGAACGGCCGTTTCGAATCGAACCAGAGCCACAGCCTGTTGGGACGGGTCGGTGACGAGGTGCTGCGGCGGGATGGCGAGCGGTCGGTCGCGCACCTCGGCACGACGCTCGGTGGCCGCGAAGGGCAGTGGCAATGGACGGTTACCGGCACCTATGATCGCATCGGCAGCATCCTCCGCACCGATGTCCCCAGCGGCCTGGGGCGGCGCGATTCGGCGCGGTTCGTCGATACGCTCGCCGGGGCCGACCTGCTGCTGAACGGTCCGATCGCAGAATTGCCGGCCGGGCCGCTGTCGGCCAGCGTGCAGGCGGGCGTCGCATTCCGGGGGCTCGACAGCCAGTCATCGATCGGTGGTGTCACACAGATCGGCGACCTCGCGCGCAACCGGGGGGCGGCACAGATCGACATCGCTTTGCCGATCCTCAGCCGCAAGCCGGGTTCGCCGTCGCCCTTCGGCACACTCAGCCTCAACGCCAATGTCGCGCTGGAGCGCCTGTCTGACGTCGGGACGCTGCGGACCTTCGGTTACGGCCTCGCTTGGTCACCCGTGCCTGCGGTCAACGTGATCGCATCCGCCACGCATGAGGAGGGCGCGCCGACGCTGGAACAACTCGGTGGCCCCACGCTCGTCACGCCCAACGTCCGGACGTTCGACCTCGCGCGGCGGGAGGTGGTGGACGTCACCCGCGTGTCGGGCGGCAATCCTGCCCTGCTTAGCGACGACCGCCATGTCGTTCGGCTGGGCGTCAACGTCCGCCCGCTGGCGCAGAAGGACCTGACCCTCAGCGTGGATTATGTCGCGACGCGGATCGATCGCCCCATCGCCGCCTTTCCGATCGTGACGCCCGAGATCGAGGCGGCCTTTCCCGGCCGGTTCATCCGCGACGATCGTGGCCGGCTGACCGGGATCGACGGGCGGCCGCTCAATTTCGCCGAATCCCGCCAACGGCAGTTGCGCTGGGGGATCAATTTCACACGCCCGCTCGGCGCGGTGCCCCCCGGATTCCAGGCGGCCCGGATGCGGGTGTACAGCAGCGAGGCGGAGGCGATGCGGGCGAACCCGGGCGCCATCATGGCGCGGGCGGATCCGGGCAGCGCCATGGCGCGCGCGGGGGACAATCTCCGCAGCCGGCTGTTCGTCAGCCTCTATCACAATTGGTATTTGAAGGACGCGATCGTGCTGAACGACCGGCTGCCGACGCTCGACCTGCTGGATGGTGGCGCGATCGACCTGCGCGGCGGGCGCCGCCGCCACGAGATCGAGGCACAGGCGGGGGTGTTCAAGCGGGGGCTTGGCGTGCGGGTCACGACGACGTGGCAAAGCGGCACGACATTGCAGGGGGCGGGCAGCGCGGGAGACCTGCGGTTCCCGAGCTTCGCTACGGTGAACGTCAATCTGTTCGCCAATCTCGCCGATCGGTTCGGTGGGAAGACTGCGCCCGCGTGGTTGAAGGGGACGCGCGCCTCGCTGGGTGTGACGAACCTGTTCAACACCCGGCCACAAGTTCGCGACCGGCTGGGCGTGACGCCGCTCAGCTACCAGCCCGCCTATCTCGATCCGCTGGGGCGGACGATCAGCTTCGCGCTGCGCAAGACGGTGTAGCCACGATCGCTTACGCCGCCAGCGCGTACCGCCGGCAGTGATCGAGATAGCCCGCCTCATGGCTACCGGAGAGCGAGACGACGCTTTCCCACAGCCATGAGGGCGCATCGAGCTGCCCGTGCCGGCCCGATTCAAGCTGGTCGATCCAGTCCGCGCGCGCGGCGGCGTCCATCTGGCGGGCGTGCGCTGTGCCGACGACGAAGGCGAGGTGGCGGGCGGCGCGGATTGCCTCGCCGCGGCTGAACTGCTCGACCTCCAGCTTCAGGTCGTGTGGAGTCAGTTCGCGGATGAACAGCGACCGGTCGAGCATCCGGACCGGCATCATCCGCGCGCCGAGATAGGGCGACAGGTGACGGGCGGCTGTGGCGACCCGCTCGCCCGGGTCGCGCGGCATGGCCGCACCGCGAGCCGCCGGCGCGACGGGGGCGGTCGCTTCCTTCAGGTCGACCAGCGCATAGGACCAATTGCCCTTGCGCGTCCTGAGCGCGACGATCGCCGCATAGCGCAGCAGGCCCAGCGAACTGCACCCCTTCATCCAATAGGCGGCATCGACCAGCCGGACCTCGCGATCCTTCGGCTTGCCCTTGAGTGACAGGATCATCGCCGCGACGCGCTCGTCCGCAAACAGCGCGGTCAGCGCCTCGCGTTCCTCAGGCGCCAGCTCCCAGAACTTCTTGCCGAGCGGGATGCGCGGCTCCACTGCATCCAGCCGTTCCTTGGCCAGATGCCGCCAGCGCCGGCCCAGCGCCTCGCGTTCGACGCTGCGGACGGTGTCGGATTCGACGCCGGGGTCGCCGCTGGTCGGATCGTGGATCGCTGCGGCATAGCCATCGACCATCGCTTCCATCATCCGCATCGTGACGACACCCGGCAGGTCGGAGCCGCGGGCGGCCGTGGCCAGCGACAGGCCTAGCCGGATGAGGTCGTGCGCGGGGTTGCCGATGACCGCCTGGTCGAGATCGCGGATCTGGATGGCGACGGCTCCGTTGCCGCTGGCGATCGGCCCCAGATTGCCGAGGTGGCAGTCGCCGCAAATCCACACCGCCGGCCCCACCGGCACACGCCGTGCCGCATCGGACGCTGCCAGCCATTCGTAGAATTTTGCCGTATTGCCCCGCACATAGGCATGGGCCGATCGCGCCATCTTCAACGTCCGTCGGGATTCGAGAACGGCAAGACGATCAGAGGGATGCGGCATGGACGGACAGGACCTCAACAGGAAAGACCCCATCACAACGCCGGGCGCGCCCGAAAGTGACGAAAGATTGCTCGCCCGATATGGTACTTTTAGTAGGTTCGGAGGTGCATGCCGCGCTGATGGCGACGTTCCGGCGCATCCGATCTGGTTTCGCTAGACACACAAAGGACGCCGGGCCTGTGGCGGCCGCAGCGTCCCTGTCGTTCCATGCTCCCGTCGCCGGGGAGGCGCGGCTTATTTGAACGCCGTCACCTTGCCCGACTGGCCGACCGTGTAGAGCGTGCCGTTCGCCACCACCGGCGGCAGCGCGAAGCTGTCCTTCGTGTCGATCGTGTTCACGATGCTGCCGTCGGTCGGCGAGGTGAAGACGATCTGGCCCAGCGAGTTGGTCAGGATCAGGCGGTTGCCGGCCAGGACCGGGCCGAACCAGATGACCTGCGGGCCCTTCTGCTTCTTGGTGTTCTTGAACCGCTGCAATTGCGCGATCCAGCGCGCCTTGCCGTTCGAGCGGGCGAGGCAGACGAGGCGGCCGGTGTCGGTGACGACGAACAGCCAGTCGCCTGCGATCCACGGCGTCGAGATGCCGGCGAAATTCTGTTCCCACAACCGCTGGCCGGTCGCGAGATCGAGGCTGACCATACGGCCGCCCTGGCCGACCGCGAAGATACGGCCGTTGTCGATCACCGGATCGGCGTCGATGTCCGACAGGCTCGACACCGACGTGGTGATCGAGGTGCGCGACAGCGCATCGCCCCACAGGACGCGGCCGTTTTCGTAGCGATAGGCGTTGAGCTCGCCGCTCGAGAAGCCGGCGACGATCGTGCCCTGGCTGGCGGCCGGTGCCGCGACGCCGAACACGCCCTGCGTCTCCAGCGTGCCGGACTGCGCCCACTGCACCTTGCCGTCGTTCTGGTCGATCGCGAAGATCTGATTGTCCTGGCTCAGCACATAGACCGAACCATTGGCCAGCGTCGGCGCGCCGCGCAGCGGGCCGCCGGGCTTGGCGCGCCAGATTTCCTTGCCGTCCGCAGCGTTGAACGCGACCACGTCGCCCAGGCCGTCGGTCGCGAAGACGCGGCCACCCTCGACGCTGGCACCGCCGCCGAAGCGCGCGGGGCGGTTGGCATCGCCGCTCGCGACGCTGGCGCTCCACAGCTTGGCACCCGTATCGGCGGCAAAGGCATGCAGCTGGGCCTGCACGTCGACGATATACAGCTTGTTATCGACGATCACCGGCGCGGCGGCGAGCCGTTCACGCACCGAGCCGCCGTCGATCCGGCTTTCCCAGAGGCGCGACGGGGTTTCGGCAAGCGCGAGCTGGCCCATCGACTTGGCCGCATTGCCGCCCGGCTGCGACCAGCTCGCGTTGGCGGCGGGGGCGGGCAGCGTCACCTGGATGTCGGCGATCGACGGATCGGCCTCGATGCCGTTTTCCGACGTCAGGATCGGCACGCGCTGGCCGACGGTCGGCGTCTTCTTGGGTGCGCCCTTGAACACGCCGCAGGCGGACAAGGCCATCAGGGCCGCAATGCCAACCGAGGCACGAATGGTGGTCTTCATCTACGCGAGGCCTTCTCTATCGTGCGGCGGGTTATTGCGCGGTCGCGGCGCTGGCGGGGGTAACGACGCGAACCTTGGCGGCGGATGTATCCACCCCCATCGATCCGGCCATCTGAACCGCGCGTTGACGGATCGTCTCGGGCACGCTCTCGGTGCTGCCGAGCTGGCTGAACATCTGGCCGGCAAGATCGCGGCGCCCACTGTCGAGATAGGCCATCGCGACCAGTTCGCCCGCGCTGCCGAAATAGGCGTTGGCCGGGACGGCGATCGGCCGCAGCCGCTCGATCACCACCTGCGGCTTCAGCGTGTCATATTCGGCGACGGTCTGGCGGATCAGCGCGAGATCGCGGAACGGCTGCGCGACGCTGCTGTCGGCGGCGATGGCAGCGAATTTGGCGGCGGCGGCCTTGTCCTGCTTCTTCGACAACAGGATGTCCGCGTCGGTCATCTGGGCGAGCGCGCGATAGCCGGGGCGGCCGGTCTGCGCGATCGGCGCCAGCGCCTTGGCGGCGGCATCGGGCTGGCCGTTGCCGAGCTGGTCGTAGGCGGCCTGCAATTGTTCGCCCTGCACGCCCGCCGCTTCGGTCTGACGGTGTTGCCAATACAGGAATCCGCCGAACGCCGCGAGCGCGGCGACGATTCCTACGATGGTCCAGCGGCCATAGCGTTCCCAGAAGGTCAGCAGTTGATCGCGGCGCAGTTCGTCGTCGACTTCGCGAAGGAACGCATCGTTGTTTTGCGGCGTAAGGGCCAAGGAGGGCTCCGGACGATAAAGGGCGGACGATAAAAGACTGGCGCGCACTCTTAGCGACGCCCGCCGGGAAACAAAAGGTCATGCAGGCTGTCGGCCTGCGCGTCGATCATCCCTTGGCGGGATAGATCTGCTCAGGGCCGGGGAAGCTGCGCGCCCGTACCTCGCCGGCATAGGCTTCGGCTGCGGCGGAAATGCGGCCGGCCATGTCGTCGTAGCGCTTCACGAAGCGCGCGGTTCGTTCGAACAGGCCCAGCATGTCCTCGGCGACCAGCACCTGCCCGTCGCACTGCGCCGATGCGCCGATGCCGATCGTCGGACAGGCGATGTCTTGCGTGATGCGAATCGCGATCGGCTCCATCACGCCCTCGATCACGACGGCAAAGGCGCCCGCTTCGGCGACGGCGACGGCATCGCCGACGATCTTCTCCGCCTCCGCCTCGGTCCGCCCGCGCGCGCCATAACCGCCCAGCACGTTCACCGCCTGCGGCGTCAGCCCGACATGGCCCATGACGGGAATGCCGCGTTCGGAGAGGAAGCGGACGGTGGACGCCATCGCCGCGCCGCCTTCCAGCTTCACGGCCGCCGCGCCGGTCTGCTTCAGCAGCCACGCGGCGCTTTCGAATGCCTTTTCGGGTGAGGCTTCGTAGCTGCCGAAGGGCATGTCGATGACCACCACCGCATGCGCACTGCCGCGCACCACCGCCGCGCCGTGCGCCGCCATCATCTCCAGCGTGACGGGCACGGTGGAGGGCAAGCCGTAGATCACCTGGCCCAGGCTGTCGCCGACCAGCAGCATGTCGCAATGCGCGTCGAGCAACTGCGCGGTGCGTACCGTATAGGCGGTCAGCATCACCAGCGGCTCAGCCCCCTTGCGCTGGCGGATCGCGGGGACGGTCAGGCGCTTGCGCAGCGCCGGCGTCGGATTCGCACGGCTGGTCGCGGTGTCGATTGTATAGGTCGTGGACATGGCAGCAGGCCTTACGCGCCTTGTCTCAACCGATCCATCCCCGCCGACGCGCATGGCCCGACAGCCAGACGCCGAACAGCGCCACGGCGGCGATGAAAACGGGGAAGGGGACGACCTGCGCCGCGCCGCGCACCGCAATGATGTCGGTCGCGACGAACAACCAGCCGAACTGCGCGATCACGGCGATTAGCGACACGAGGAACAGTGGCCGGGCCAGCGCCGACCGCAGCACCAGCGCGAGTGCGGCAGCAAGGCCGCTGCCGGTCGCGAGGGCATAGACGCCATTGTACCAGATCGGGAAGCTCGCATAGAGCCGTCGGTAATAAGCGTCCGCCGGCCCCATCGCCTCCGCGCCCAGGCGGATCTGCTGGACGCAGGCGAACACGCCCACTGCGCCCCAGACGGCCAGAACCATCACAACGATGGCGAACCACATAGGTGTCGCCCGTCTGCCGCGCGTCATCGCTTCCCCCTCTTTTGGAAACAGGATGCCGCGCTACGCCCCGCGTCGCAACGTCAGCCCAGCGCGGCAGCCCACGCATCGGGCTTGAAGCCGACCAGCAGCACGCCGTCGCCCTCCAGCACCGGGCGTTTGATCATGGAGGGTTGCGCGATCATCAGCGCGATCGCCTTGTCCGCATCCAGGGCGGCGCGGTCGGCGTCGGGCAGCTTGCGGAACGTCGTGCCCGCGCGATTCAGCAGGACCTCCCAGCCGAGCGTATCGACCCAGTGCCGCAGTCGCCCCTCATCGACTCCGTCGCTTTTGTAATTGTGGAATCGATACGACACGCCCGTCTGATCCAGCCAGACGCGCGCCTTCTTCACCGTGTCGCAATTGGGGATGCCGTAGAGGGTAAGGGGCACCGTCGTCTCCATCGTGGTCGGCCCGGCCTTTGCCAGTGTCAGGGGCGGAGCGAAAGCGGTCAGCGGGATGACAGCCGCACCTCCATCGATGGCACGTCGCCGCCCTCAACGAGGCACGGGCGCATGGCCGGGCCCGTCTCGACGAACCCCAGCTTATCCAGAACGCGGCCGGAGGCGGGGTTCGACAGGAAATATCCCGATGTGATCGTCCGCAGTGCCAGCGTGTCGAACCCGAACGCCAGCACCGCCCGCGCGGCCTCGGTCGCCAGTCCCGATCCCCAATGCGGCCGGCCGAGCCAATAGCCCAGTTCGGCGACATCCGGCGTCGGGGACGGCGTCAGGCCGATGGCGCCGATCAGCGTGTCATCGTGCCTGCGCGTGATCGCCCACACCCATTCGTGCGGGACGATCCGGTCCAGGAAAAAGGCGGCATCCTCAGGCCCATAAGGATGCGGCACGCGCGCCAGTCGTCGCGCGACGTCCCGATCGCCAATCGCCGCGACGATCGCATCCGCGTCGCAGTGCTGCGGGTGGCGCAGGACCAGGCGTTCAGTGACGAGCGGGGGCCGATCGGGAAGGGGGCGTGCGTCCATCGTCGGGGCGTACGATCCTTTCAACGGTGCGGCCAGCCTAGCCGTCAGGCGGCGCGTCCGCTCGCCAGATAGCGGTTCAGCCATGCGCCGATCGCAGCATTGTCACTGGGGCCGTCCAGCGAGCGTGTCGCCCGATCGCGCAAGGTCGCATCGATATCGGGCGCGGTATGGGCGGCGATCAGCGCGCGGGCGTAAGCGGCGTCGAATTCGGGGTGGAATTGTAGCGTCAGAGCATTGCCGTCGGCATAGGATAGCGCGGCGCACGGCGTGAACGGCGTGCGGGCGAGAACCTCGGCGCCCTCCGGTGGTGTCACGACCTGATCCTGATGCGAGGCCATGGCGGTCACGCTGTCTCCCAGGTCCGCAATCGGGGTTAGGAGGTCATAGCGGGTCAGGCCCAGGCCCCAGCCTTGCGGCGCCTTGACCACCCGACCACCGAAGGCATGCGCGATCGCCTGATGCCCGAAACAGATACCGATCAACCGTGCCGTGCCGCGCGCCGTGCGCAGGAAGTGGGCAAGCGATTCGAACCAGCCATGGCCGTCATTCACCCCCGCCGCCGATCCGGTGACGACATAGGCATCGCACGCGTCCGGCGAGTCGGGCAATTCGCCGATGCGAACGTCGTAGCGTGTGTAGCGGTGGGTCGGCCCCAGCAGCGCGGCCATCATCATGGCGTAAGTGCCATGCTTTTCAGCAAGATCGCCCGGCGGTGCGCCGGTTTCGAGGATGCCGATATGCATGACAGGCGCTCCCGCAACAGGGCGCATCGCTCGCTGGGAAAAGGAAGGGCGGGGGAGAGTCCGGATACGCCGGTTGGACTCGATCCCCCGCACCCCGACCACACCGGTGCCGGTTTTACCGGCAGGCTCCGCTCCGTATATCTCATTGACGGCGCGGTTGAGGCGCAGCACCCGTACGCCGGATCGCGGTCAAAAAAAAGGCCGGTCAGAGACCGGCCGGAAAGTTTTTAGGAGAGGATGCCTGAAAGGCGCGGTCTTTGTGCATCGCAGCACGGATTGTCGCAAGTGCAAAACGTGCAATCGCGCTTTTGTGTCGCGCAATCGTTATCGGTATCACATAGGCGATGGTGTCTGATCCCGCCTCGGCCGACCATTGCAAACCAGGGTTCATCATGCGCTTTTTCCATGCTCTTCTCGCAGTCGCAGCGTTCGCGCCGGCTGGCTCCGCTGCACCGCCGCGCGAACCGGCGATCGTGCGCGTCCGGCTGGACACGGCCTATGGCCCGGTCGTGCTGGCGCTCGACGCCCGGCACGCGCCCCGCACGGTCGCCAATTTCATGGGCTATGTCGACGACGGGCGATTCGACGGCATGACCTTCTATCGGTCGGCACGAAACCGGCAGGCGCCGACCTATGGCTTCGTCCAAGGCGGCATCCGCACCGATGCGCGCCGCATCTTGCCGCCGTTTCCGCTCGAAACGACCGCGATGACGGGGATCAAGCACACCGACGGCACGATCTCAATGGCGCGGCGTGCCGATGCCGGGTCGGCGGGCGGTAATTTCTTCATCACGATCGGCGCGATGCCCAGCATGGACGCCAAGGGCAGCTATCAGGGCTATGCCGCCTTCGGCCATGTCGTGTCGGGCATGCCTGTGTTGAAGCGGATCCTGGCGCAGCCCACCGGCGGCGGCATGGGCGGGCAGTTGCTGCTGCGCCCGGTCAAGCTGGTCCGCGCGGTGCGCCTGACCGGCACGCCGCATCCGACCGGTATCGTGAAGCCGTGGCTGGTGAAGACGCAGGCCGATCCCGCCCGCCGCAAATAGCCGGGCCCGCAACCATCCGTCCGCCCGAGCGCTTGGTCCGCCTTGTCTTGCAGGAGGTTGACGATGAAGACGGCATGGCTTGCGGCACTGGCCGCGGTGACGATGGTGGCGCCGATCACGACGGGCGCGGCGATCGCGCAGCGCGGCGACTATCGCTGGAACGGCGATCGTGACGGCCGGTGGGAGCCCGCCGATCATTATCGCGAAGGCCGCTATCGCGAGCGGCGGCTGGGCCGCAACGACCGTATCTATCGCGGGCGTGACGGTCGCGCCTATTGCCGGCGCAGCGACGGCACGACCGGTCTGGTGGTCGGCGCGGTCGGTGGCGGCGTGCTCGGCAATCTGGTCGGCGGCGGTACGCTCGGCACGCTGCTCGGCGCCGGTGGCGGCGCGGTGCTCGGCCGCTCGATCGACCGCGGCAACGTGAAGTGCCGCTAAGGTAACGATACGGGGCGGGCGCGATGCCCGCCCCGAACGCGGTCAGGCGAGGTGCGGCGCCGCGCCCGATTTGGGCGAATCATGCTCGCTTATCGAATTCAGCTGCACGTAATTGTGAATGCCCATCCGCTCGATCATGTCGAACTGCCGCTCCAGCGTATCGACATGCTCTTCTTCGCTGGCAAGAATACGCGTGAAGAGATCGCGGCTGACGTAATCCTTGACCTGCTCGCAATAGGCGATCGCGCCTTTGAGCTGCTCGACCGCTTCCATTTCCATGGCGAGGTCGGACTTCAGAACCTCTTCCACGGTCTCGCCGATACGTAGCCGACCCAGCAGCTGGAAGTTCGGCAGCCCATCGAGGAACAGGATGCGCTCCGACAGCCAGTCGGCGTGCTTCATCTCATCGATCGACTCCATCCGCTCGTACTGGGCGAGCTTATAGACGCCCCAATGGTCGAGCATCCGGTAGTGGAGCCAATATTGGTTGATCGCGGTCAGCTCGTTCTTGAGCGCCTCGTTCAGAAATTCGATGACCTTGGGGTCGCCCTTCACTGCCATATCCTTCGCCTTCCGCTAACGTCGTGGGCGGGGGTGTAGGCGCCGTATGGCGGCTACGGCAAGGCAAAAAATGGCGGAAATCTGCGGTTTTTTACCGCTGCGAACGTCAGGCAGCAGCGCGTTCGGTGTCGATAATGGCTCGCGCTACCATAACGCATTGTCCGCATTTCGCCTGGCAGCCGAGCGATCGATAGGCCTGGCACGCGGTACGGCATCCATTGCGGGCCGCGTCGCGGACCTGGGATTCCCGTATGGCATTGCAAACGCAGACGACCATGGACGCTCCTTCGCTTCACCCCCTGGATAGGGCTAATGCGAAACGGTCGCAAGTCAGTCTGCGAGTGATTCGCAGTCGCCGGGCCTCCATTCGTCGCAATTGCGGAACGGGAGGGTGCGCTACGTGGCGAGCATCATCGTCGGCGCCCGCCTGGATGCCAACGCGAGCGAAGCGAAGAAATCCAGGGCGTCTTGTCCGGCTCTGGATTGCTTCGCTGCGCTCGCAATGACGGTGTGAAGAGGAGTTACGCCAGCGCGGCGTCGACGCCCATCAGCTTGGGGAAGAACCCTTCATGTGCTTGGCGCAGATCGTCGATCGCCACCACGTCGTCGCGATCCGGGCGTTCGAAGATCAGGCGCTTGCCGCCGGTTCGGCCCAGCGGCTCCGCCTCGACGCCGGCGGCGTGCGCCGCGCCGAGGAAGTCGAGCAGCGCATGGTCGTGGACGGTGACGACATAGACGCCCTGATCTTCGGCGAAGAAGGACGCCGCGCAGCCGAACGGCTGCTTGCGGTCGATCATCGCGCCGATGTTGCCGGCCAGCGCCATTTCGGCAAGCGTCACGGCAATGCCGCCGTCGGACACGTCGTGAACGGCGCTCAGCTGGCCGTTGGCGATGGCGTCGCGGATCAGGTCGCCGGTCTTGCGCTCGGCGGCGAGATCGACGGGCGGGGGCGGGCCCTCCTCGCGGCCATGGCATTCGCGCAGCCACACCGACTGGCCGAGATGCCCGCCGCGCGTGCCGATGACGAGGATGACGTCGCCGATACCCTTGAAGGCGATCGTCGCGTTCTTCGTCCAGTCCTTCAGCAGGCCGACGCCGCCGATCGCCGGGGTCGGCAGGATCGCCGAGCCGCCGCCGGTCGCCTTCGATTCGTTGTAGAGCGAGACGTTGCCCGACACGATCGGGAAATCGAGCGCGCGACAGGCGTCGCCCATGCCCTGAAGGCAACCGACGATCTGGCCCATGATCTCGGGCCGCTGCGGGTTGGCGAAGTTCAGGCAGTTGGTGATTGCGAGCGGCGTCGCGCCCACCGCGGTCAGGTTGCGCCACGCCTCGGCGACCGCCTGCTTACCGCCCTCGACCGGGTCGGCGAAGCAATAGCGCGGCGTGCAATCGGTGGTGATCGCCAACGCCTTGTCGGTGCCATGCACGCGGACGACGGCCGAATCGCCGCCCGGCGCCTGCACCGTGTCGGCGCCGACCATGTGGTCGTACTGTTCCCAGATCCAGCGGCGGCTAGCGATGTCCGGCGAGGCCATCAGCGTCAGCAGGTCGCGCGCGATGTCGTCGCTTTCGGGGGCATCGGCAAGCGGAGCCGGCTTGGGCGTCGGTACGTGCGGGCGATCGTACAGCGGCGCTTCGTCGGCGAGCGGACCCAGCGGGATATCGCAGACCGTCTCGCCCTTGAATTTCAGCACCATGCGCTCGGTGTCGGTGACGTGACCGATGACCGCGAAGTCCAGCTCCCACTTGCGGAAGATCGTCTCGGCCTCAGCCTCGCGGCCGGGCTTTAGCACCATCAGCATGCGCTCCTGCGATTCGGAGAGCATCATCTCGTACGGGGTCATCCCCGTCTCGCGCTGCGGCACGTCGTCCATTACGAGTTCGATGCCGACGCCGCCCTTCGACGCCATTTCGACCGACGACGAGGTGAGGCCGGCCGCGCCCATGTCCTGGATCGCGACGATCACATCGGTCGCCATCAGTTCCAGGCACGCCTCGATCAGCAGCTTTTCGGTGAAGGGATCGCCGACCTGCACGGTCGGGCGCTTGGCATCGGCATCCTCGCCGAAGTCCGCGCTGGCCATGGTCGCGCCATGGATGCCGTCGCGGCCGGTCTTCGACCCGACATAGACGATCGGGTTGCCGACGCCGCTGGCGGCCGAATAAAAGATCTTGTCCTGATCGGCGATGCCGACGGTCATCGCGTTGACCAGGATGTTGCCGTCATAGGCGGGGTGGAAGTTTACCTCGCCGCCAACCGTGGGCACGCCGACGCAATTGCCGTAGCCGCCGATGCCGTGGACGACGCCGCTGATCAGGTGGCGCATCTTGGGGTGATCGGGCCGGCCGAAGCGCAGCGCGTTCATATTGGCAACGGGGCGTGCGCCCATCGTGAACACGTCGCGCAGAATGCCGCCGACGCCCGTCGCCGCGCCCTGATACGGCTCGATGTACGACGGGTGGTTGTGCGATTCCATCTTGAAGATGGCGGCCTGACCGTCGCCGATGTCGATCACGCCGGCATTCTCGCCGGGGCCGCATATCACCTGCGGGCCTTCGGTCGGCAGCTTCTTCAGGTGGATGCGGCTCGATTTGTAGCTGCAATGCTCGGACCACATGACCGAAAAGATGCCGAGCTCGACGAGGTTGGGCTCGCGGCCCAGCGCATGCAGGACGCGCGCATATTCTTCCTCGGACAAGCCATGGTCGGCGACGATCTGGGGCGTGATCTCGGTCATGGCCCGCGCCCTTAGCGGGATGGGGGAGGTTCGTCACCTCCTGTGGCGGGGAAGCCTCCAAATCCCTACGTCACCCCGGACTTGTTCCGGGGTCCACTCTGCGGCGAGGGGATTGGCCTGGGCCTCTTGCCTCGCCCTTGCGGCCCGGTGGACCCCGGAACAAGTCCGGCGTGACGTAGGATGTTTGGCTGCATACGTATGCCTTGGGCAGCGCGGTTGACCTTGTGGCAACCCACTGCGCACAGCCTGTCGCATAACACCGGGAGAGACCTGAACGATGCGCGCCACGATGCTGCTGGCCCTGACCGCCCTTGCGACCGCGACGGTGCCGTCTCTCGCTTCCGCGCAGGCGGAGCCTGCCGTAAACGCGCGCTCAGACGGTGCCGAGATCGCCACCGCCGGCGCGACGATCCGCGTCGTCGCGCTGACCGATTCGATCCTGCGCATCCGCATCGGTCGCGGCGGTGCAATGCCCGAGGATGCGAGCTGGGCCGTCGATGCGAAGACGCGCGCGCAGCATGTCGCCGTCACCCCCGCCGCGGACGGCTTCGCCACCAAGGCGCTGCGCGTCCGTTTCCGTGCCGACGGCCGCCTGCGCGTCGAGGATCTCGCCGGCAACCTCATCTCCGAAGACGCCGCACCCGTCGCCTTCGACGGCAAGGGCTTCGCGCTCGCCAAGACGATGCCGCAGGCCGAGCATTATTTCGGGATGGGCGACAAGACCGGCGGGCTCGATCGCCGCGGCAAGAGCTTCGTCGACTGGAATACCGATGCGTTCGGCTTCGGCAGCGGCGACGACCCCATCTACAAGTCGATCCCGTTCTTCATCGGCGTTGGCGGAGTGGGGGGCAGCTATGGCCTGTTCCTCGACAATACGACGCGCGCCTGGTTCGATTTCGGCCATCGCGACGACACGCGACTGGCCTTTGGCGCGCCGGATGGTCCCATCGACTATTATCTGATCGCCGGCCCGACCATGGCAGAAGTGGTGCGCCGCTACACTGACTTGACCGGCAAGGCGCCGCTCGTGCCGCAATGGGCGCTGGGCTATCAGCAGTCGCGCTACAGCTACATGACGGCGGACGAATTGCGCGGCGTCGCTGCCCGGCTGCGGCAGGAGCGCGTGCCCACCGACGTGCTATGGCTCGACATCGATTGGCAGGACCGCAACCGACCCTTCACGGTCGATACCAAGGCGTTCCCGGACATGAAGGGCCTGCTGTCCGACCTGAAGCGCGACGGGTTCAAGGTCGTGACGATCACCGACCTGCATGTCGCTCAAGCGCCCGACCAAGGCTACCGCCCCTATGACGAGGGCATCAAGCGCGACGCCTTCGTCCACCGTGCCGACGGCTCGGTCTATGTCGGGCCGGTGTGGCCGGGTCCGTCGGTGTTCCCGGATTTCACCGAGACCAAGGTGCGCGACTGGTACGGCACGCTGTTCGCCGACCAGGTAAAGATGGGCGTCGCGGGCGCGTGGAACGACATGAACGAACCGGCGATCTTCAACACGCCGACCAAGACGATGCCAGCGGACGTCATGCACCGCATCGACAGCGACGGCTTCATGCCCCGCACCGCGACGCATGCCGAGATCCACAACGTCTACGGCATGCAGAACACGCGCGCGACCTATGATGGGCTGCGCAAGCTGCTGCCCGACGAGCGCGCCTTCGTGATGACGCGGGCGAGCTACGCCGGGGGGCAGCGCTATGCGGTGACATGGACGGGCGACAATCTCGCGACCTGGGACCACCTCAAGCTGTCGATCCAGCAGATCATCAACCTAGGCCTGTCGGGCTTTTCCTACGGCGCGGCCGACGTCGGCGGCTTCGCGGGCGGCCCTAGCCCCGAGCTGCTGACTCGTTGGTTCCAGATCGGCGCCTTCTACCCCGTGTTCCGCGATCACAGCGCCAAGGGCACGCCGCGTGCCGAGCCGTGGGTCGACGGGCTCGATCACCTCGCGATCCGGCGCCGCTTCGTCGAGGAACGCTATCGGCTGATGCCCTATCTGTACGCGCTCGCCGAACAGAATGCGCGCGCGGGCGATCCCATCCTGCGCCCGGTGTTCTACGATTACCCGTCCGCCATGCGCATGTCGTGCGACCAGTCGTGGACGTTCACCGTGGGGCGCTCGCTGCTCGTGGCGCCCGCGCCGCACCCCGACCAGCCGCAGGCCTATGACGTCTGCCTCCCCGCGGGCGGCTGGTACGATTATTGGACGGGCCAGCGGGCGGGCACGCCGGAAGCCGCGGACAACGGCCCGATCCAGTCGGCGACGCAGGCGACGGGGCAGGCGACCGAACATGGCGACAAGGTGCGCGTGACGCCGCGGATCGACACGCTGCCCGTCTTCGTGCGCGCCGGCACCATCCTGCCACGCCAGCCCCTCGTGCAAAGCACCGCCGAAACGCCGTCCGGCCCGCTGCAGCTCGACGTCTATCCGGGCGAGGATTGCCGCGGTGACCTGTACGCCGACGACGGCCATTCGATGGCCTTCACCCGCGGCGTGTTCCTGCGGCAGGGCATGACCTGCACCATGACGCCCAATGGCCTGACGCTCGGCTTCGGCGCGCGGCAGGGTCGCTATGCGCCCTGGTGGAAGCAGTTGCGCGTCGTCGTCCATGGCTGGCAGGGCGATGGCGCGGTTTCGCTTGCGCGCAAGGCCGTTGCAGCGCAGTCGGACGCGACGGCGGGTACGCTCAGCTTCGTCCTGCCCGATCAGCGTCGGGCGGCCGAGGTGACGATCGCCCGCCGCTGACGATCACGAGAGACTATCCATGGCCACCATCCCCTTCGACGTACCCCACAGCCTCGGCCGCGACGAGGCGCGCGCGCGCATCCAGGCGGGCCTGCCCAAGCTCGCGGAGCATATCCCGGGCGGCGGCACCGTATCCGATCACTGGACCGGCACCGACGCGCTGACGCTCACGATCATCGCCATGGGCCAGAGCGTCGAGGCGAAGATGGATATCGAGGACGCGCGGATCGCCGGCACGGTGAAGGTGCCGATGATGCTCAGCATGATGTCCGGCCCGATCGCGGAATTCGTGAAGACCAGCGCGGAGAAGATGCTGGCGAAGCCTGCGGCGTAACGTCGCGGGCCATTTCCCCCAGAACCCCGTCACCCCGGCCTTGAGCCGGGGTCCCGCTTCTTTCGCGGGCCGTTGAAAAAGCGGGACCCCGGATCAAGTCCGGGGTGACGGGGTGTTTTGAGGCAGCTCCGGCCTACAGCCGCGCCGCGTGCCAGGCGAGATGATCGGCCATGAAGGTCGAGATGAAGTAATAACTGTGGTCGTACCCCGGCTGCATCCGCAGCGTCAGGTCGATCCCCGCCTTCGCGCAAGCCTCTGCCAGCAGCTCCGGCTTCAGCTGCTCGGCAAGAAACTGGTCCGCATCGCCCTGATCGACCAGCAGCGCGGGCACCCGCGCACCATCCTCGATCAACGCGACCGTGTCATGCGCGCGCCAGCGCGACCGGTCCGCGCCCAGATAGCCGCCCAGCGCCTTCTCGCCCCACGGCACCTGCGACGGCGCGACGATTGGCGCGAACGCCGATACCGCCTTGAAGCGATCAGCAAAGGTCAGCCCGATCGTCAGCGCGCCATGGCCGCCCATTGAATGGCCCATGATCGACTGGCGCGCCATGTCGGCGGGAAAATGCGCGCCGATCAGCGCCGGCAGTTCTTCGGTGACATAGGACCACATGCGGAAATGCGGGGCCCAGGGCGCTTCGGTCGCATCGACGTAAAAGCCTGCGCCCTTGCCGAAATCATAGGCCTCGTCGTCCGCGACATCGTCGCCGCGAGGGCTGGTGTCAGGCGCCACGAAGATCAGGCCCAGTTCGGCGCAGGCGCGGCGATACTCGCCCTTGTCGGTGACGTTCGCGTGCGTGCAGGTCAGGCCCGACAGATACCAGACGACGGGCAGCATCGCGCCATCGTCATGCGGGGGCACGTACACGGAAAAGGTCATCGGCGTGCCCGTCGTGGCGGACGTGTGCGTATAGACGCCCTGCGTGCCGCCGAACGCCTTTGCGGTCGACACCGTCTGTAAAGTCATCGGAAGATCACCGTCCTGTTGCCGTTGAGGAAGACGCGCCGCTCGCCCACTGAGGCGACCGCGCGTGCGAGCACCTGTGCCTCGATATCGCGGCCGATGCGGATGAGGTCGTCGACGCTGGCGCGATGATCGACGCGCTCGACCGCCTGTTCGATGATCGGCCCTTCGTCGAGATCGGCCGTCACGAAATGCGCGGTCGCGCCGATCAGCTTGACGCCGCGGGCATGCGCGCGGTGATAGGGCTGCGCGCCCTTGAAGCCGGGCAGGAAGCTGTGGTGGATGTTGATGCAGCGTCCCGCCAGTCCCTCGACGAGGCGGGGGCCGAGTACCTGCATATAGCGGGCGAGGATCAGATAATCCGCCCGTGCCTCCGCCATCAGCGCCAGGATCGCGGCCTCCTGCGCGTCGCGGTTCGTGTCGTCGACAGGCAAATGGTGCCACGGCAGGCCGTGCCATTCGGCCAGCGGGCGCAAGCTGTCGTGGTTCGAGACGACGCCTGCGATATCCACCGGCAGCGTCTTCGTGCGCCAGCGATGCAGCAGGTCGTTCAGGCAATGCGAGCCCTTCGACACCGCGATCAGCACACGTGGGCGTGCCTCGGCGGCATCCAGGCTCCAGTCGAAGCCGAACGTCTCCGCCACGGGCGCAATCGCCGCCCGCAGTGCCTCGGCCTCTGCCGGGTAGCGGTCGCCGCCGCGGACGAAGGCGACGCGCATGAAGAACCGGCCCGTTTCCAGATCGGCATATTGCTGGCTGTCGAGGATGAAGCCGTCGATCCCGGCGAGCGCCCCCGACACCGCCGCGACGATGCCGACGCGGTCCTGACACACCAAGGTGAGGATCTGGACCGCGCGGCGCTCCGTCATGCCGCGACGCGGTGCAGCGCGCACACCTTGTTGCCGGCGGGATCGCGCAGATAGGCGAGGTAGAGCTTGCCGAACGGCGCCTCGCGTACGCCCGGCGCGTCCTCGATTGCGGTGCCGCCATTGGCGACGCCCGCGGCGTGCCACGCATCGGCCTGTTCGGGGCTGCTCGCGGCAAAACCGATCGTGCCGCCATTGGCGTGGCAGGCGGGCTGGCCGTCGATCGGCTTGGTCAGCAGGAACATGCCGCCCGGGTGCATGTAGAGCACGCGACCCTTGGGATCGACCCGGCCGGGCGCGATACCGAGCGCGCCGAGCGTCGCGTCGTAGAAGGCCTTCGAGGCGTCGATATCGTTGGCGCCGAGCATGACGTGGCTGAACATGATGGTGTTCCTCTCTCTTTTTGATTGGTGGGGGTTGGTGCCGCGGCCTTCATCCTCCCCGTCATCCCGGACTTGTTCCGGGATCCACTCCGCGGCGAGGGGGGCGGCCTGCGCCTCCTGCCTACCCCCCGCGGATGAGTGGACCCCGGAACAAGTCCGGGGTGACGGAGTGTTGGCGGCAGTGGCGCTCAATAAATCACCACGCTGCGGATGCTTTCGCCGGCGTGCATCAGGTCGAACCCCTTGTTGATCTCGTCGAGGGTCAGGCGGTGGGTGATCATCGGATCGATCTGGATTATCCCGTCCATATACCAGTCGACGATCTTGGGCGTGTCGGTCCGGCCGCGCGCGCCGCCGAAGGCGGTGCCGCGCCAGTTGCGGCCCGTGACCAGCTGGAATGGGCGCGTGCTGATTTCCTTGCCCGCCTCGGCGACGCCGATGACGATGCTGGTGCCCCAGCCGCGGTGGCAGCATTCCAGCGCGGTGCGCATCACTTCCGTATTGCCGGTCGCGTCGAAGCTATAGTCGGCGCCGCCGTCGGTCAGCTCGGCCACCTTTGCGACGATCGCCTCCCGGTTCATGCCCTTGGTGTTGAGGAAGTGGGTCATGCCGAACCGGCGGCCCCACTCTTCGCGATCCGGGTTGATGTCGACGCCGACGATCATCTTGGCGCCGGCCAGCTTCGCGCCCTGGATGACGTTGAGGCCGATACCGCCGAGGCCGAAGACGACGACATTGTCGCCGACCTGCACCTTGGCCGTGTTGACCACCGCACCCACACCCGTCGTCACGCCGCAGCCGACGTAGCAGCTGGTGTCGAACGGGGCGTCCTTACGGATCTTGGCGACGGCAATCTCGGGCAGCACGGTGAAGTTCGAGAAGGTGGAACAGCCCATGTAATGGAAGATCGGCTGCCCCTTGTAGCTGAAGCGCGTCGTGCCGTCGGGCATCAGCCCCTTGCCCTGCGTCGCGCGGATCGCGGTACACAGGTTGGTCTTCTGGCTGAGGCATGACTTACACTGGCGGCATTCGGGCGTGTAGAGCGGGATGACATGGTCGCCGACCTCGACGCTGGTCACGCCCGCGCCCAGTTCGCGGACGATGCCGGCGCCTTCATGGCCCAGCACGCTGGGAAACAGCCCCTCGCTGTCGAGGCCGTCGAGCGTATAGGCGTCGGTGTGGCAGATGCCGGTCGCCATGATCTCGACCAGGACTTCGCCCGCCTTTGGGCCTTCGAGGTCGAGCTCGACGATCTCGAGGGGTTTCTTCGCTTCGAAGGCGACGGCGGCGCGGGTCTTCATGGGGCTATTGCTCCGGAGGGAATGATCGCGGCGGGGTTATCGCGGGACGGGCGGCGGGAGCAAGCGAAAGGGCAGGGCTCAGGCCATCGGGTCCGCCGGCATCGCGACGATGCCCGCGGCGGCCAGCGCGGTCAGGGTTTCGGCATCGACGCCGGCCAGCCGCTCCAGAACCGCGGCGGTGTGCTCGCCCAGCATCGGTGGCGGCGTATCGTAGGTCACTGGCGTGTCGGACAATTTGATCGGGCTGCCGATCGTTTCGAAGTCGGGGTTGCGCGGGTGCGGGATGGTGACGCGCATGGCGCGCGCCGCGACCTGCGGTTCGTCGAGGGCCTGCGCGATGCTGTTGATCGCGCCGACCGGCACGCCGCGAGGATGGATGCGCGCGATCCACGCATCGGCCGTATCGGTCAGGAAATGGGCGGCCAGCCGTTCGATCACCGCTTCCCGATTCGCGACTCGATCGGGGTTGCGGGCGAAGCGCGGATCGCGGGGGAGATCGGGTAGGCCGATGGCCTCGCACAGCGCGACGAATTGCGAATCATTGCCGCAGGCGATCACGAAGTCGCGGTCCGCGGCGCGGAACACCTGATAGGGCACGATATTGGCGTGAGCGTTGCCGTATCGACCGGGGGCCTTGCCGGTGGTCAGGTAATTCTGGCTCTGGTTGCACAGCATCGCGACCTGCACGTCGAGCAGCGCCATATCGATATGCTGGCCGAGGCCCGTTGTCGCGCGGTGCAGCAGCGCGGCCTGGATCGCGATGACCGAATAGAGGCCGGTCATCAGGTCCGATACCGCGACGCCCACCTTCTGTGGGCCGCCGCCGGGCAGATCGTCGCGCTCGCCGGTGATGCTCATCAGCCCGCCGAGTGCCTGAATGATGAAGTCATAGCCCGGCTCGGCGGCACGCGGCCCGGTCTGGCCAAAGCCGGTGACTGAACAATAGATCAGGCCGGGGTGCAGCGCGCGCAGGCTGTCATAGTCGAGGCCGTATTTCGCCAGCGACCCCGCCTTGTAATTCTCGATCAGCACATCGCACTGCGGCACCATCGCGCGGATCAGCGCCTGTCCTTCTGTGGAGGCAATGTCGATCGCGACCGATTGTTTGCCGCGGTTGGCCGACTGGAAATAGGAGGCTTCGCGCGTCGGCGCGCCATCGGCATCCGCCATCCAGGGCGGCCCCCATTCGCGCGTGTCGTCCCCGCGCCGGGGATGTTCGATCTTGATGACCTCCGCGCCAAGATCCGCCAATGTCTGCGCGCACCACGGCCCCGCCAGCACGCGGCTCATGTCGAGCACCCTCAATCCCGTCAGCGCACCCATGTGGCGGTCCTCTCGCGTCCGTCCGTCGGATCGATGCCGGCGGTGTATCGGGGAAGCGCTAGCGACCGCGCGCCGTGCTGCAAAGGGCTACAGCGCACCCACGGGGAGCAGATGCCCCAGCAATGCCGTCGCGGCCATCGCCAGCGCGCCGAGCGCGGTGACGCGCACCACCGCGCGAACCTGCGGCGCGCCGCCGGCCTTGGCGCCGATCGCCCCCAGGATGGCGAGCAGCACGATTGCCACCAGCGGCACGACCATGACCGCCAGGTGGCGCGGCGCGAGCGCGGCGATCCCCACCGGCAGGATCGCGCCAGAGGTAAAGGCGGCGGCGGAGAAAACCGCGGCCTGCACGGGGCGCGATCCGCCGTCGTCGGCAAGGCCCAGTTCGTCACGGCGATGCGCGCCCAGCGCGTCATGCGCCATCATCTGTTCGGCGACCGTCTGTGCCAGCGCGGGCGCGACGCCGCGGCCGACGTAGATGGCGGCAAGCTCCCGGGTTTCGGCCTCGGGATTGCGGTGCAGCTCGGCTGCCTCGCGCGTCAGGTCGGCGTGTTCGGTATCGGCCTGCGAGCTGACCGAGACATATTCGCCTGCCGCCATCGACAACGCCCCGCCGACCAGCGCCGCCGCGCCGGCGAGCAGGATGGTCGCGGCGCTGGCGCCCGGCGCGGCGGCGACGCCGACGACTAGGCTCGATACCGAGATGATGCCGTCATTGGCGCCCAGCACCGCCGCGCGCAGCCAGCCGGTGCGGTGGACCAGGTGATGTTCGCCGGGGGCGTGCGGCATGTCGGTCATCGGGCAGGCACCTGTGTTGAACGACGACGGCTATACGGACCGCGCCGTCGCAGCGTCGAGCCAATCTGTTGAGACATCAGCCGATAGCAGAGGCGGGGGCGCACAAATCTAAATTAAATTTCAGGCAACGGCGCGGCGACTTCCTCGTTTCGGCTTGATGTGGATCAGGCTCGCCCTGTCGCATGCCGGGTCCCTCGCATCGCCCGGCTGCGCTCCTGTTTCACCCAATGGCGGATGCTGGAGCGCGTGTGCATGGAAGACTATAAGGACGTCCTGGCCGGGAAGTGCCCGTTCGGTGGGGATCGGATTGGCGGAGCGCAGACCAGCAAGCCGACGCTGCAGGATTGGTATCCCAATCGCCTTCGCGTCGAGCAGCTGCATCGCAACGGGCCGCGCGCCAATCCGCTGGGCGAGGATTTCGACTATAAGGCGGCATTCGAGGCGATCGACCTTCAGGCGCTGAAGGCGGAGATCAAGGCGTTCCTGACCAGCTCGGTCGCCTGGTGGCCGTCCGATTACGGCAATTACGGGCCGCAGATGATCCGCATGGCCTGGCATTCGGCCGGCACCTATCGCATCGCCGACGGGCGCGGCGGCGCGGGCGAGGCGATGCAGCGCTTCGCCCCGATCGACAGCTGGTGGGACAATGGCAACACCGACAAGTCGCGCCGGCTGATCTGGCCGATCAAGCAGAAGTACGGGGCCGCACTGTCTTGGGCGGACCTGATGGTGCTGACCGGCAATTGCGCGCTCGAGATCATGGGCTTCCCCACCTATGGCTTCGCCGGCGGCCGGCATGACGCGTGGGAGGCCGATGACGCGACCTATTGGGGCCCCGAACATGTCGACATGACGACGGTGAAGTCGTTCGACGAAATGGTGAACCGCGACAAGCGGTGGCGCGGCAAGAACGGCGACGCGGATTACGACCTGGAGCAGCCGCTGGCCGCGTCGCACCAGTCGCTGATCTACGTGAATCCTGAGGGCCCCTATGCCAGCGGCGATCCGATGGCGTCCGCGCACGACATTCGCGTCACGTTCACCCGCATGGCGATGAACGACGAGGAGACGGTGGCGCTGATCGCGGGCGGCCACGCCTTCGGCAAGAGCCACGGCATGGTGAAGGCCGACCGTATCGGCGCGCCGCCGGAAATGGCGCCAATCGAGCAGATGGGCCTCGGCTGGCACAATCCAGAAGGCACCGGCGCGGGCGAGTTCACGATGACCAACGGCATCGAGGGGAGCTGGACGCCCGACCCGACCAAGTGGGACAACAGCTACCTCGAAAATCTGTTCAAGTTCGAATGGGAACAGACGCGCAGCCCCGCGGGCGCGCTGCAATGGACGCCGGTCGACAAGACCGCGCCGCACACCCCCGACGCGCATATCGCGGGCAAGACTCACCCGCTGATGATGATGACCAGCGATATCGCGCTGAAGGTCGACCCCGTCTATCGTCCGATCTGCGAGCGGTTCCTGACCGACTTCGCCTATTTCACCGAGCAATTCTCCAAAGCCTGGTACAAGCTGACCCACCGCGACATGGGTCCGAAGGAGCGTTACCTTGGCGAAGAGCGGACGATCGAGGATGATCTGCTGTGGCAGGATCCGATCCCGCCGGTCGATCACCCGTTGATCAATGACGCTGATATCGCCGCGCTGAAGCAGGCGATCCTGGCGACGGGACATTCGGTGTCGGACTTGGCCTTTACCGCCTTTTCCGCGGCGTCGACCTTCCGGCACAGCGACAAGCGCGGAGGCGCCAATGGCGCGCGCATCGCGCTCGCGCCGCAGAAGGATTGGGCGATCAACGCACGCACCCGTCCGGTGATCGACAGCCTGAAGCGCGTCGCGGCGGACTTCGGCGGCGGTGCGACGGGCGGCAAGGCGGTCTCGCTCGCCGACCTGATCGTGCTTGCCGGCTGCGTCGCGGTCGAGCAGGCGGCGACGGCGGCTGGCGCGGCTACCGAGGTTCCGTTCACCCCGGGCCGGATGGACACAACCGACGCGCTGACCGATGCGGACAGCTTCGAATGGCTGCGCCCGGTGGTTGATGGCTTCCGCAACTACGTCGATCCGAACTTCGATTCGGTGAACGTCGCCGACCTGTCGCCCGAACAGCTGTTCCTCGACCGTGCCGACCTGCTTGCGCTGTCCGCGCCCGAATGGGTGGTGCTGACCGGCGGGCTGCGCGCGCTGGGCGCGAATTGGGACGGATCGTCCGACGGCATCTTCACCGATCGCGTCGGCGCGCTGACCAACGACTTCTTCACCGTGCTGACCAGCATGGATTACGAATGGAAGAAGGCGGATGAGCAGGGATCACGCTTCACCCTGGTCGCTCGCGATGGCGGCGACGCCCGGTTCGAGGCGACACGCTGCGACCTCATCTTCGGCGCCAATTCGCAGTTGCGCGCGATCGCCGAAGTCTATGCCGCGGCCGACGGGCAGGCCCGGTTCGTGCGCGATTTTGTGAAGGTGTGGGACAAGGTGATGATGCTCGATCGCTACGACGTGCATCAATAAACGCAGCGACTATCGGGGGAAGGTTAGCTTCCCCCGATAGTCGCCTCAAAACAGGGGAAAATCCGCCCCATAACGGGTGCTTTACGCTGACGTCATCTTAACGCTTTATGGCCCACATGCGCCGGAACCGATGACTCACCGAGCCCCTGTAATCCGATGCTGACAAACCTTTTTCGCGAGCGCCTGCGTTCGCGGGCCGTGCGCGGCCTGACCGGCGGGGATGAGGCGAGCGCCTCTGCGCTCGATCGCCATGTCGAAGCCGCACAACAAGGCTTCGCCGCGCCGATCGCGGCCCTGTCGCTGATCTACGACGACATCCAGGCGATCCACGCGGCCCGCGGCGTCGACGTAGGCTGCCTGGCGCGACGGGATGGATTCTGCACCCTGACGCTGGATGTTTCGGATGTGCTGGAATGCTGCGATGCGACCGTCGATCCGCGCTTCGCAGCCTTGCCTTCGGTCACCGGCGAACCGTTCATCCGTTATTATATCGGTACGCCGCTGCGCCTGATCGACGGGATCGAGATCGGCGCGCTCTGCGTCGCGGATATCAAGCCGCGTCCGCCCGCATCGATGGATCAGAAGGCCTATCTCGTCGGCTTGGCCCGACAGGTGTCGCTGGTGATGGAAGGGCGCCGCGGCGCCCGGGGGGTGAGGGCCGCATGACCGACATCGCCCTGTGTTTCGCGCAGCATGATGTACATCTCGTCCTGCTGGCGGCGCTGGTCTGCCTGATCGGCTCGGCGGCCAGCGTTCAGCTGTTCCACTGCATCCGGTCGGCGGATGGCTACAGCCGGCTGGGCTGGGTGATGCTGACCGCAGTGGCCACCGGCACGATGGTTTGGGCGACCCATTTCGTCGCGATGATGGCGTATCGCACGTCGGCGCCGGTCGTCCTCGATCCGATACAGACGCTCGGTTCGCTTCTGGTCGCCATCAGTATAGCGGCGCCCGGCCTGGCGCTGGCCGCTTCAGCTCGTCGGGGCGCGGGGGTATTGGGTGGCGGCGTCATCGGCGCGGCCATTGCGCTGATGCACTATCTCGGCATGTCGGCCTATCACGTCGACGGCATCGTCACCTGGACCTGGCCGGTCGTCGCCGTGTCGATACTGCTGTCGGTCGGGCTCAGCGCCGCCGCCTTCGCCCGCGCGCGGCAGGCGGGGCGTGCGGGTGCCTTGCGGACGATGGGCCTGCTCGCGCTGGGTGTCGTGACGCTCCACTTCAGCGGCATGGCGGCGATGCATATCACCGTCATCCGCCTGGGCGATGGCCTGTCGCCGTCGACCATGAACGCGTTGGCCGTGGCGACGGCGGTCGCGTCGCTGATCATCGTCGGCTGCGCTGCGATCAGCGCGCTGATCGACGGGCATACGAAGGGCGAATCCTATCGCCGGCTGCGTCGCATGGCGATGTACGACGGGCTGACCGATCTGCCCAACCGCATGAGCTTCAACGAAGAATTGGAGCGCCGTTTCAACCGTAAGGGCGGGCATCTGTGCATGGCCGTCGTCATGATGGACCTGTCGCGGTTCAAGGTGGTCAACGACACCTATGGCCATCTGGCGGGCGATCAGCTGTTGATGGCGCTGGCGGCGCGGATGACGGCGACGCTGGGTCCCAACGAGTGCATCAGCCGTCTGGGCGGCGACGAATTCGCGGCGGTCATTTCCTACGATCTGGCCGAGGAGTTGACCGACTTCCTCGATCGGTTGCGCGCGGTCTTCGACGCACCCTTCGTCTTCGATCGCTTCACCGCGTCGATCGGGACCAATATCGGCGTCGCACTCGCGGTTCATGACGGCTGGGATGCGGATGCGCTGCTGGCGAAGGCGGACCTCGCCATGTACCGCGCCAAGTCGATCCATTCCAGCGAACCGTGCTTCTATGACGCGCAGATGGACGATGCGGTGCGCGCCCGGCGCGAGCTGGTCGTCGACCTGCGGCGTGCGCTCGACCGGGGGGCGTTCGAACTGCATTTCCAGGTGCAGGCGTCGACCGAGACGGGCGAGATCAAGGGGTATGAGGCGCTGGTGCGCTGGAACCATCCCGTCCGCGGCATGGTGCCGCCCGCGGAGTTTATCCCGCTGGCGGAGGAAAGCGGCGAGGTGGTGCCGCTGAGCATCTGGATCCTGCGCCAGGCATGTTTCGAGGCGGCGCTGTGGCCCAATCGCTATCCGGTGTCCGTCAACCTGTCACCCAAGCATCTGTCCGATCCGCGTCTGGTGATGACGGTACGGTCCGCGCTGGAGGACAGCGGTCTCGCTTCGAACCGGCTGGTGCTGGAACTGACCGAGAGCGCGATCATCCACGATCGCCGCTTCGCACTCGAACAGCTGCACGCATTGAAGGCGATGGGCGTATCGATCGTCCTCGACGATTTCGGCGTCGGCTATTCGTCGATCGACGTCCTGCGATCCTTTCCGTTCGATTGCCTCAAGCTGGATGCGTCCTTCGTCGCCGAACTGGAATATGACGATCAGGCGATTTCGATCCTGCGATCGGTGACGGCGCTCGGCGGCCTGTTGCGCATGCCGGTGCTGGCAGAGGGGATCGAGCGCCCGGCACAGCTCGCCATCGTGGCGCGCGAAGGCTGCGCCAGCGTGCAGGGCTTCCTGGTCGGCCGGCCCTCGCGCACTTTGTCGGACCCGCACGAGGTACGACGGACGATGGCGATCGGGGCCGGTCCGGTGGTCGTCGATTTCCGGCAGCAAGCCGCAACGCCCACCGCGGCTTAACGGGACGGTTGACAGGTCCGGTGCGGTTCAACATTGGGACGTTACAACATCACTGGAATATGTTTTGCTTCTTCGATCCCGCGTTGCCGCCTGCCTGTCGCCGCTGATTGCCTGCCTCCCGATCACCCCCGCCGCTGCGCAGGATACCGATGACGTCGCCGTCGGCAGCGGCGATATCGTCGTGCTCGGCACGCGTCGCGCGCGCAGCGATGGGACGCTGTCATCGGATATCGCCACCCGCACGCTCTCGCAGTCGAGCCGATCGATCGAGCGCGACCTGCTGACCGCAGCCGGGACCTATCGCCTGTCGGACGCGCTCGAACTCGTCAGCGGCGTCAGCAACCAGAACAATCGTGGCGGCGTCATGGACAATTTCGCCATCCGCGGCTTCCTGGGCACGCCGGACGGCGGCGGGGAATATTATGTCGATGGTTTCCTCGCCAATCGCGGCATGGGGCCGCCCCGCGATCCTGCCACCACCGAACGGATCGAGCTGCTGAAGGGGCCCGCGGGCGCGCTGTTCGGCGACATCGATCCGGCGGGCCGCGTCAATATCGTCAGCAAGACGCCGGATTTCGTCCCGGCTGCTTATGCGGTGTTCACGCTGGGATCGTTTGGAACGCGCCGGGTGGAGCTGGATGCGACCGGGCCCGTGTCGCGGACGCTTGCCGCGCGGATCGTCGTCGCGGCGGAAACGTCGGACGGCTGGCGCAACTTCGTCGGGCTGGATCGGCAGGTGGTGATGCCGTCGCTCACCTGGCGGCCCAGCGATCGGCTGCGCGTCACCTATATCGGCGAGATCACGCGCTTCGACACGCTGTTCGATCGGGGCATTCCGGCGCTCGACGGGAACGCGAACGCCGTGCCGCGCGATGCCTATTATGGCGAGCCGAACGACGGCAAGACCCGCTTCCGCAACCAGCGTCACCAGCTGACGGCGCTGGCCGACCTCGGCAACGACTGGACGGTGACCGGCGGCGTCGCGTGGCGGACGGGAACGCTGAAAGGCTTTTCCTCCGATCAGTCGCGGCTGGTCGGCGGCCGGACGCTGTGGCGGCAGCGGCGTTCGCGCGATTTCAAGGTGGACGATCTGTCCGCGCGGATCGAACTCGCCGGACATATCGGTGCGCATCGGCCCAGCATCGGGCTGAAGGGCTACACGCTGGATTATGCCGAACGCTGGATGCGGCGCAATCCGGGCGATCCGGCGCGCGGCGGCAATCCCTATGCGATCGACGTCTTCGCCCCCGTCTACGGCCAGACACCGCCGACGCTGCTGCCCTTCACGAACAATCGCGAAAAGCGCTGGTCGGGCACGGTCTATGTGCAGGACATGTGGGATGTGACCGACCGGCTGACGCTGTCGGGCGGGGCCAGGTTCGATGCCTATCGCCAGCGCATCCGCAACAACAACACGGGGCAGGTGGGGCGTACGGTAGGCTCGCCGATGCATTACCGGCTCGGCGCGCGCTACCAGGCTACCGATGCGATCGCGGTCCATGCCAGCTGGGGCGAAAGCTTCGTGCTCAACTCGGGCACGGGTCGCGACGGCAACGGCTTTGCACCCGAAAGCGGCGTCGGATATGAGGTCGGCGTTGCCGGACGCTGGGCGGGTGTCGACGTCGCCGCAACGTGGTTCGATATCCGAAAGCGCGGCATCCTCGCCAACGACCCCGTCGACCCCGCTTTCAATGCGCCGGTCGGCAGCCTGCGCAGCCGCGGGATCGAATGGGACGCGTCGGTACGGATCGCGCCACATTGGCAGATCGTCGGCAATTACGCCTGGACGCGCGCACGGGTAGACGACGGCGCCTTCCCGACCGATCGCGCGCTGAACGTGCCCGATCACAGCGGCACGGTCTTTGCGCTGGGGCGGTTCACCGACGCTGACGGACGTGGGTTCTCGGTGAGCGCCGGCGCCAGCTACATGGGCGACCGCGCCGGGTCGATCGAGCGCGACTATGTGGTGCTGCCCGCCTATCTGAAGGCCAAGGCAGCGATCGAATATGCCGTATCGCCGCGGCTGACGCTGCGGGCGGAGGCGGACAATCTGTTCGATCCCCGCTACGCGCAGAGTTCGTACAGCCGGGTGTGGATCTATCCGGGGCAGCCGCGCAACGTCCGATTGTCGCTACGGGTCAGCAGCTGACGTCGGCTTAGAACGTCGGGTCCTCGCCGGGCAGGGTGGAGACGTGGATGCCGCACTCCACCTTGTCCCAGCCGCGCCAGCGGCCGGCGCGCGGATCTTCGCCGGGGCGGACCTTGCTGGTGCAGGGCGCGCAGCCGATCGACAGATAGCCCTGCGCCTCCAGCGGGTGACGCGGCAGGTCGTGCTCGGCGAAATAGGCATCGAGCTGATCCTTCGACCAGTCGGCGAGCGGATTGATCTTCAGGCGCCCGTCGTCCTCCTCGAAGCGGGGGAGTGCGGTACGGGTGCCGGCCTGGAAGCCCTTGCGGCCCGAAATCCACGCGTCGAACGGGCCGAGCGCGCGGCGGAGCGGTTCGACCTTGCGGATCTCACAGCAGCCGTCCGGGTCGTAGGACCAGCGCATGCCGGTCGCGTCGCGTAAGGCGAGCACCCGCGGATCGGGCCGGAAGACGCGCAGGTCGGTGAGGCCCAGTCGCTCAGACAATTCGTCGCGATAGGCGAGAGTCTCGCCGAACATCTTCTGCGTGTTGGTGAAGATGACCGGCACGTCCTTGTCGATCTGCGCCACCATGTGGAGCAGAACCGCCGATTCGGCGCCATAGGACGACACGGAGGCGATACGGCCCGCCAGTTCGCCGGTCAGCAGTTCGCGCAGCATCTCGGGCGCGGGCATGCCGGCGAAGCGGATCTGCATCGCGGCGGCGTCCGCGGCGGTAAAGGCGGGCGCGACATCTATCGTGTCGAGCTGTCGTGCTGCCTCAGCCATGGCGCAGCTTCCACACCGGGGCGACGGCGTCCGCCGCGGTCTGATAGCGATAGTCGTAGCGGTCGAGCGCACGGGTCAGTGCCTCGCCATCGATCGGGGCTTCGGGCGCGAAGCTGTCGAACCCGCAGCGGCGCATCAGGGGCAGCTGATCGACCAGCACATCGCCCGCCGCGCGAAGCTCGCCGGTATAGCCCGCCTCGCGCAAGACGCGTGCGGCGCTATAGCCGCGGCCGTCGCGGAAGGTGGGGAAGCTGACCTCGACGAGCGCGAGCTGCCCCAGCTGCGGGATCAGCGCGCGCGCGTCCTCGCCTGCCTCCAGCCGGACCGCAGAGGCGTTAGTCTGGCCCAGGAAGGCGTCGAGCGTGACGGCGGGTTCGTCGTGCGGCTCGTCGTCGCGGAAGCGCAGCAGCGTGTCGGCATCAGCCATAGATCGCCTCCTTGAACGGTTCGAAGCCGACGCGGCGATAGGTGTCGAGGAAGCGTTCGCCCTCGTCGCGGAGCGCGACATAGCGGTCGGTCACGCGTTCGATCGCGTCGACGACGCCGTCCTCCGAGAAGCCGGGGCCGGTGATCTTGGCGAGGCTGACGTCCTCCGCCCCCGAGCCGCCGAGCGAGAGCTGGTAGTTTTCGGTGCCCTTCTTGTCGACGCCGAGGATGCCGATGTGGCCCGCATGATGGTGGCCACAGGCGTTGATGCAGCCGCTGATCTTCAGCTTCAGTTCGCCAAGGTCGCGCTGGCGTTCGCGGTCGGCGAAGCGGTTCGCGATCTTCTGGGCCAGCGGGATCGAGCGGGCATTGGCGAGGCTGCAATAATCGAGGCCGGGGCAGGCGATGATGTCGGTGATGAGGTCGAGGTTCGGCTCGGCGAGGCCGGCGTCGCGCAGCGCGGCCCAAAGGTCACAAAGGTCACGCCCGTGCACATGCGGCAACACGATGTTCTGCGCATGTGTGACGCGTAACTCATTGAAAGAAAAGCGTTCTGCCAGATCGGCCAGCAGGTCGATCTGATCGGCCGTCGCATCACCGGGAATACCGCCGGCGGGCTTCAAGCTGACGTTGACGATGTGGTAGCCGGGTTGCTTGTGCGCAACCACGTTCTGGTCGAGCCAGACGGCGAAATCGGGATCGCTGCGGTCGACCGCAGCGGCCGGGCCGGTGTCGAACGCGGGGAGCGCGAACATCGCGGTGATGCGGTCGAGTTCGGCGCGCGGCGGATCGATGCCGAGCTGTTTGACGAGGGCAAATTCCTCCTCGACCTGCGCGCGGTAGGCGTCGGCGCCGATCTCGTGGAGCAGGATCTTGATCCGCGCCTTGTAGATATTGTCGCGGCGGCCGTAGCGATTGTAGACCCGCAGGCACGCCTCCAGATAGCTCATCAGATCGTCGGCGGTGACGAAGTCGCGGATCAGGTGGCTGACCATCGGCGTACGGCCCATGCCGCCGCCGACGTAGATCGCGGCGCCCAATTCCCCGTTTTGTTCGAGCAGCTGGATGCCGATGTCGTGCAGGCGCATCGCCGCGCGATCCTCGGCCGCGGCGATGACCGCGATCTTGAACTTGCGCGGCAGGTAGCTGAATTCGGGGTGGAAGGTGCTCCACTGGCGGATCAGCTCGGCCCAGGGGCGCGGGTCAGTCACTTCGTCCGCCGCGGCGCCGGCATATTGGTCGGCGCTGATGTTGCGGATGCAATTGCCGCTGGTCTGGATGGCGTGCATCTGCACCGTCGCGAGCTTCGCGAGAATGTCCGGCGTGTCGGCGAGCTTGATCCAGTTGAACTGGAGGTTCTGGCGCGTGGTGAAATGGCCGTAGCCGCGGTCGTAATCGCGGGCGATCGACCCCAGCATGCGCATCTGGCGCGCGTCGAGCGTGCCATAGGGAATGGCGACGCGCAGCATGTAGGCGTGCAGCTGGAGATACAGGCCGTTCATCAGCCGCAGCGGCTTGAACTGGTCCTCGGTCAGCTGGCCCGACAGGCGGCGCTCGACCTGATCGCGGAATTCGTCGACGCGGGCATCGACGATCGCTTGGTCGTATTGGTCGTATTTATACATGGCGGGCTTTCCGGCCTTCGGAGTTTTGGTTCGCGCGAAGACGCGAAGACGCGACGCGGGTTTGGTTCACGCGGAGACGCGGAGACGCGGAGAAGAAGAGGGGGGCGGGACGGGGCGTCGCGCCACCAACCCTCGTTATCCCGGCGAAGGCCGGGATCCATGGTTGCGGCGCGGTCAGCGGTTGCGTGATGGCCTCAGCGACGTCGTGTCCACGGATCCCGGCGTTCGCCGGGATGACGAGGGGGAAGGTTGGAATGACGAAGGGTAGGGTGGGGCCGGGCATCATATCACCCAGCTCCCGGCCTCTGGGTCCGCCGGCTTGAGCGTCAGGTCGGGCCGCACGGTCGGGCCGAGCGCGCGGATGCGATCCTTGATATGCGCGGGGCGGGGGCCTTCGGGCGTGGCGATCGCGTCGATCAGATAGGGGACGTTGACGCGGCGCGCGCCCTCCTCGGCTCGCAGGATACCTTCGCCCTCGTGGCCGACGTCGACGGCATCTTCAACATGGCGCGACCAGCCGGTGCCGGTCCACCACACGACGTCGCCGGTGGGGAGGTCGTTTCCGGTCAGGAGCCTCATGCCGACATATCCTCCGCAACGCGCGCCCAGCGAGCGAGCTTGTCCTCGGCGTCGGACAGTTCGACGACCTCGCCGACGACGATAATCGCCGGGCTTTGCACGCGCTCCCGCTCCACCATCGGGCCGAGGTCGGCGAGCAGGGTGCGGATCGCGCGGCTGCCGACGAGCGTGCCGCGCTCGAGCACCGCGACGGGCATGTCGGGCGCGACGCCGTCCGCCATCAATTTGTCGGCGATGTCGTTCGCCGTCGCGACGCCCATGTAGATCACCAGCGTCCGACCCTGACCGGCGAGGCCGGACCAGTCCTGATCCGCCAGCCCCTTGCACTGGCCCGCGACGAAGCTGACCGCGCTGCTGTGATCGCGGTGGGTGAGCGGCAGCATCGCCTCCGCCGCGCAGCCGAGCGCCGCCGAGACGCCGGGAATGACCTCGACGGGCAGGCCGGCGGCGCGCACCGCTTCGACTTCCTCGCCGCCGCGTCCGAAGATGAAGGGGTCGCCGCCCTTCAGCCGCACGACGATCGCGCCGGTCTTCACATGAGCGACGATCAGCGCATTGATCGCCTCCTGCGGCAGCGTGTGACGGGCGCGGCGCTTGGCGACGGAAATACGCTGTGCCGACGGCGGTGCGAGATCGAGCACGCGCGGGTCGATCAGCCCGTCGTGGACGAGGATGTCGGCCGTCCGCAATGCCTCGACCGCGCGCACGGTGAGCAGTCCGGGATCGCCCGGCCCTGCGCCAACGAGGATGACGCGCCCACGGGCGCCCGGATCGAGAAGCGTAGCCATGATCGCCGACATGGCCTCTGCGCCCTCGTGCGGCAACGCAGCGATGCTTGTGGCGACGGTAGGGAAGCTTGTGGCTGATTTACATTAATGTCATTTCGGGTGCGTGGTTCATGTCGCGTTAGTGTTTGTCACCTAGCCCTTATGTATGACAAGCATCGCTCCCGTCGGGTGTCAGGGCTGCCGCTCTGCAGCCCATGTCTTCGACATAGCGATGGCGTTCCAGCCCATCGTCGATACGGTCACCGGCCTGCCCTTCGCCTATGAGGCGCTCGTGCGTGGGGGGAACGGCGAGGGCGCGGCTGAGGTGCTGGCGCGCGTGACGCCCGACAATCGCTACGCCTTCGACCAGCAATGTCGGGTTGCGGCGATCGAGGGGGCGGTGGCCGCTGGTATCCTCGACACGGGTGCCAAACTGTCGATCAACTTCCTGCCCAATGCGGTCTATTCGCCGCTCGCCTGCATCCAGTTGACGCTGAAAACCGCGCGGGCGACGGGGCTGCCGACCGATCGGCTGATCTTCGAATTTACCGAGAATGAGGAGATGGCGGACACTGCGCATGTCCAGACGATCGTCGAATCGTACCGCGCGATGGGATTCGGCACGGCGATCGACGATTTCGGCGCGGGGCATGCCGGGTTGGGCCTGCTCGCCAAATTCCAGACCGACTATATCAAGCTCGACATGGAGCTGATCCGCGACATCGACGCCAGCCTGCCGCGGCGGATGATCGTCGAGGGGGTGGTGCGGATCGCCGCGTCGCTCGACATCACGCTGATCGCCGAGGGGATCGAGACGGTCGCCGAATATGAGACGCTGCGCAGCCTCGGCGTGCGCTACATCCAGGGCTATCTGCTGGCGCGGCCGGGGTTCCGGACGCTGCCGGTGGCGGTGCTGCCGGACGCGCGCGCGGCGGCGGTGGCGGGTTTGTAGACCTGCGCTTCTATCTTGACCCGTCATTGCGAGCGTAGCGAAGCAATCCAGGGCGTCATGATCCGGCTCTGGATTGCTTCGCTACGCTCGCAATGACGGAAGGAGGGTCGCGATTTACGCGTCCCTGAGGCCGATCCCGATATTCGCCCGCGCGCTTTCGGCTTCGTTGCTGACGACCGGATAGGCGCAGTAATCGGCGGCGTAATAGGCGCTGGGGCGATGGTTGCCGCTCCAGCCGATGCCACCGAACGGGGCCGCTGACGACGCGCCGTTGGTCGGGCGGTTCCAGTTGACGATGCCAGCGCGAATACCCGCCCAGAAGCGATCGTAGAGCGACGGCGTGTGGCTGACGAGGCTCGCCGACAGGCCATAGCGCGTGTCGTTCGCGATGCCGATCGCCTCATCGAAATCGCCGGCGCGGTAGACCTGCAGGATGGGGCCGAACAGCTCGATATCGGGCCGCTCGGTGGCGTGGGTCATGTCGATGATCGCGGGGCTGAGGAACGGCTTGTCGTCCACCGGCCGTTCCATGTGCCGGATCGGCCGGCCGCCGCGCATCGACAGCGCGAGAAAGCTTTCGGTCAGCATGTCGGCGGTATGGTTGTCGATCACCGGCCCCATGAAGGGCTGCGGATCGTCATGCGGCGCGCCGACGATCAGCCGCCCGGCCAGCGCATTTACCTGCTCGATCAGCGGATCGTACAGCCGGTCTTCGACAATCAGGCGGCGCGCGGCGGTGCAGCGCTGGCCGGCGGAGGTGAAGGCGGACTGGATCACCAGCACGGCGGCCGAATGCAGGTCGGGCGTGTCCCAGACAATGATCGGGTTATTGCCACCCATCTCGAGCGCCAGAATCTTTTCGGGCTTGCTCGCAAAGGCGCGGTTGAGCGCAAGGCCCGTGCGCGCCGATCCGGTGAACAAAAGGCCGTCGATATCGGGATGCTCGGCGAGCGCCTTGCCCTCCGCCGGGCCGCCGAGCAGCAGCCGGACGCACGCCTCGGGCACGCCCGCGGCGCGGTAGCAGTCGATGAGGAATGCGCCGGTCGCAGGCGTCTTTTCGGAGGGCTTGAACACCACCGCATTGCCGGCGAGCAACGCGGGGACGATGTGGCCGTTGGGCAGGTGCGCCGGGAAGTTATAGGGTCCGAGCACCGCGAGCACGCCGTGCGGCTTGTGGCGCAGCGCCATGCGGCTGCCCATCGGCGCGTCGAGCCGGCGCTGCGCGGTGCGTTCGGCATAAGCGGTGACGGAAATGTCGACCTTGGCGATGACCGTGTCGATCTCGGTCCGCGCTTCCCACAGCGGCTTGCCGGTTTCGCGGGCGAGCAGGTCGGCGAACTGTTCGTGGCGTTGCCGCACGACGTTGCCGAAGCGGCGCATCGTTTCGATCCGCACGGTCAGCGGCAGCGCAGCCCAGGCGGCCCAGCCGCCGCGCGCGGCCTCCACCTCGGCATCGGCATTGCCGATCGGGCCGCGCCAGAGCTCTGCCCCGGTCGCGGGTTCGTGGGAGATGATCTCGTCAACCATGCGTGTGCGCTTCGGCCCTCCTGCGGGCGGGGTTAGGCGAATGGCGGCGGGGCGGCAAGGTGGCGCTCAGGCGAGCGCATCGCCCATGGCGCGGATCGCGGCGACCTTGGCGTGCAGGCGGGACCAGTCGTCGGCGTCTGCGATGGGCGTCCAGAGCGCCTCGACCTCGTCGATCAGCATGCTGCACGGGCCGCCCTGCCAATAGGCGTGGTCACGCGACTTGCGCGGAGCGTAGGGGGCGAGGGCGGCGCGCAGATCATCCCACGCGCTGCCGTAGCTGTCCGGCAGAGCGCCGCCGAACACGTCGAAGAACAGGCGATCGATGGCCACCTCGGTCGCGCGCATCGTGCGTTCGAGGGTGCGCACGAGCGCGCGGTCTTCGTCGTCGCCGCGCGGGGTGACGCCGATCCGCCATAGCAGCGCGTCGGCGATCTCGCGCTGATAGAGCGCCGGGAACGTCTCGAGCGCGGCGATCAGCGGGTCGCTCTCAGCGATCAGGCGCAGTGAGGCCGCGAGCTGCATCACGTCCCAATGGATCGCCTCGGGCTGGCGGCCGAAGGCGTAGAGACCGGCGTGATCGAAATAGGCGGCGGTGAAGGCGGGGTCCCACGTCGGGGCGAACCGCCACGGGCCATAATCGAAGCTTTCTCCGGTGACGTTGATATTGTCGCTGTTGAGCACGCCATGGACGAAGCCTGCCGCCATATAGCGTGCGGCGAGACGCGCGGTGCGCTCGACGACATGGGTGAGGAGCCGGATCGGATCGTCGGACTCCTCAGCGTGCAGATGGTGGAGGACGTAGCGGACGAGCGCGCGCATGCCCGCTTCGTCGCGTTCGTAGGCGAGGCGCTGGAAGGTGCCGAATGCGGATATGGCTGTGGCTGAGGCGGACCAGCACCGCTGACCGCGTGGGGGAGGGTTCGTCGCCGCGAACAAGCTCTTCGCCCGTCTCGATCAGGGACAGCGTGCGGCTGGTGGGGACGTTGAGCGCCTCCAGCATCTCGGTCGCCAGAATCTCGCGCACGCCACCCTTCAGCGTCAGCCGGCCGTCGCCGAAGCGGCTATAGGGTGTCTGGCCGGACCCCTTGGTGCCGAGGTCCATCAGCCGGCCGGCCTCGTCGTACATCTGCGCAAAGGTGAAACCGCGGCCGTCGCCGATGTCGGGGTTATACTGGCGGAACTGATGGCCGTGATAGCGCAGCGCGAGCGGTTGCGGCAGCGTGCCGGGCAGCGGCTGGAAGCGGCCAAAGGCTTGTATCCATTCGCGATCGTCCAGCGTCGCCAGCCCCACCTCCGCAGCGGCGCGATCGTTGCGGAAGCGGAGCCGCGTCTCGGGGAAATCGGCGGCCTCCACCGGGGTCGCTATCGTGTCGCCGAGATCGAGCAAGGCGGTGGCGGGGCGGTATGCTTGCGGGGTGGTGGGCATGTGTGGATATGGAGGGCGCTGGCCCCCGGCCGCAACCCCGAGGATTTCCGCATGGCTGCGTACGAAGACGGTTACTGGATGTCGGCCGACGGGCTGAAGCTGCACTATCGCATGTATCCGGGCGATGAGAGCCTGCTGCCCGTCCTGTGCTTCCCCGGCCTGACCCGCAACGCGCGCGATTACGACGCGCTCGCCGCAAGGCTTGCCGGACGGCGGCAGGTGATCTCGGTGGAGTTTCGGGGACGCGGGCGCAGCGAATACGCCAAGGATCCGATGACCTATGTGCCGGCGACCTATGTCGCGGACGTCCAGGCGCTGCTGGCCGAGCGCGGGATCGGGCGGTTCGTCGCCATCGGTACGTCGCTGGGCGGGATCGTGACGATGCTGCTCGCGCAGGCGGGTGCGCCGATCGCCGCGGCGCTGCTCAACGACGTCGGGCCTGAGATCGAGGCGGCGGGGTTGAGCCGGATTCGCGGCTATGTGGGCAAGGGCAGCAGCTGCCCGACGTGGATGCACGCGGCGCGCACGCTTGCAGAGGGCAATGGCGACGTCTATCCCGATTGGGAAATCGAGGATTGGCTGGCGATGGCCAAGCGGCTGTACCGCCTGACCAGCAGCGGCCGCATCGTGCTGGATTACGATCTGAAGATCGCCGAACCCTTCCGTACGCCGGGTAACGAGGCGGGGGCGGATATGTGGGCGGCGCTGTCGGCGCTGCGGGACACGCCGACGCTGATCGTTCGCGGCGGCCGATCCGACGTGCTGTCGCAGCCGGTTGCCGAGCGAATGCTGGCGGCGCTGGACCAGGCGGAACTGGTGACGCTGCCCGGTGTCGGCCACGCCCCGACTCTCGCCGAAGAACCGCTGCGCGATGCCATTGACCGGCTGCTGGATCAGGCTCGCGCGTGAGCGAAGCGGGAATGCCGGCGGCGGTTCCGCCGGCTAATCGACCGGCCAATGAACCAGACGGCGCGCCGCGGATCGCGACGCTGGATATCCTGCGTGGGATCGCGATCCTCGCCATCCTGTTCATGAACATCAGCGAGATGGGCGCGTCGATGACCGCCAATTGGTCGGACCTGCACCATCTCGGCTGGAGCGCGAGCGACCAAATTGTCTGGTGGCTGCGCACGATCCTGATCGAGGGCACGCCACGCGCGATGCTGCAGATGCTGTTCGGCGCGGGCATGCTGATCCTGACCGACCGCATCGACGCGCGGTCGAGCGATCCGCTCAGCGTTCCGCTGCGCTATGGCTGGCGCAATCTGGTGCTATGGGCGTTCGGCATGGCGCACATGCTGCTGCTGCTGTGGCCGGGCGACATCCTGCACAGTTACGCGGTGGCGGCGATGATCGCGTGCCTGTTCCGCGGGCTGCCGCCGCGGGCGCTGCTGGTGCTGGGCCTGTCCTATGCCACGTTCACGATGGCGTTGGGGCTGAGCACCGTCTCGCACCGGCTCGCCGATCCCACCGCCGCGTTTGCGAGTGCGACCCGTACCGCGAAGGCGGACGACGCGGCGGTCGCGCGCGAAGACGCGTTCGGCCACGGCACGATGGCGCAATGGACCGCCGGGCAGCGCGCGGTGTCGATGGATCGGCTGCGCAACGAGGAAGTGGTGATCGTCTGGGAAGCCGCGGCGACGATGCTGATCGGCGCGGCGCTGTTCCGCTGGGGCGTGTTGCAGGGGGCCTGGTCGCGGCGGCGCTATGGGTGGCTGCTCGCGGTGGGATACGGCATCGGTGTGCCGCTGCGCCTGTACGGCGGGTGGGAAGCGACCCGGCTGGAGGGCGGGTTCGACGTCGCCTGGCTGTGGGAGGATTTTGCCCGGCTGGCGATGACGATGGGGCATCTCGCCGCGGTGATGCTGGCGGTGCAGGGGGCGCGGGGGCGGCGCCTGTTGCAGCCGTTCGTCGCGGCCGGCCGGACCGCGCTGACGCTCTATGTCGCGCAGACGCTGATCGTGTCGTGGTTGATCTTCTCGCCGATCGGGCTGGGGCTGTACGGTCGGCTCGACTGGACGGCGATGATGGCGGTGGCGCTGGCCGTGAACGCGCTGCTGCTGTGGGGCGCGAACGTCTATGTCCGCCACTTCCGCATCGCGCCGGTGGAATGGGCGTGGCGGTCGATCGTCGAACGGCGGATGCTGCCGCTGCGCTGATCGCGATTCGCCGGGGCAAAGCGGTTTCGTCGGCGATGCGAACGGGGTACAGCCCGGCGCGATGCACCAGCCGGTCCATATCCTCCACCTGCATTCCAGCTTCAGCCTGGGCGGCAAGGAAGCGCGCGCCGTGCGCCTGATGAACGCCTTCGGAGACGCGGCGCGGCACACGATCGTCAGTGGCATGCCCGACCAGCTCGGCGCGCGCGCCCAGATCGCCAAGGGCATCCGCTACGAAATCGCGCAGGACCCGCCGTCGCTGACCGGGCGGCCATCGGTTGCGCGCTATGAGGCGCTGGCGCGCTACATGCGGCGCTTCGATCTGGTGCTGACCTATAATTGGGGCGCGATCGACGGGGTGATGGCGCGCCGCGTCTTCCCAAAGGGCACACCGCCGCTGGTCCACCACGAAGACGGGTTCAACGCCGACGAGGCGGGCGGGCTGAAGATCGAACGCAACGTCTATCGCCGCATGGCGCTGGGTGCGGCGCATGCCTTGGTCGTCCCGTCGGAGGTGCTGGAAGGTATTGCGCGCACGACGTGGAAGCAGCCGGCCGGCCGCGTGCACCGCATCGCCAACGGCATCGATACGGCGCGCTACACGCAAAAGCCCGAATTGCGCGCGATCCCCGGCTTCCTGCGCGATCCCCGCGACGTGGTGATCGGCAGCCTAGCGGGGCTGCGCGAGGTGAAGAACCTGCCGCTGCTGGTGCGCGCCTGCGGCGGCCTGAGTGGGCGCTTCAAGCTGGTGATCGTCGGCGAAGGGCCCGAGCGAGACGCAATCCTCGCCGCGGCCAAGGCGATGGGCATCGCCGAGCGGCTGGTGCTGCCCGGCTTCCTCGACCGGCCGTATCGCTTCGTCGGGCAGTTCGACATCATGGCGCTGTCGTCGAAAAGCGAGCAGCTGCCGATCAGCGTCGTCGAGGGGATGGCAGCCGGGCTGCCGATCGTCAGCACGCCGGTGGGCGATGTGCCGCGCATGGTTGCGGCGGAGAATGCGCCCTTCGTCACCGGTGGCGACGAGGTACTGCTGCGCGATGCGTTGCAGGCCCTCGTGTCGGATGCCGCATTGCGCCGGCGGGTCGGCGCGGCCAATCAGGCCAAGGCGCGCGCCGATTACGATGCGGATACGATGATCGCGCTTTACCGGACGCTGTATGCGGACGCGTTGGGGCGTCCGGGCGCGCTGGGGTAGTTCGGATAAAAATGCGAAGTCGCGTTCCCATTCCTCCCCCGCCAGGGGGAGGTGGCGGCGCCGAAGGCGGTGACGGAGGGGGCGGACAGCAACGTCCCTAATAACGAAGCGCTGCCCTGACCTCCCCCTCCGTCATGCCTTACGGCATGCCACCTCCCCCTGGCGGGGGAGGAATGATCCGCTACGCCGAAGAGTAATCCGTCTTCGGCGATCAAATTTCCGTCAGGTCCACCGCGTTGCGTGTCACGAAGGCGAGCGTTGCCGGATCGGCCTCGCCATGGGCGAGCAGGGCGAGATCGCTCGCGCCTTGAAGCAGGCCGTCCTCGACCTCCGGTTCCTGGGCTTCGGCCGCCTCGACCGTGCCGGCGAGAATGTCGCGCGCCTGATCCTTGCCATAGGCGCTGGCAAAGGCGGCGAGCGCGGTGGCGAAGCATTCGCGATCGGTGACCGGAGCCGCCGGGCGGTGCTGAAGCGAGGCGCAGGCGGCACCCAGCACATAGCCGCGTGACCACGCCGATCCGGTGGCGCCGCCATGCGGCACCGCGCCCGCCGCATAGCCCAAAGCGGCGAACTGGCCGGACAGCAGCGCGTCGAGCGGACCGCTGGGCAGCGGCATGGGGGCAGGCTTGCGGGAACGGGGCGTGCGCTTGGGCGCGATCAGAGTGTCGAGAACCCCCATGGGTCGATGATCCCTCGGCATAAGAAGACGTGTCGTGTCGCGCCTCTCTGCCGCAATCGGGTTAACCGCCGCCTAAGCCTGCCGCAGGTCCGGTGGTGCATGCGGCTAGTACACGTTGCATTTCCTTCGCTTCGCCGCGTTCATCTTGTATAGCCGACCGGATTTGTTCCCAGCGAGGTTGGATTTTCCGTGTTCAAGGGCCTGAAGCCGATCGTGTACAATGGCCGTGAGGTCTGGCCGCTGGTCGAGGGCGGCAAGGGTGTCGCCGCGACCAACCATGCCTCCGCGGGCGCCTGGGCGGCAGCGGGCGGGATCGGCACCGTCTCGGCGGTCAACGCCGACAGCTACGATCCCGAAGGCAAGATCATCCCGCAGGTCTATCGCGCACTGACGCGGCGCGCCCGGCATGAAGAGCTGATCGAATATGCCATCGAAGGCGCCGTCCAGCAGGTGAAGCGCGCGTTCGAGATCGCGGGCGGCAAGGGCGCGATCAACATCAACGTCTTGTGGGAAATGGGCGGCGCGCAGCGCGTGCTGCACGGCGTGCTGGAGCGGACCCGCGGCATGGTGGCGGGCGTCACCTGCGGCGCGGGCATGCCCTATAAGCTCAGCGAGATCGCGGCGTCGTACGAAGTGTCGTACCTGCCGATCGTCTCGTCGGGCCGCGCCTTCCGCGCGCTGTGGAAGCGTGCCTATTCGAAGGCGGCGAACTGGCTGGCGGCGGTGGTGTATGAGGACCCGTGGCTGGCCGGCGGCCACAACGGCCTGTCCAACGCCGAAGACCCGCTGAAGCCGCAGGACCCGTACCCGCGCGTCGCCGAGCTGCGCAGCGTGATGCGCGAAGGCGGCATCCCCGACAGCACGCCGATCGTGATGGCCGGGGGCGTCTGGTATTTGCGCGACTGGAACGACTGGATCGACAATCCTGAGCTCGGCACCATCGCCTTCCAGTATGGCACTCGCCCGCTGCTGACGCAGGAAAGCCCGATCCCCGAAGAGTGGAAGGGCCGCCTGACGCAGATCGAGGAAGGCGATGTCCTGCTGCATCGCTTCTCGCCGACGGGCTTCTATTCGTCCGCGGTTCGCAACCCGTTCCTGCGCAACCTGGAGGCGCGGTCCGAACGCCAGATCGCCTTCTCGACCCAGGAAGCGGGCGACCACGTCTTCCAGCTCGACGTGGGCGTGAAGGGCAAGAACTTCTGGGTGACGCGCAACGATCTGCTGCGCGCACGCCAGTGGTTCGGCGAAGGCTATACCGATGCGCTGAAGACGCCGGACAACACGCTCGTTTTCGTGACGCCGACCGAAAAGGGCATCATCCGCAAGGATCAGGCGGACTGCATGGGCTGCCTGTCGCAATGCGCCTTTTCGAGCTGGGCGGATACCGAAACCAACTCGACCGGTCGCCTCGCCGACCCGCGCAGCTTCTGCATCCAGAAGACTCTGCAGGACATCGCGCACGGTGGCGACGTCGACCAGAACCTGATGTTCGCCGGTCACGCCGCCTACAACTTCAAGCGCGATCCCTTCTATTCGAACGGCTTCGTGCCGTCCGTGAAGCAATTGGTCGACCGCATCCTGACCGGCGACTGATCGTGCTGCTGATCGCCGGGACGATCCGCCTGCCCGCCGACCGGCTGGTGGCGGCGCGTCCGGCGATGCGCGCGATGGTGGAGGCGAGCCGGGCCGAGGATGGATGCCTTGGCTATAGCTACGCTGAGGACGTGCTCGAGCCGGGGCTGATCCATGTCGCGGAGCGCTGGCGGGATCGCGCTGCGCTGGAGCGCCATTTCGCGACGGCGCATCTGGCGGCGTGGCGTGCGTGCTGGCCGGAGTTCGGCATCGGCGAGCGTGCGTTGACGCTGTTCGAGACGGACGACGGCACGCCCACATGACGCCAAGGGTGGCCGCGGCGCTGGCTGATGTGGCGCAACTGATGCGGCCGGCGCGCCATCCCTGGTGGATCATCGGCAGCGGGGCGGTCGTGTTGCATGGAGCGGAGGCCGGCGACGTTCATGACATCGATGTCCTGATCGATCGCGCGGATGTTGCCGCAGTGCTGGCAGCGGCCGGGGTAGCGCCGCTGGCGATGCCGCCGGACCCGCTCTTCCGATCGGATATCTTTGCCGTGTGGCAGGGCGCGGACGTGCCGGTGGAGATCATGGCAGGCTTCGCTATCGCCGATCCGCAGGGATGGTGGCCGGTGCAGCCTGAGCCGCGGGAGGCGATCGCTGTGCGCGATGCGACGCTCTTCGTGCCGGCACGTTCGGAGCTGGTCGCGCTGCTGCGCCGTATGGGGCGGCCTAAGGACCTGCGGCGGGCTGTGGCGTTGGAGGAGCGGGAGCCGGGTTGAGGCTCGACCCCCGCTCCATAAGGTTAGTTGGCGACGGTGCCGACCACTGCGCCGGCCGTACCACCGACCGCGGCCCCCTTTTCGACGCTGCCGCCCGTTGCCGCAGCGACACCCGCGCCACCCGCCGCGCCGATACCTGCGCCCTTGAGCGTCGAGCAGGCCGACAGGCCTGCGGCGGTGCCGAGGAGAAGGAGCGTGGCGGCGATCGGCTTGAGCGTCATGGGTTAGGCATCCTGTCAAATGGGGTGCCGCGTTCAATGTTGCCGCGCAGCAAAGGTTGCGCGACCCCATGAAATATCACGATTTGTTACATTTGTGCCGGAGGCGTCAGAGCCAGCCGTCGAGCACCTGATCGGGCGGGCGGTGGCCGTCCGCCCACATGCGGATGTTCTGGATGACCCGCTCGCCCGATGCCTGCCGCCCTTCGAGGGTCGCCGAGCCCATGTGCGGCGTCATCACCACATTTTGCAGCGCGAGCAAACGCGGATCGATCCGCGGTTCGTGCTCCCAGACGTCGAGGCCTGCTCCGGCGAGGCGACCCGCCTCCAGCGCATCGACCAGCGCGACCTCGTCGACGATGCCGCCGCGCGAGGTGTTGATCAGATAGACGTGCGGCCGCATCAGCCCGATACGCCGCGCGTCGATCAGATCTCGGCTGTCGGTGTTGAGCGGCGTGTGGATCGTCACGATGTCGGCCAGCCCGAGCAGGTCGTCGAGATCGGCGTGGAAGGTCGCGCCCAGGTCCGCCTCGACCACCGCGGGCAGGCGGCGGCGGTTGTGATAATGGATCGACAGGCCAAAGGCGCGGGCACGGCGCGCGACCGCTTGGCCGATGCGGCCCATGCCCACGATGCCCAGCGCCTTGCCACCGATGCGCCGGCCCAGCATGCCGCCGGGGCTCCAGCCATGCCATTCGCCCGACCGGACGAGCTTCTCGCCCTCCGCCAGCCGGCGGGGGACGGACACGATCAAGGCCATCGCCATATCCGCCGTGTCTTCGGTCAGGACGCCCGGCGTATTGGTGACGATGATGCCTCGCGCGCGCGCCGCTTTCAGCGCGATATGGTTCACGCCGGCGCCGTAATTGGCGATCAAGCGCAGCCGCTCGCCCGCGCCTTCGATCAACGTCGCGTCGATCTCGTCGGTGACGGTGGGGACCAGCACATCGCAGTCGGCCATCGCCGCGGCGAGTTGATCGCGCGTCATCGGCGTATCGCCGCGGTTGTTTGCCGTGTCGAACAAATCCTCCAGCCGCGTCATGATCGAGTCGGTCAACTCGCGCGTGACGATCACGCGGGGCGCGCGCGGCGCCGGCGGACGGGGGCTGGTATCTGGCATCGCGCGTCCGGCTTGGCGAAGGTGCGGGCGAACGTCAACGCATCGTTGCCACCGCGCGCGGCGGCGCTAGAGAGAGGATATACGAGAAAAAGGGACAGTGACGATGCGCCATCGGATCTGGGCGGCAGCGGTGCTGGCGGCGGTCGCTATCGAGGGCGGCGCGCTGGCGGCCGACGCCAAGAAGACATTGCCATATTATGCCTCGATCAACGCTGGCCGTGCGCGGATGCGGACCGGGCCGGACAAGACCTATCCGGCGAGCTGGCTGTATCAGCGCGCCGATCTGCCCGTGCGGGTGGTCGCCGTGTTCAAGCAGTGGCGCAAGGTGGAAGACCCGGACGGCACGCAGGGCTGGATGCTGGCGGCGCTGCTCAGCGAACGCCGCACCGGCATCGTGCGTGGCCAGCAACCCGCCGATATGCGGGCGCAGCCGTCCGCCGGCGCCGGCCTGTCGTGGCGCGCGGCCCCGGGCGTTGTTGGGCGGCTGAGCGAATGCGGCAATGGCTGGTGCCGTTTCGACGTGAAAGGGCAGGCGGGCTATGTCGAGGTGTCGCACCTGTGGGGTGTCGAGCCCACGGAACGGCTTCCGTAAATTGGTAACCCGCCGTTAGTGTAATTTGGGTTAGCGCGCAGAGGTATAGGAGCCGCCGCGCGTGATCCCGACCGAGCCTTTACCGCTTCACCACAGCTGGCCCCTTTGGATGGCCGATCGCTTCGATCTGGGGCGTGTGATCGAACTGGACAGCGCGCCATCCAACCCGGTTCGGGTTCCGCTCGACACGTCCGCGAACGCGTGGAGCTGCGAACTGGCCGGGCAGCGGCTTGACTGGGGCACGGACGTGCGCCGCCTGTTCGGTTATCCGGCCGACCATCGGCCGCAGCGCGAAGAGGTCGTGACGCTGTACGAGGAATCGTCGCGGGCGGCGATGGAGCGGCTGCGCGCCCATGCGATCCGCCATCGGCGCGGCTTCACGCTCGATATCGCGATTCGACCGGTCGATGGCGGGCGCCGTTGGGTGCGGCTGGTCACGATGCCGGTCTGCGAGGGCAAGGCCGTCACTCGCCTGAAGGGTTGGAAGGCTGACGTATCGCACCTCTATGGCGACGCGTCGCCGATGCCGCTGCCCGCGCTGCCGCTCAGTCGCGGATAGGCTTGGGGCGCTGGCGACTGGCGAGCCACAGTCCGGCGGCGATCTGCGCGACAGCGTAGACCCGGCGACGGGCCGGGTGGCCGACGAACGGTCGGACCACGCGCTCTGCGCCCAGCGCCGCGTCTTTCCATAAATCGACATGGCGGTGGGGTTGGGCAAGGCCGATCAGGCCGTCGCCGACCATGAAGATCGCCGCCATCTCTGCCGCGCGGGCGGGCCAGCGGCTGCCCATCAGCGCGCGCCGTGCGTCGGTCGCCATGCCCTTATCTCCTCTACCGCGACGCTGCGCCGCAGGACTTTTGCGTCGGGATCGACGATGTAGTGGGTGCCGACCGGAATAGTAAGCGTGCCGCGGCCGTCGGTCATCGGCAGGCGCGTGGTGGTGGTGCCGATTTGTACGTCGATTGGCATGGGGAATGCGCCGCCGCCGGGCACGGTCCACGCGAAGGTTACGCGGTCGCCGGTGCGCGTCTCGACGAGGTCGGGCAGGGCTGCCTGGCGCAGATAGACGTCGAAGAACCAGCGATAGTCCTTGCCCGTCACCTGCCGGACGAGCGCCTCATATTCCGCGGTCGAACCGAAACGGGGGCGGAAATTGCCGGGGCGCGGATCGGGGCGACCGTAAACGGCAAGGCGCGTGATCCTCCAGAAGGCATCGTCGCCGATCAGCCCGCGCAGGGTGTGGAGCATCCACGATCCCTTGTAATAAATGTCCTGGCCCGCACCGCCCTTGTCGGGTTCGTACACCTCTTCTTCGGTCAGGACCTTGCCCTTCACGATCGGCTGGGCGTTCACGATCTTGTCGCGTTCGGCCTGCATCATCGCGTCATAGCGCGCGCGGCCTTCGCGCCACTGGCCGTAGGCGGGCTGCATGTAGGTGCCATAGCCCTCGTGCAGCCAGTAATCGTCCCAATTGGCGGCGGTGAGCTGGTTGGCGAACCATTCGTGGGAGAATTCGTGCTGGAACAGCCAGTCGAAGCCCTCCAGCGTCTTGGCGTAATCATTGCCGTAGGCGTTGATGGTCTGGTGCTCCATCCCTTTGTGCGGGGTTTCGACGACGCCGACCTTTTCATCGCCGAAGGGATAGGGGCCGACCATGGTTTCGAAGAAATCGAGCGTCGGCGCGAACTCGGCGAAGAGGCGCTCGGCCTGCGCCTTCTCGCCGGGCAGATACCAGTAGGACATGGGGATCGTGTTGCCGAAACGGCTCTTGTAGGTGCCGCTGATCTCCTCATATGGCCCGACGTTGAGCGCGATGGCGTAGGTGTTGGGGTTGCGCGTCCGCCAGTTCCAGCGGGTGCGCCCGTCGGGCATGGTGTCGACGCCGATCAGGCGACCGTTGGAAGGCGCCTTCAGGCCCTTGGGTACGATGATGTGGATGTCGACCAGCGCGGGTTCGCCGGTCGGAAAGTCGAGGCACGGCCAGAACAGGTCGCAGCCATAGCCTTCGGACGTGGTCGCGAACCAGGTGCGACCGTCGGGCGTCTTCGACCAGACCATGCCGTCGTCCCACGGCGCACGCACCGCGACGTGGGGTTGGCCGCCGTAGACGATGCGCGCGGTGACGCTGTCTCCCGCTTTCAGCGCGCGCGGCAGACGGATGGCGAGGCGCCCTTCGGGGTTCGACCAGCTCGCCGGCGTGAGGGGCGTGCCGTCGATGGTGATCGCGGTGACGGGCAGGTTGCGGTCGAGATCGATCAGCAGCGTGGCGACGGGCGCGGTGGCGGTGAAGCGCAGCGTCGCGATGCCGTTCAGCGTTTCGGTGTCGGGCAGCACTTCGAACGTCAGGTCGGCATGGTCGAAGCGGAGCGCGAGCTGTTCGGCGGGGCGGACGCCGCCGGACGTTTGGGTGAGGGGGGTGATCGCGGGCTCGCCCTTCTTGGGGAGCGGTGCGGCGGCGGCGGCGAGCAGGGCGAGGGTGAGGAGCATGGGTCTTTCTTACGCGCATGCTGCGCCGCGCGGGAGGGGGCGCAGAGCGCGTGCTGACGCTGCTCGCCAGCAGCGCCCCAAACTCTTCGTCACCCCGGACTTGTTCCGGGGTCCACTCTGCGGCGCGGGGGCGGCTGGAGGCTCAAAGCATCCCCTCGCGGCCCGGTGGACCCCGGAACAAGTCCGGGGTGACGGGGGGAGTGCGGCTGCCTGCCGCCCTCCACAACGTTACTTCTTCGCCTGTTCCTTTTTCCATGCCTGATAGGCATCCACAGCGTCGTCCTGCTTCAGCACGCGGGACATCGGGTCGACGACGATATGCGCGCCGGCCGGGACCGTGATCGTCGCGAGGCCGCCGGTCATCGGCACCTTGCGCACGACATCGTCCACCGCGACCTCGACGGGGAGCGGGAAGGGCTTGCCGGTCGGGGCGACCCATTTCAGCGTCAGCTGCGTTGCGTTGCGGTTGACGACCAGCTTCGGCAGCGCGGCCTGATAGAGGTAGGTGTCGAAGAACCACTGCCAGTCCTGCCCGGTCACCTGGTTGACGATGGCGATGAATTCGGGCGTCGTCCGGAACTGCGGCGTGAAATTGCCGGGCGCCGGATCGGGGCGGCCGTAGACCTCGCGCCGCAGGATTTCGCCGAAGGCTGCGTCGCCGACGGCGTTGCGCAGCGTGTGGAGGACCCACGATCCTTTGTTGTAGATGTCGCTGCCGCGGCCGGGCGCCTTCTCATACACCTCTTCGGCGGCCTGCGGCTTGCCGGTGACGAGGGGCGATTCGTTGAGGATCGCCGGGCGGCTCGCCAGCATCATCGCGGTGTAGCGCCCATCGCCCTCGCGCCAGCGGCCGTAGAGCGGCTGCATATAGGCGGTGAAGCCTTCGTGCAGCCAGAAGTCGTCCCAGTTGCTCGCGGTGAGCTGGTTGGCGAACCATTCGTGACCGAATTCATGCTGGAACAGCCAGTCGAACCCCTCGGGCGCCTTGGCATAATTGTTGCCATAAGCGTTGATGGTCTGGTGCTCCATGCCCTTGTGCGGCGTCTCGACCACGCCGACCTTCTCGTCCGCCCAGGGGTAGGGGCCGACGGTCGATTCGTAGAAGTCGATCGTGGGGGCGAATTCGGCGAAGAGTTTCTCCGCTTTTTCCTTTTCACCGGGCAGATACCAATAAAACATCGGGATCTCGTTGCCGAAGCGGCTCTTGTAGGTGCCGGCGATCTGTTCATACGGCCCGACGTTTAGCGCGATGCCGTAGAGGTTCGGGTGCTTCGCCTCCCAGTTCCACGTCGAGCGGCCGTCGTCGAGGCGATCGACGCCGAGCAGCTTGCCGTTCGACGGCGCCGACAGCCCCTTGGGTACGGTGATGTGCAGCGTCACCTTCTGCGGCTCATAGGTCGGGTAATCGATGCAGGGCCAGATGAGGTCGCAGCCCTCCATCTGCACAGCGGTCGCGATCCAGGGCTGGCCGTCGGGCGTCTTCGCCCAGACGAAGCCGCCATCCCAGGGCGCGCGCACCGCGGTGTGCGGGCGGCCGCCGTAGACGATCTTGACGGTGAGCTTGGCGTCCTTCGCCGCCTTTTTGGCGAGCGTGATCGTCATCCGGCCTTCGGGGTTGCTGAACCCCGCGTCGACGCCGTCGACCTGCACGGCCGTGACGGTGAAATTCTTGTCGAGATCGACGACCAGCTTGTTGATCCGGTCGCGCGCGGTGAAGGTGAGCGTCGCGGTGCCGTTGATCACCTCTCGCACCGGATCGACCTCGATCGCGAGATCGGCGGTGTCGAGCGTCACCTTCTTCTGCGCGGGATCGAGCGGGCCACCGGACAGAGCGGTCTGCGCGGTGATCGGCGGCATGCCCTTTTCCGCAGCGTGGACCCCCGTCGACAGGAGCAGCAGGGCAGCGAAGGGCAGGCGTGGCGACATCGGTTTCTCCCTGGGGACAGGCGAGCGCCGGTTTCCACGCTGGGCCGGGCGATGACAAGTCCGAAGCGAGCGGCCCGAAGCGATTGCCACAAAAGCGATCGGCCCGAACCCGATCGACCCCGCGGGCTTGCATACCGACCCGTAACGATTGATGCCTATCGCAAGCCACCCCATATAGGCGACAAGGCCGCCCCGGTATCGGGCGGCGTCGGAGTATTCATGACCCTATTTCCCGTCCTTCCCCTGCGCGATATCGTCGTTTTCCCGCACATGATCGTGCCGCTGTTCGTCGGCCGCGACAAATCGGTCGCGGCGCTGGAAGCGGCGATGAATGCCGACAAGGAAATCTTCCTCGTCGCGCAGCTCGACCCCGCGCAGGATGATCCGGCGCGCGAGGACCTGTATGAGGTCGGCGTCACCGCGACCGTGCTGCAGCTGCTGAAGCTGCCCGACGGCACCGTGCGCGTGCTGGTCGAGGGCAAGGCGCGCGGACGGCTGGTCGAGCTGTCCGAGGCGGACGGCTATCTGCAGTCGACGATCGAGATCCTGGAAGAGCGGGTGGCCGAGGGCATCGAGGTCGAGGCGCTGATGCGCTCGGCGGTCGAGCAGTTCGAAACCTACGCCAAGCTCAACAAGAAACTGCCGGCGGAAACCGCGCAGCAGCTGGGCGAGCTGGTCGAGGCGGCGAAGCTGTCCGACGCGCTGATGGCCAACGTCCAGGTCAAGGTCGCCGACAAGCAGGCGCTGCTGGTCGAGCTCGATCCGGTCAAGCGGCTCGAGATGGCCTATGCGCTTATGGAAGGCGAACTCGGCGTCTTGCACGTCGAGAAGAAGATCAAGAGCCGCGTCAAGCGCCAGATGGAGAAGACGCAGCGCGAATATTACCTCAACGAACAGTTGAAGGCGATTCAGCGCGAGCTGGGTAACAGCGACGACGAGGGCGACGGCGACGAGATCGCTGAGCTGACCCAGAAGATCGCGACGCTGAAGCTCAGCAAGGAAGCCCGCGCGAAGGCAACGGGCGAGCTTAAGAAGCTGAAGACCATGGCGCCGATGAGCGCCGAGGCGACCGTCGTGCGCAACTACCTCGACGTGCTGCTCGGCCTGCCGTGGGGCAAGAAGAGCAAGATCAAGAAGGACATCGCCGCCGCGCAGGCGGTGCTGGACGAGGATCACTATGCGCTGGAAAAGGTGAAGGACCGGATCGTCGAATATCTCGGCGTGCAGGCGCGCACCAACAAGTTGAAGGGGCCGATCCTGTGCCTCGTCGGCCCGCCGGGCGTCGGCAAGACCAGCCTTGGCAAGTCGATCGCCAAGGCGACGGGGCGCGAGTTCATCCGCCAGTCGCTGGGCGGCGTGCGCGACGAGGCCGAAATCCGCGGCCATCGCCGGACGTACATCGGCTCGCTGCCGGGCAAGATCGTGACCAACCTGAAGAAGGCCGGCACGTCGAACCCGCTGTTCCTGCTCGACGAGATCGACAAGCTCGGTCAGGATTTCCGTGGCGATCCGGCGTCGGCGCTGCTCGAGGTGCTCGACCCCGAACAGAACGGCAAGTTCAACGATCACTATCTCGAGATCGACATCGACCTTAGCGACGTGATGTTCGTGTGTACCGCGAACACGCTCAACCTGCCGCAGCCGCTGCTCGACCGCATGGAGATCATCCGGTTGGAGGGCTATACCGAGGACGAGAAGGTCGAGATCGCCGAACGCCATCTGGTCGAAAAGCAGATCGAGGCGCATGGCCTGAAGGCGGGCGAGTTCACGCTGACGCAAGCGGGTCTGCGCGCCCTCATCCAGCGCTACACCCGCGAGGCCGGCGTGCGCACGCTGGAGCGCGAGATTGCCAAGCTCGCGCGCAAGGCGCTGCGCCAGATTCTGGAGGGCAAGGCGAGCAGCGTCACGATCACGCCGGACAACCTTCACGAATTCGCGGGCGTGCAGAAGTATCGCCACGGGCTCAGCGAAACCGAACATCAGATCGGCGCGGTGACGGGTCTTGCCTGGACCGAGGTCGGCGGCGAGTTGCTGACGATCGAGAGCGTGACGGTTCCCGGCAAGGGCGCGGTGAAGACCACCGGCAAGCTGGGCGACGTGATGAAGGAATCGGTGCAGGCGGCCTTCAGCTTCGTCCAGGCGCGTAGCCCCAGCTATGGCATCAAGCCCTCGCTGTTCCATCGCAAGGACATCCATATCCATCTGCCCGAAGGCGCGGTGCCGAAAGACGGGCCGTCGGCGGGTATCGGCCTCGTCACGTCGATCGTATCGACGCTGACCGGCGTGCCGGTGAAGAAGGACGTCGCGATGACCGGCGAGGTGACGCTGCGCGGTCGTGTGTTGCCGATCGGGGGCCTGAAGGAAAAGCTGCTCGCCGCGCTGCGCGGCGGCATCACGACGGTGCTGATCCCGCAGGAGAATGAGAAGGATCTCGCCGACATCCCGCAGAACGTGAAGGATGGCCTGACCATCGTTCCCGTGAGCCATGTCGACGAGGTGCTGACGCTGGCGCTGACCGAGCCGCTGGAGGCGATCGATTGGACCGACGCCGACGAACTTGCGGCGCTGCCCCCGACAGGGGTTGCGCCCGCGGGCGGCGAGTTGCATCACTGAGCACTTGGCGACCCTTAGGGTCCGTGTATTAACGCTATCGAACGGCCGCGTCGAAGAGGGCGCGGCCATAATCATTTGACATGCCCGCCCGCGACAGCGTTATTCGCTGTTCCGGCGGGGCAATGATTCTGACGCTCATGCCAAAGGGGGCAGTAACTCGATGAACAAGCAGGAATTGATCGCGGCTGTCGCGGACATGTCGGGCCTCGCCAAGGGCGATGCGGTCAAGGCGGTCGAAGCGGTGTTCGACGCGATCTCCGCAAGCCTCAAGAAGGGCGACGAAGTGCGCCTGGTCGGGTTCGGCACCTTTTCGGTGTCGAAGCGCAAGGCGTCGACGGGCCGCAACCCGCGCACCGGCGAGCCGATGACGATCAAGGCATCCAGCCAGCCCAAGTTCAAGGCCGGCAAGGGCCTGAAGGATTCGGTCAACTGATCCCAGCGGGCGGGGCGATATTCGGGCGCAAATTTTTTCGCGCAAGGATTTTGCACTGGACAGGGGGCCACGCCGCCCCCTAAAGGCCCGCCTCCGAACTGTTTCGGGCGCGTAGCTCAGCGGTAGAGCACACCCTTCACACGGGTGGGGTCACAGGTTCAATCCCTGTCGCGCCCACCATATCAGCCCGCCAGGTCGCATCGACCGGCGGGCTTTTTGGTGCGCTGCGTCCGTCGGGCCGCGAGGCGATCACGCGCCGGCCCTGTTGCCCGTTCGTGTCATATCCCTGTCATTTTGTCGTTGCGCCTCGGGAACAATGCGGGGCCCGTGCGCTTTAACGCCTTCACATTTCAGGGAGAGTGGTGATGGTGGACTATACGACCGATCGGACCGGACAGCGCGTCGTGGTGGAACGTCGCGGCGGTGCAGGCCGTGTGCTGGCGATCGTCGCGGTCGTCCCGCTCGTGATCGTCGGCCTGCTGTTCGCGACCGGCTTCTGGAGCGCCAAGGTCACGAAGGAAGGCTCGCTGCCGTCGGTCGACGTCAGCGCCAAGGGCGGTTCGCTGCCGAAGGTCGATCTCGATTCGAAGGAAGTCGTCGTCGGCACCACCGAAAAGACGGTCGAAGTGCCCAAGGTGAAGACCGAGAAGGAAACGATCTCGGTTCCCGCCGTCGGCGTGAAGGACAACGGCGAGAAGTAAGCGCACGCTTCTCGCATGATGCGACGGGCGTCCTCCGTGGGGAGGGCGCCCGTTTTGTTTGTCGGGCGTTTGTGGCGTTTGGGGTGTCGTGGATCGGCGAGCTGGCCGTGTCCTCCCCTCCGTCAGCGCTGTGCGCTGCCACCTCCCCCTGGCGGGGGAGGACTGACATGCGTCAAAAGTCCTCCCTCGCTCTAGCGGGGGAGGGGGACCGCGCCCGGAGGGCGTGGTGGAGGGGGCGTTTACGCAGGAGAGCGGCTTGCCGAGATACGTCGGCGGCTCCCCCCTTATTGGTCATCAACTGTAGGCATATTAATCGCTTAGCTAGCGCCGCACCCCGTCGGCAGTGTCACGAAACCGTCGCATCATCGTAACGGAACCGTCTCGAAATCCTCACGATGGCGTCATTCAACGCGCCTAACCGCCGCTTCAGGGATCGGCGAACGGGGGAACCTTGGTCGATCGCGGGCACGCAGCCCGACTTCGCGACAACGCATATCGACCGGGAGCATTTCGATCATGGCGACCACCACGCGCTACGGCAAATTCCTCATGACGTCCGCCGCCTGCCTCGCGCTTGCCGGCTGCGGCGGCGCGGACAACGTCGCCTCGCCCGGCGCGGGCAGCGTGACGATCGTGCAGCCGGCTCCGACGCCGACGCCGACCGCCCCCACGCCGACGCCCAGCGCGATCACCGCGGCGCAGTTCGCCGCCGTCACCACGGTGAACGGCATCTCGATCACCGCCGACGAACAGCTGGCGATCGTGAATGCGGGCAGCAACAACAACATCAACGGCACCGGCGCGCAGCTGAACGGCGTCTACCCCGTCTCGTCGACGTCGCTGACCACCGCGACCGACCCGTCGTCGATCAACAGCTTCTTCACCAGCACCAATTACGTCGGTGCCCTGAACGGCCCGAGCGACACGAGCTTCCAAGGCTGGACCTGCAACTCGACCGCGGCGGAATTCGGCGGGTCGGGCGCGCGCTGCACCGCGGTGCCGGCGATCGGCACGCTGGCGAGCGGCACCGCCTGCCCGACGGGCACGGTCACCGCGACCGGTGGCAGCGGCACCGCGACCGCGGCGACGGTCGGCGGCTTCAAGGTGTGCGACATCCCGCAGGCGATCACCACCAGCCTGACCCTGCCACGCATACCCGGCATCGCCTATCGCCTGACCGGCCAGACCGAAGTGGGCACCGATCTGGGCTCGACCGGCGGCACCGGCGCGACGCTGACGATCGAGGCGGGCGTGACCGTCTTCTCCAACGCCAATGAGGCGACCAACGACCTGCTGCTGGTCAACCGCGGTTCGAAGCTGGTGGCGATCGGCACGCGCGACGCGCCGATCATCTTCACCTCGCAGCAGAACGTGACCTCGGCGACCGGCGAATCGGAAACCAGCCAGGGCCATTGGGGCGGCATCATCCTGCTCGGCCGTGCGCCGACCGGCGTGTGCGCCAGCGGCACCGGCCCGAACAATGCGGCGGGCAGCTCGACCACCTGCCAGCAGGCGATCGAGGGCGTTACCGGCCGCTTCTACGGCGGGCCGACCACGGGCGACTCGTCGGGCCAGATGTCCTACGTCCAGATCCGCTATTCGGGCATCGCGATCAGCGACGGCAACGAACTGCAGGGCCTGACGCTGGGCGGCACCGGCTCGGGCACGATCATCGACCATATCCAGAGCCACAATTCGGCGGATGACGGCATCGAGATCTTCGGCGGCAACACCAACATCAAGTACATCGCGGTCACCGGCGCCGACGACGACGGCTTCGACATCGACAACGGCTATCGCGGCTTCATGCAGTTCATGATCGCGGCGCAGCGCGTCGGCGGCGCGACGGTCGACAGCTTCTCGACCGAGATCGACTCGAACAACGCCGAGGATCTGCTGCCGCGCACCTTCTCGACCTACGCCAACTTCACCTTCATCCAGACCGCGCTGGCGCCGGCTGCGATCCGTCAGCGTGGCGGGTCGGACATGCGCTACGTCAACGGCATCGTGAAGACGGTGAGCAACGTCGCCTGCATCAACCTCGTCGCCGGCGAGCAGACCAGCGGCGGCCGCACGACGATCCGGCCGAAGGACGACACGCTGCAGGACTTCGGCCCGCCGACGTTCAACTCGATCTACTTCGCCTGCCAGGGCCGCTGATGCGGTGGGGACGCACCCGTCCCCAGCCAGCATCGGTTCCGGGGTGGCGGCAACGCCGCCCCGGACACCTGTATCTACAGCCTCCTGTCCGGGATTGACGGTCATGTCGCAGCGGCACGCTTTCGCCACCCTTCTTCTTCTTTCCACCACGTTGGTGGCGCCGGCCGCGCTGGCGCAGACCAATGGCGCCGGCGCCCCGGCGCAGACCTCGACGCCCGCGACCGCCAGCCCGAGCGGCGCGGCCGACCCGCAGAGTGCGGCGCCGACCTCGACCGATCAGCAGGAGGCACCCGTCGAGGTGTCCGCACCCGGCATGAATGGCGATGGCGCGGATATCGTCGTCGTCGGCCGCAACATCCCCAACGTCGTCCGCGCGACGCCGCAGATCGTCTCGGTCCTGTCGACCGCCGACATCGCGCGCACGGGCGAGGGCGACATCGCCGGCGCGCTGACCCGCGTCACCGGCCTGTCGGTCGTCGGCGGTGGTTTCGTCTACGTGCGCGGCCTGGGCGATCGTTATTCGTCGTCGCTGCTCAACGGATCGCCGCTGCCGTCGCCCGAGCCGCTGCGCCGGTCGGTGCCGCTCGACATCTTCCCGACGACGATCGTCGGATCGGCGCTGGTCCAGAAGACCTATTCGGTAAACTATCCGGGCGAATTCGGCGGTGGCGTCATCAACCTGACGACCAAGGCGATTCCCGACAAGAATTTCGTCCAGGTCGGCGGATCGATCGCAGCCGACGATTCGACGACGAGCGAGCTCGGCTACACCTATTACGGCGGTGGCGCGGACTGGATCGGCTATGATGACGGCACGCGGAAAGTGCCCGCGTTCATCCGCAACGCCCCGAAGGGCAGCGGCATCATCCCGGCGGCGCAGGTCGCGCAACTGTCCAACGCCTCGACGACCTTGCTCCAGCGCAACAATCAGCTGCCGGCGAACTGGTCGGGCGAGATCAGCGGCGGGTCGGTGTATGACATCGGGGCGTCGCGCCTCGGCGTGATCGCGTCGCTCAGCGCCAGCAACACCTTCCGCACGCGATCGGCGGTGCAGCAGGACAGCGTGTCGGCGGATGGCACGCTGCGCAATGACTTCCGCACGCTGCTGACCGACAACCGCATCGTCGCCAACGCGCTGATCGGCCTGGGCCTCGAATTCGGCGAGAATACGCTGCGCTGGACCAACGTCTACATTCACGACACGTTGAAGCAGGCGCGCGGGTCCGCGGCGGAGCTGTACAACAACGCCAGCGGCCTGCGCTTCCAGCAGAACACCAACTGGTTCGAACGCCAGCTGATCGAGACGCAGCTGGTCGGCGAGTTCAAGATCACCGACGCGTTGAAGGTCGACGCGCGCGGCGCCTATGCCAATTCGAAGCGCAACGCGCCCTATGAGCGGCAGTTCGACTATCTCTGCTCGGCGACGACGACCAACGGCTATCCGATCACCAGCGACGGCATCCAGCAGGCCGGCGGCTTCCAGTGCAACGGCGCCTATCAGGTGACGCAGCGCTTCACGCCCTTCGCCTCGATCATCTTCAGCGAGCTGAACGAGGATCTGTGGACCGGTCAGGCGGACGCATCGTACAAGATCGACGCCGATCGGCCGATCACGCTGTCGGCGGGCTATTTCTATCAGGACACCAAGCGCCGTTCGTCACGGCTCGTCTTCAACTATCAGACGTCGCGTGGCGGCGGCACCGCGCCGGGCTATCCCTATAATCTGCTGCGGCCGGATTACCTGCTCAGCCCCGACGTGCTCAACAATGCCTGCCCGCTGACCGCAAACACCGATCCCTGCACGATCCAGCTGCAATTCAACACGCAGGCGGGCGCCTATCGCTACGATGCGAAGCTCAACGTGCATGCGGGCTATGTCCAGGCCGAGGCGGAGGCGTTCGACGGCCTGCGCGCGGTGATCGGTGTCCGCTACGAGAAGGGCGACGAGCGGGTCACGCCGTTCGGTGTCACGACGGGCGGTACGCGGCTGCGCAACGATTACTTCCTGCCGGCATCGACGCTGACGTGGAATTTCGCGCCCGACATGCAATTGCGTGCGAGCGCCGCCAAGACGATCTCGCGCCCGCAGTTCCGCGAACTCGCACCGCAGCAGTTCCGCGATCCCGATTCGGATCGGCTGTTCTTTGGTAACCCGTTGCTGCGCGACAGCGAGCTGTACAACCTCGAGGCGCGCTACGAATGGTTCTTCAAGCGCGACCAGCGCTTCACGCTGGCGGGCTTCTACAAGCGGATCGATCGCCCGATCGAGCAGGTCGGCTTCTACACCGGCGCCGACGACCGGTTGCAGACGGGCTTCACCTATCTGCCCAAGGCCGTGCTGTATGGCGGCGAAATCGAGCTGCAGAAGTATTTCCCGCTGGGTGACCTGTTCGCCGGCAGCGATTTCTTCGCAACGCGGCGCGCCTTGCTGATCGCCAACTATACCTACACCAAGTCGAAGATCACTGCGGACGGCACCTGCGTGCCCAACCCGGCGGTCGACTTCCGCTCGACGGGGACGGGCTTGGCGGGCTGCGGCTCGAAGCTCGGGCCTGCGGGGCTGCTGTTCCGCGATGGCGCGCCGCTGACCGGCCAGTCGGACCATCTGGTCAACGTGCAGGTCGGGATCGAGGACAAGGAATCGCTGTCGCAGATCACCTTGCTGTTCAACTATGCGAGCGATCGCGTGACGAACCGCGGGCCGTCGAACCTGGGCGGCAACACCTTCCAGCCCGATATCGTCGAGCATCCCGGCATCCGCCTGGACCTGGTCGCGCGCCAGGGTGTCAAGCTGCTCGGCGGGGAGTTCGAGATCAAGGCGGAGGCGCGCAACCTCACGCGGACGCGCTATAACGAGAGCCAGACCTTCGCGAGCGGCAAGGAAGTGTACATCAACCGTTACAATCTCGGCCGGGTGTTCAGCCTGGGGTTGAGCGCGACGTTCTGATCGGGGAGGGGCGAGACGTTTCCGCCTCCCATCCGTCACCCCGGACTCGTTCCGGGGTCCACTCCGCGGCGAGGGGGGAGGCTAGAGGCTCTCGCCGTCCCCTTGCGGCCCAGCGAACCCCGGACCAAGTCCGGGGTGACGGGTGGGAGCGGAGAAAGCGCTACCCCCACACCCGCTCGCGATACCATTTCGTGATGACGTATTTCGTCCCCGCGCGTACCTTCATCCCCTGATGCAGGGTCGCAGGATTGAGCGTCCCGTCGGGGCGGCGGTTGTTCCAGGCGACGAGCTTGCCGGTTTCGGGCTGGACGATCTTGTCGACCGCCTTGAACCGGGTCGCGCCGCCCGCTTCGGGCGCGTTGAGATAGACCATGAGCGTCCACGTCCGGTTGCCCGCGACCGAGCAATAGCGGTCATAGTCCGCGCCATCGGGTTCGAAATAGTCGGTATGTCCCTTGAATTCCTGCCCCACCGCATAGCGTTGCCCTTGCAACGGCTCGCCGTGCGCGGGGTGAAGGCCGGTGAAGGCGGTGAAGCGCGCCTCGACCGCCTGCACCAGCGGATCGCCCGCGAACAGGTCGCCCGTCTCGCTGGTGCGAAACGCGGCGTCGCCATTGGGGTCGGCGATCGTCGACGGGCGGCGGACCGCATCGATCTGGTCGATCAACGCCGCGCAGGTGTCGCCATCCAGAAAGTCGCGAACCAGGAACAGGTCGAGCTTCGGGCTGGGCACTTTCTGCACGCCGGGCTGCGACAGGATGCGGCGCGCAATCGCCTGGCCTTCCAGCCCATTGCCGAGCAGGGTCATATCGGTCATGGCGGGGGTCATATCACCGGCGGCGACATGCCGGAAAGGGGGCGCCGAAAAGAGGCTAAGGCGCATAGCACCCCATTGACGCACAAGCGTAACATGGCATGCGTAGGCCGAGGCACGCGGGACGGGACGATATCATGCGCTTGAGATTCGACGCGCGCACGCGGCGCATCCTGCGCCGGCTGCCCGTCGTGAACGTCTACTCGCTTGCCGAGCTGGTGTTGATCGGCGGCCTCGCCATCCAGTCGGCGCGGCTGTTCTGGACGATCGTGACGCCGATCGCGCCGCTGGGCGATTGGCGACCGGCGGAGGTCGCGGTGCCGGGGCGACCGTATGACGTGCTGGCGGGCTTCGATCCGTTCTTCCGTCTGGGCACGCGCGCGCCGGCCCAGGCCACCGTCACGTCGCTGCAGCTCAACCTGTTCGGTATTCGCGTCGACGAGGCGTCGGGCCGCGGGTCGGCGATCGTCGCGGGACCCGACAATGTGCAGAAGAGCGTCGCGGTCGGCGAAGAAATCCTGCCCGGCGTCCGGCTGAAGTCGGTGTCGTTCGACCATATCACGATCGATCGCGGCGGCACGGCCGAGGATTTGTATCTGGTCCAGTCGGATGCGCCGGGCGCGGGCGCGCCTGCAGCGATCCCTGCCGCACCGGCCGGTGCCCCGATCGCCCCGCCCATGACGGACGCCGCACCGGCGATCAAGGCGAGCCAGATCCGCAACGAGATCGGCTTTATCCCGCGCATCGATGGCGGTCGCATCTCCGGCCTGGTCGTTCGGCCGCAAGGGTCGGGCACGCTGTTCCGCACCGCGGGCCTGCGCGAAGGCGATGTCGTCACCGCGATCGGCGGGCGGCCGGTAAGCGGCCCGCAGGACCTCGATCGCATCGCCGCCGATTTCGCCGGCGGCGGATCGCTTCCCATCACCGTCGAACGCGGCCAGCAGACGCTCGCGCTCGCCCTTACGATCGCTCCGCAATGACCATGAAGACGTTCTACCCCGCGCTGCTGCTGTCGACCGCAGCGCTCGGCCTGCCGATCTCGGCGATGGCGCAGACGACGCTGAACGTGCGCGACGCCGATATCCGCGCATTCATCGCCGATGCCGCGCGGGTGACCGGGCGCACGTTCATCATCGATTCGCGCGTCAACGGCAAGGTGACCGTCGTCACCGACCGGCCGCTGTCCAAGTCCGAATATTTCGAGACGTTCCTGTCGACGCTGCGGGCGAACGGGCTGGTCGCGGTGCCCACCGGCAATGGCGCGTTCCGCATCCAGCCGATCGACAATGCCGCATCCCAGCCGAGCCGCATCGGCCTGGGCGGCGCGGCGCGTAACAGCTTCGTGACCGAGATCGTGCGGCTGCGATCGGTCGATGCGCAGCAGGCGATCGATACCGTACGCCCGCTGGTCAGCGCGCAAGGCTCGGTCAGCGCCAACCGCGGCTCGAACAGCCTCGTCATCGTCGACTTCGCCGACAACATCCGGCGTATCCGCGAAGTGCTGCGCCGGGTGGACAGCGACAATGCCTCGACCCGCGTCGTCGCGCTGAAGAATGCGAGCGCCAAGGAGATTGCGACGGCGTTGCAGGGCCTCAGCGGCGGGGCGCAGGGCGGTCAGGGCGTACCGGGCGGCGTCGGCACCAGCGTAACGGCGGTCGACAGTAGCAATTCGGTCATCATCCGCGGCGATCCCTCCAGCGTCGCGCGGCTGGTGTCGGTGGCGCAGGATCTTGACCAGAAGGCGAAGAACGGCACCGAAATCCGCGTCGTGTTCCTGGAGAATGCCGATGCGGCGCAGTTGCTGCCGGTGCTCCAGCAACTGGTCGGGCAGGCGCCCGACGCGGTGCAGGAGACGCCGCTGTCGCGCACGCAGACGGGGTTCGGCACCAACACCGGCAGCGCGGCGGCGGTGCAGCGCCCTCCGGCCGCCAGCGCCCCGGTGCAGCAGAGCAGCGGCGGCGGCGCCACGGGCCAGCCGGCGATCACCACGCAAGGCGGTCGCACCGCCGCGGTCGTGACGCGCTTCCAGGGTGCCAATGCGATCGTCATCGCCGCGCCCGCGGACATCCAGCGCCAGCTGTCCGATGTCGTGCACCAGCTTGATACGCGGCGCGAGCAGGTGCTGATCGAGGGGATCGTCGCCGAAGTGTCCGACGCGACGGTCAACCGCCTGGGCGCGCAGTTCATCCTCGCCAATCCGTCGGGCGGGGCATTCGCCGCCTCGACCTTCTCGAACAGCGCGCCCAACATCCTGCAGATCGCCGGCGCGATCGGCGCGCGCGAGCTGGGGCGCAACACGACGACGACGATCGCCAACGGCGTGACGACGACCGTGACGACGAACAATGCGTCGGATCAGCTGACGCAGAGCGCGATCAGCTCGATCATCGGATCCTCGGGCGGCTTCGGCGGGTTCGGCGGCAAGGTCGGCGACTTCATCTTCGGCGCGATCATCAACGCCGTGAAGAGCGACACGACGTCGAACCTCTTGCAGGTCCCCCACCTCGTCACGCTCGACAATCAGGAAGCGCACAGCCTGGTCGGACAGGAAATTCCGATCACCACCGGGCAGGCGCTGTCGAACAATTTCGACAATACCTTCCGCACCACCCAGCGCGAGAATGTCGGCATCGAGCTGACCGCGCGGCCGCAGGTCAATTCCAGCGGAACGGTGAAGCTGAACCTGCGGCTCGAGGTCAGCTCGATCGCCGGGCCGGTGTCGAACGACAATAGCGACCTGATCCTCAACAAGCGCGAGATCGAGACGGTGCTGACCGTCGACGAAGGCCAGATCGCGGTGATGGGCGGGCTGCTGAGCGACGAGGAACGGCGGACGATCGAGAAGATCCCGCTGCTCGGCGATATCCCCGTGCTGGGCAATCTGTTCAAGTCCAAGGCGAAATCGCGCAACAAGACGAACCTGATGATCTTCATCCGCCCGACGATCCTGCGATCGGCGGCGGATGCGCGGAGGGTCGCCGAGCAGCGCTACGGTTACCTGCGTCTGCAGCAGGGGTTGCAGTCACCGGGCGAGGAGCCGTCGATCGACCAGCTGGTGCGCGACTATATGGGCGCCGCGCCGCCGATCCCGTCCGCGCCCGTGCCGGGGAATATCGAGGACCCGCGCGTCGCGGTGCCGGTGCAGCACAATACGACCAGGGTTATCCGGCCGAGGGACCGGTGAAGCGGTTTCTCGCCTCTCGGTCATCCCGGCGCAGACCGGGATCCATGGTTGCGGTGGTGGCTGTTGGAGCGCGGGCCATGAGCGTCTCGCGTCCATGGATCCCGGCGTTCGCCGGGATGACGAAGGAGGGGGCTGGGGGCTTTCCACATCCGTCATTCCCGCGAAGGCGGGAATCCAGACTGGCTACCCTTTCGGCTCCTTCGCCGGACCTGCGCGTCTGGATTCCCGCCTTCGCGGGAATGACGGTTAGGGGGATCGTATGACGATGATCATCCGCCCCGGCTCCGAAATCGACGAGCCCGCCGCGCTGGCCGACCCGGACGTTGCGCCGGTCGTCGAGCCGACGCCGTCGTTGCCGCTTGATCCGCTGCCGATGCTCGCCATCCCCTATGCTTTCGCGAGGCGGTTCGGCGTCGTCGTGCAGCATACCGATACCGACACGCATCTGACCGTGGCGCTGCGCACCGGCGCCGATCCGCGCGCGTTGCTGGAGGTCCGCCGCTACCTCGCCCGGCCATTCGATGTCGTTATAGTCGAGGCGCCCGCGTTCGATCGTTTGCTGTCCGACAGCTACGCCATGGACGGGCAGGCGAATGCGCTTGCCGCAGTCGGCATGGGCGATGAACTCGACAGCCTCGCCGAAGGGCTGCCGACGGCGGAGGACTTGCTCGACACCGCCGACGACGCGCCGGCGATCCGCCTGATCAACGGCATCATCGCCGATGCCGCTCGCAACGGCGTCAGCGATATCCACATTGAGCCGTATGAGACGGGGCTGATCGTCCGCATGCGCATCGACGGCGTATTGCGCGAGACGTTGCGCATGCCGCCGCATGTCGCCCCCGTCGTCGTCAGCCGCGTCAAGGTGATGGCGCGCCTCGATATCGCCGAGCGCCGCGTGCCGCAGGATGGGCGCATGGGGCTGACCTTGGGCGGTAAATTGCTCGACGTCCGCGTCTCGACATTACCCAGCCGCGCGGGCGAGCGGGTGGTGCTGCGTATCCTCGATAAGGACAATGCGGGCATCGACCTCGATGCGCTCGGCATGGACGAGCGGATGTACGCGCTGCTACGCGGCGCTTTAGCCGAGCCCAACGGGATCATCCTCGTCACCGGGCCGACCGGCTCCGGCAAGACGACCTCGCTGTACGGTGCGCTGCGGCTGCTCAACGATGGCAGCCGCAACATCCTGACGGTCGAGGACCCGGTCGAATATGCCGTCGAGGGCGTCGGGCAGACGCAGGTCAATCCGAAGGTCGGGCTGACCTTCGCCGCGGGGCTGCGCGCTATCCTGCGTCAGGATCCGGACGTGGTGATGGTCGGCGAAATCCGCGATCGCGAGACCGCGGAGATCGCGGTGCAAGCGTCGCTGACCGGCCACCTCGTGCTGTCGACCGTCCACACCAACGACGCGATCGGCGCGATCACCCGCATGCGTGACATGAAGGTGGAGCCGTTCCTGCTGGCCTCGACCCTGCGCGCAGTCATCGCGCAGCGGCTGGTGCGGCGGCTGTGCCCGGCGTGCCGGCGACCGGTGCAGGGCAGCAGCGTGGCGGGCCTGCTCGGGATCGAACCCGAGGCGACGGTGTACGAAGCGGTGGGCTGCGCGGAATGCAACCACAGCGGCTTCAAGGGGCGGATCGGCGTGTTCGAAGCGGTGCGCGTCGACGATACGATCCGCCGCTTCATCAACGACGGCGCGGATGAGACGGCGATCGCCGCGCATGCCTTTGCGCGCAGCCCGACGCTGGCACAGGCGGCCGAGGCGCTGGTGCGGCGCGGGCTGACGACACCCGAGGAGGCGATCCGCGTGAGCCGGCGCGATGCGACGGACGTGGTGGATGAGGTGGAGGCGTGACGCCCCTCACCCCTCCGCGGCTGCGCCGCTCCCTCCCTCTCCCATTGGGAGAGGGAAGAGCCGCCAAAGGCGGCGAAGGGTGAGGGCGGCTCGCCATGGCTGACTTCGACTATCTCGCCATCGACACGCGCGGGCAGGAGCAGCGCGGGCATGTCGCGGCGGCGGATGCGGACGCGGCGCGGGCGCAGCTCGATCGGCGCAAGCTGTTCGTCGTGCGGCTCGATCCGGGCGCGCCGCCGGTCGCGCAGAGCCGGCCGCTATTCGGCATCCGGCTGGGCGCCAGGAAGATGAGCAACAAGCAGCTGACACTCTTCACGCGTCAGCTCGCGACGCTGAACCGCGTCTCCCCGCTTGAGGAATCGCTGCGCACCATCACGCGCCAGACCGAGCAGGAGAGCGTGCGTGGGATCGTGTCGCAGGTCCATGCCGGTGTCGTGGAGGGGCGCCGCCTCGCCGACTCGATGGCACGCGCACCCAAGAGCTTTCCGCCGCTGTACCGCGCGATGGTGGCGGCGGGCGAGAGTTCGGGCAGTCTGCCGACGATCCTCGACCGGCTGGCGGCGCTGCTCGAACGGCAGGCGGAAATCCGCGGCAAGCTGATCACCGCGCTCGCCTATCCCACCATTCTGGCCGTGGTGGCGCTGGGCGTCGTCACCGCGCTGATGATGTTCGTCGTGCCGCAGGTCGTCGAACAATTCGATACCGTGGGGCAGGAGTTGCCGTTGCTGACGCGCGTCGTCATCGCCCTGTCCGACATACTGGTCGGCTATTGGTGGGTGCTGGCGCTGGTGCTCGGCCTGATCGGGGTCGGCGGCGCCTATGCGTTGCGCGATCCGGCGATCCGGCTGTCGTTCGATACCGGGCTGCTGCGCCTGCCGTTGCTGGGCCGCCTGCTGCGCGACCTGCATGCCGCGCGCATGGCGCGGACGCTGTCGACGATGGTCGCGAGCAGGCTGCCGTTGCTGGAGGGGCTGACGCTGACGGCGAGCACGATCCACAACCGTCGCCTGCGCGTCGCGTCCGACGAGATCGTCGAGGCGATCCGTTCGGGCGGCAGCCTGTCGGCGGCGATGCGGCGCGCGAACGTCTTCCCGCCGCTGCTCACCTATCTCGCGGCCAGTGGCGAAGCGGCGGGGCGGCTCGACGAGATGCTCGAACGCGCCGCCGATTACCTCGAGCGTGAGTTCGACCGCTTCACCGCGACCGCGCTGTCGCTCCTCGAACCCGCGATCATCGTGCTGATGGGCGGCATCGTCGCGACGATCGTGCTATCCATCCTGCTCCCCATCCTCCAGCTCAACACGCTGGCAGGCCAGTAAGGATCATCATGCGTAAACAGCCTCATAAGCGTCACCGTCGGGAGGAGGGCTTCACCCTCGTCGAACTGATGGTCGTGATCGTCATCATCGGCCTGCTCGCCGCGATCGTCACGTTCAACGTCCTGCCCGCGGGCGACAAGGGCAAGATCACCAAGGCGAAGGCCGACATCAGCACGATCGAAGGCGCGCTGGAAATGTACCGCCTGCAGATGAACGGCTATCCGACGACGTCGCAGGGCCTGCAGGCGCTCGTCACCGCGCCGAGCGGCGTGAATGCCGCCGAATATCAGAAGGGCGGCTATATCAAGAAGCTGCCCAACGATCCCTGGGGCCGGCCGTACCTCTACGCCTCGCCCGGCCAGCATGGCGAGGCCGATGTCTGGAGCCTGGGTGCGGACGGCAAGGAAGGCGGCGAGGGCGCCAACGCCGACATCACCAGCTGGCAATAACGTGCCGCGCCGCCGCCCTTCGGCCACGGGATTGCGCCGTGTTCGGCGTAACGCCCAACAGGGCTTCACGCTGATCGAGCTGATGGTGGTCGTGACCATCATCGGGCTGGCGGCGGCCGTGGCGGTGTGGAACATGCCCGATCCACGCGGTCGGGTGGCGGACGAGGCGGCGCGCTTCGCGGTGCGCGCGCGGGCGGCGCATGATGCGGCGATCGTCGAAGCGAGGCCCGTCAGCCTGTGGGTGACGGCGGGCGGCTATGGCTTCGACCGGCGGATCGCGGGGCAATGGGTCGCGGTGGCGGACACGCCGCTGCGGGTCGAACGCTGGAGCGCGGGCACGGACGCCGCGATCGGCGATGCCAACGGGCGGCTGCGGATCGTCTATGATCCCACCGGCCTTGCCGATCGGCCTGCGCAGGTGACGCTGACCCGCAGCGGCGCACGCGCGGTGATCGATATGGACGCGGACGGCAGCGTGCGGGTGGCGAGCTGATGGGCCGCGCCGGCGACCGGCAGGAGGGGGGCTTTACCCTCATCGAGATCATGGTCGCGCTGGCGGTGTTCAGCCTGGCCGTGCTCGCACTGCTGCGGCTGGAGACGGCGACGATCCGCGGCGCGCGCGTGCTGGACGACAGTCTGGTGGCGGGGATCGTGGCTCGCAACGTCGCCAACGAAGCGGTCAGCGAGGCGCGACCGCCGGTGGTGGGGCGGACGAGCGGCAGCGAGGTGAACGCCGGCCGCAGCTGGACCTGGGTGCGCCAGGTCGTGCCGACCGGCAATGCCAGCATCGTGCGGATCGACGTCGCGGTGAGCAATCGCGCGGGGCAGGTGGTCGGGCGGACGACGGCGATCCGGCCGCCGGACGTGTCGTGATGGCCACGCGGTCACCTCTGTCCTGTCGTCACCCCGGACTTGGTCCGGGGTCCACTCCGCGGCGAGGGGGACGGCTGGAGGCACTTGCCGTCCCCGTGCGGCCCGGTGGACCCCGGACCAAGTCCGGGGTGACGGGGGGATTGGGGCGAGCCGCGCGCGCCCACGACAGCGGCTTCACCCTCGTCGAAGTCCTCGTGGCCCTGCTCATCTTCGGCCTGATCGCGGCGGCGGGCGTCGCGATCCTGACCTTCAGCGTCCGCGCGCAGACTGCCACCGGCGCGCGGTTCGACGACATCGCCGCGCTCAACCGCACCGCCGCGCTGATCGCGGGCGATCTGGGGCAGGCGATCGACCGCCCCGCGCGCGACGAGGCGGGCACGCCGCGCCCGGCCTTCACCGGCGAAAGCGACGGCCGGCTGGCGTTCGTGCGCGCCGGCTGGACCAATGTCGACGATGCCCCGCGCGCCAGCGCCCAGAAGGTCGCCTATCGCGTTGTCGACGGCACATTGGAGCGTGTCGCCTATCCGATGATCGATGGCGCGGCGCCGCTGCCCGCGGTCGCGCTGCTGGGCAAGGTCGTCGGGGTCGGCGCGCGCTATCGCTACAAGGGCGCGTGGAGCGATCGTTGGGACGGCACGCAGGGTGCGCCCTTGCCCCAGGCGGCGGAGCTGACGATCCGACGCACCGACGGCACCGCGCTGCGGCTGATGCTGCTGGTCGGGTCGGGCTATGCCCCCGCCCAGCCGGGTGGGCAGCCCGGGCCCCAGCCAAGTCCGACAGGAACGCCCGGTGCCATCTGAGCGCGAGCGCGGCGCCGCGCTGCTCACCGTCCTGCTGCTCGTCGCGATCATCGCGGTGCTGGCGGGGGCTGCGCTGGAACGGTTGCGGCTGACGACCCGGCTTGCCGGCAATGCGCTGGCGGGCGAGCAGGCGCGCGGCTTTGCGCGCGCGGCGGAGGCGCTGGCGACGTCGCGGATCACGACGATGCTGGGCGATGCGCCGGATCGCGTGACGCTCGCGGGCGGCTGGAGCGGGCGGCCGTTCGGCCTGCCGTTGCCCGGCGGCGGGCTTGCCGTCGCGCGGGTTCGCGATGGCGGCAATTGCTTTAACCTCAACGGTTTTGTCAGCCGGCTTGCGCCCAACCTCTACACCTCATCGCAGAATTTCGCGCAAAGGCTGCAGTTCGTCCGGCTGATGCAGGCGATCGGCGTCCCCACTCAGGCCGCCGACCATATCGCCGCCGCCACCGCCGACTGGATCGACAGCGACGGTGATCAGCAGGGCAATGGCGCCGAGGACCCCGTCTATCTCGCCCGTAGCGTGCCCTATCGCACCGCGGGCACGCTGATGGCCGATCCTAGCGAGCTGCGCGCGGTGGATGGCGTGACGCCCGACATCTACGCGAAGCTGCGGCCCTGGATCTGTACCTTGCCCAAGGCGGAGCCGGCGACGATCAACATTAACACGCTGACGCCAGAACAGGCCCCCCTGGTCGCGATGCTGTTCCCCGGCACGCTCTCCGTCGAGGCTGCCCGCGGCATGATCCTGCGCCGACCGCCGGACGGCTTTCGCGATGCCAGCACGTTCCTGAACCTCGCCGGCAACGGCGCCGCGCCGGAGGGCGGGGGCGGGCTGGGGGTGAAAACGACGTGGTTCGCGCTGGCGATCGACGTCAGCACCGGGTCCGCGCGATTGCAGGAAAGGGCGCTGATCGACGCAAGCCGTCTTCCCGCGCGGCTCGTGGCACGGCAATGGGGCGACGAATCATGACGACGCTGCTCTTCCTGCCCGCGGGCGACGCCCCCTATCGCTGGCTGCGCCTGGCCGAAGACGGCGGAATCGCCGAAGGCGAGGGGCTGCCTGCTGTCCCTGATGAGCGCATCGTCGCGGTCGCACCCGCACAGGACGTGACGCTGCACTGGGCGGACCTGCCCGCCCGCTCGCCCGCGCAGAGCGTCGCTGCCGCGCGCCTGCTGGTCGCCGAGGCGAGTGCGACCCCGATCCACGAACTCCACGTCGCGGTCGGCGACGCGGAAGAAGGGAATGGCGAGCGGCCGATCGCCGTGGTGGGCAGCGCCGTGATGGCGGCCTGGCTGGCCGACCTTACGGCGCTCGGGATCGACCCGGCCGCGATGGTGCCCGCGCCGCTGCTATTGCCGCGCCCGGAGGAGGGCTATCTTCGCGCCACGGTCGGCGGGGCGGCGCTGGTGCGTGGCCGCACGTCCGGCTTTGCCGACGAAGCGCGGCTGACCGATCTGGTCGTGGGGGATGCGCCGATCGAGACGCTGCCGCGCAGTGCGCTCGATCCGGTAATCGCAACCGCTGCGGCGACGCCGCCGCTCGACTTGCGGCAGGGGCCGTTCGCGCGCCGGCGCCGGATCGGGATCGACTGGCCGTTGGTGCGGCGCCTCGCCGTCATGGGGGCCGGCATCCTCGCGCTGACGCTGGCGATCGATCTGGTGCGGATCGGCAAATACAGTTTCGGCGCGGATGCGATCGACGCGCGGACCGAAGCGCTGGCGCGCACCGGCCTGCCGCGCGGCGAGACGGTGACCGACGTCGACCGTCAGCTCGCCGAGCGTCTGTCGGCGGTGCGCGGTCCGGGCCTGGGCTTCAGCCGGACGGTGGCCGCGGTCTATGCCGCGGTCCGCGCGACGCCGGGTACGGAGCTGACCAGCCTTGATTTCCAGTCGAACGGCGCGTTGCGCATCGGCGTGGGTGCGGCGCGCGAATCGCTGCCGACCGACCTCAAGCGCGCGCTGGAGGCGGCGGGCTTCGCCGTCACCGCCGGCACGTTCCAGTCGGCCAACGGAAGGGTGACGGGCGAGATGACGGTGACGCGGCCATGAGCGGCATCCGCAGCTGGTTCGCCGGCCGATCCTTACGCGAACGCCGGCTGATCCTCGTCATGCTCGCGCTGCTGGTCGTCACCATCCTGTGGGGCGGGATCATCCTGCCCGTCCGTGACGGCCTGTCGAGCGCGCGCGAGCGGTACGCCGATGCGGTCGTCCGGCTGGGCAGCACGCAGAATGCGGTCGACCTGATCCGCAGCGCCGGGCGACGCACACCGATCGAGGGCAGCCTCGCCGACACGGTGCGGCGGCGTGCCGAGGCGGCGGGCTTCGCACTCGCCACTGTCGACGAATCGGGTGCGGGCCGGGTGCATGCGACCATCACAGCGGCCCGGCCGGCGGCGCTGGCCCGCTGGTTCGCCGGGCTGGAGGCGAGTGGCATCCTGATCGAATCGGCGGCATGGCGCGACAATGCGGACGGCAGCGTCGGCGTCGACTTCGTCGCACGGGCGCGCGCGTCATGAGGCGGCTGAGACTGACCACCGGGCCGGCGGCGCTGTTCGGTGCGATGATGCTCGTGGCGTTGCTCGTCTTCCTTCCGATGCGGCTGGTGCTGGGCGCGGCCGGCGTCGGCGAGCAGGGTTTCAGCGCACGCAGCGTCATCGGCAGCGTGTGGGACGGTCGGCTGGTCGATGCGCGGTTCGGCGATCTCGCGCTGGGCACGCTGGATGCCAGCCTGTCGCCCTTCGCGCTGCTGATCGGGCGCGCGCGTGTGTCGGTCGAGGATCAGGCAGGAACGGTGCATGGCGCCTTCGTGCTGGGCCGCCATCTGCGCGGGATCGAGGGGATGACGGCGACCTTCCCGACCGGCAACGCCTTTGCGCCGCTGCCCGTCACCGCGTTGACGCTGGAAGACGTCAGCATCCGCTTTGCCGACGATGTGTGCGAACAGGCCGAGGGTCGGGTGCGCGCACGACTGGTGGGCGAAGCGGCGGGAATCGCTTTGCCGACCGAGCTGACGGGCGTCGCGCGCTGCGACGGCAACGCCTTGCTGTTGCCGCTCGCCAGTCAGGCCGGGACCGAGGCGATCGAGCTGCGGCTGACCGGCGACGGCCGTTACTCCGCCGCGCTGCGCCTCGCGCCCAGCGACGACGCCGCGGCACAGCGGCTGGCGGCGACGGGTTTCGTTGCTGGGCCGGGCGGTTACCGACTTTCGGTCGAAGGACGCTTCTGACGGCCTTGACCGCCGCTACAGTGCCCGCTAGGGGCACCCGTCTTCGCGGCGACCGTAGTTCAATTGGTTAGAGCGCCGGCTTGTGATGCCGGAAGTTGCGGGTTCAAGTCCCGTCGGTCGCCCCATTTTCCCGCTCCTTTTCAGGACCGCAGGGACTAGCCAAAACCGCTGGGAAACAATATTGCGGACATTCGCAATATTCGATCCATGGAGCAGGCGATGACCTCGGTGTGGGACCTTCCCGACTTTGACCATCATGAGGGCGTCCACGCCTTCACCGATCGCGAATCGGGCCTGCGCGCGATTATCGCGGTCCATTCGACCCACCTCGGCCCGGCAGCGGGCGGCGCGCGCTTCTGGCATTACGCCTCGGGCGACCTCGCCGTCACCGACGCGCTGCGCCTGTCGCGCGGTATGAGCTTCAAGAACGCCATGGCGGGCCTCGCGCTCGGCGGCGGCAAGGGCGTGATCCTGGCCGACAAGCCCGGTGCGATCATCCCCGAGGCGCAGCTCAAGGCGTTCGGCCGCGCGGTCGAATCGCTCGGTGGTCGCTACGTCACCGCCGAGGATGTCGGCATGTCCGAAGCGCGCATGAAGGTGATCGCGGGCGAGACCAAGTACGTCAGCGGCCTGCCGGTCGAAAGCGGCGCGGCGGGCGGCGACCCTGGCCCGTACACCGCGCACGGCGTCTACCTGGGCGTGAAGGCGGCGGCGAAGCGCGGCCTCGGCACCGATGACATGAAGGGCGTGCATGTCGCGATCCAGGGCGTCGGCTCGGTTGGCGGCGGCCTTGCCAGGCTGCTGGCGAAGGACGGCGCGCGCCTGACGCTTGCCGACGTCGATGCGGCCCGTGCGGCGGCGCTGGCGGCGGAACTGGGCGGCGAGACGGTCGCAGCCGGCGCGATCCTGGGCGTCGAGGCGGATATCTTCAGCCCGAACGCGCTGGGCGCGATCCTGACCGAAGCGACCATCCCGACGCTGACCGCCAAGGTCGTCGCGGGCGGCGCGAACAATCAGCTCGCCACGCGCGAGGATTACGATCGCCTGCACGATCGCGGCATCCTGTATGCCCCCGATTACGTCATCAACGCCGGCGGCATCATCAACGTCGGCCTCGAATATCTGGGGCAGGGCGACGAGGCCGAAGTGATGGCGCGCATCGCCAAGATCCCGGCACGTCTGAATGAGGTGTGGGACGAGAGCGAACGCACCGGCCGCCCCGCTGCCGAGGTCGCCGACACGATCGCCCAGCGCCTGATCGGCCGCGGCTGATCGGCCCCTGTTGATCGGCTTGGGCGGTTTTGGCCGACACCGGCGGTGCGCTGCCGCCGGTGTTGGTCCAAAGACCGACGGCGCCGCTGCAACCGACGGGATGACGGCGGCCGCAAAGCTGCTATGACGCTGGGCGACCGTGCCGACCCTTCATGCCCTTGCCAATCCCGCCCGCTTCCTGAAGCTCGCCCGCGTGCTGACGCCGGCGCTGCTGTGGGCGGGCGTCGCGCTGATCGCCGTCGGCTGCTGGGCCGGCCTGACGCAGAGCCCGCGCGACTATCTGCAGGGGGACAGCGTCCGCATCCTCTACATCCATGTGCCTGCCGCCTGGCTCGGTATGGGCGGGTGGAGCGGCCTTGCGATCAGCAGCATTGCCTTTCTGGTCTGGCGGCATCCGCTGGCCGACGTTGCGGCGCGCGCGATCGCCTTGCCGGGGGCGATGTTCGCCGCCGTCTGCCTCGTCACCGGATCGATCTGGGGGCGGCCGACCTGGGGGACGTGGTGGCAATGGGACGGGCGGCTGACGTCGATGCTGCTGCTGTTCTTCGTCTATTGCGGCTATATGGCGCTTGCCCGCGCCGATGCGGAGCGCGGCGGCGATGGGCGTATTCCGGCGCTGTACGGCATTGCCGGCACCGTGTTGCTGCCGATCATCCGCTATTCGGTGATCTGGTGGAATACGCTGCACCAGGGGCCGTCGATCGGCCTCACCGGTTCGAGCATCGCGGGCAGCATCCTGTGGCCGCTGGGCTTTACGATGGCAGGCTTCACCGCGCTGTTCGCCGCGATCGTCCTGATGCGCATGCGGACGACGCTTGCGCGGACCAAGGCCGAAGCGCGGATGCGGCGGATGGCGCGGGCATGAACCACTGGCCGTTCATCGTCGCGGCGTATGCCGTCACGCTCGGCGCGGCGGGTGCGCTGACGCTTGTGAGCTATATCGCGATGCAGCGCGCCGAGAAATGAAGGCGAAGCATCAACGGCTGACGCTCGTGCTGCTGGGCCTCGCCGCGGTGATCGCGGCGGCGCTGCTCGCCATGTCCGCGCTGAAGGATCAGGCGTCGTTCTTCTACGCGCCGTCCGACGTCGCGAAGCAGGGCCTGCCGCTCGGCCGCGCGGTGCGCCTCGGTGGCATGGTGCAGGCCGGGTCGATCAAGCGTGCGCCCGATGGGGTCACCATCCACTTCGTCGTCGGCGACGGCATCGCGACCACCCCCGTCACCTTCGCCGGCATCGCGCCGGACCTGTTCCGCGAGCGCTCGGGCGTCGTCGCCGAGGGGCATTTCAACCCCGACGGCAGCTTCACCGCGACCAACCTGCTCGCCAAGCACGACGAAAAGTACATGCCGCCCGAACTCGCCGCAAAGGGCGGCAAGGCGATGCACGAGACGCGGACGCTGGAACCATGATCGCCGAGGTCGGCCTTGCCGCCTTATGGCTCGCGGCCGCGCTGGCGGCGTTGCAGCTGGCCCTGGGCGCGATCGGCCTGTCGCGTGGCGGCATCGAGACGATCGCCGCGGTCCGCCCCGTCGCGATCGTCCAGGGCGCGCTGGCGCTGCTGGCGATGGCGGCGCTGATCGCGCTGTTCCTCGCGTCCGACATGTCGGTCAAGCTGGTGGTCGAGAACAGCCATTCGGCCAAGCCGTGGATCTACAAATTCGCCGGCGCCTGGGGCAATCATGAAGGGTCGATGTTGCTCTGGGTGACGATCCTGGGCCTTGCCGGCGGCGCGGTTGCGGTGCTGGAGCGCCGCCTGCCGGACCGCACATTGATCGCGACGCTGGCCGCGCAGGCGGGGATTGCGCTCGGCTTCTACGCCTTCCTGCTGTTCGCCTCCAATCCGTTCGCGCGGCTGCCGATGCCGGCGCGCGACGGCATGGGGCTGAACCCGCTGTTGCAGGACCCCGGTCTCGCCTTCCATCCGCCGACGTTGTACATCGGCTATGTTGGCATTTCGGTCGCTTTCTCCTTCGCGGTCGGCGCGTTGATTACGCGGGACGTCGGCCCGGCGTTCGCGCGGGCGATGCGGCCCTGGGTGCTGGGGGCGTGGGTGTTCCTGACGCTCGGCATCACCGCGGGATCCTATTGGGCGTATTACGAGCTGGGCTGGGGCGGCTGGTGGTTCTGGGACCCGGTCGAGAATGCCTCGCTGATGCCGTGGCTGGCCGCGACCGCCTTGCTCCATTCGGTAACGGTGCTGGCGACGCGTGACGGCTTGCGGGCGTGGACGGTGATGCTGGCCGTCGTCGCCTTTTCGATGTCGATGATCGGCACCTTCCTGGTCCGCTCCGGTATCCTCACCAGCGTCCACGCCTTCGCGGTCGATCCGGAGCGCGGCGCCTTCATCCTGGCGCTGCTCGCCATCTACATCGGCGGCGCGCTGGCGCTGTTCGCGGCGCGGATCGGTACGGTGCGTGCGGGCACGACGTTCGAACTGGTCAGTCGCGAAGGGGGATTGGTCCTCAACAATCTGCTGCTGTCGGTCATCCTCGGCATCGTGTTGATCGGCACGCTCTACCCGCTCGTCGCCGCCGGCTTCGGCGTGCAGCTGTCGGTGGGGCCGCCCTTCTTCAACAAGGCGGCGGGCCCGGTCGCGCTGGCACTCGTCGTCGTCATGGCGGCCGGGCCACTGCTGCGCTGGCGGCGGGACAGCGCGAACGCGCTACTCGAGCGGATGATGTGGCCGGTCGCGGCGGCGGGTTTCACGGGCGCCGGGCTGGTCGTGCTGGCACCGCCGGGCGTGCTGCCGCTGTTCGGCCTGTCGCTCGCCGCGGGATTGGCGGTGGCGAGCGTGCTGCCGCTGCTCGGCCGCAATCCGTGGCGCACGCCGCTGTTCACCTGGGGCATGGTCGTCGCGCATCTCGGCATCGCGGTGAGCCTTGCCGGCATGGCGTGCGATGCCGCCTATACGTCGGAGACGTTGGTCGCGGCGCGGGTCGGCCAGCCCGTCCATGTCGGTCCCTTCACCGTGCGGCTTCAGGGCGTCCGCCCCGTGATCGGCCAGAATTGGTCGGCGCTCGAGGCGCGGCTGAGCGCGATCCGCGACGAGGACACGGTGATCCTGCGCCCGCAATCGCGCTTCTTCTCCGACCCGGTCACCACCACCAGCGAAAGCGCGATCCTGACGCTGTGGGACGGCCAGCTCTATACCGTGCTCGGCCAGCCCGACACGCAGGGGCGCTGGCAGCTCAGGCTATGGTGGAAGCCGTTCGTGACGCTGATCTGGTTGGGCGGCGCACTGGTCGCCCTGGGCGGTGCCTTGTCGCTGATCGGTCGCTGGCGGCGCGAGCGGCGTAGCGCGCTGCGCGAGGGCGTGGCGTGAAGCGCTGGCTGCTCTGGGCGCCGCTCGCCGCGTTCGTCGCGATCGCGGTCGTGGTGGCGTTCGGCCTGTTCCGCCCCGCAGACCGCACCGTCCGCTCGGCGATGATCGGCAAGCCGCTGCCCGACGTCACCTTGCCCGCCATCGTTCCCGGCAAGCCCGGCAGCGGCGCGCTGACGGGCAAGCCGCGCCTGATCAACATTTTCGCGAGCTGGTGCATCCCCTGTATCGCCGAGGCGCCGCAGCTGATGCGTCTAAAGACCCTGGGCGTGCCGATCGAAGGCATCGCGATCCGCGACACCACGCCCGCGCTCACAGCTTTCCTGCGGCAGAACGGCGACCCCTATGCCAGTATCGGCGATGACCGGCAGAGCGCGGTGCAGCTGGCGCTCGGCTCGTCCGGCGTGCCGGAAAGCTTCGTGGTCGACGGGCAGGGGCGTATCGTCCTGCAACATGTCGGCGATATCCGCGCGAGCGATGTGGCGCAGATCGCCGCCGCGGTGAAGGCGGCACGATGAGGGGCTGGGCGATCCTGCTCGCGGCGACGCTCGCTACCCCCGCGCTCGCCGATCCGACGACCCCGCCGGCGGCACTCGCCGACACGCAACTGCGCGATCCGGCGCAGGAGGCGAAGGCGCGCGCGTTGATGGAGACGCTGCGCTGCGTCGTCTGTCAGGGCCAGTCGATCGCCGACAGCGACGCCAGCATGGCGGGCGACATGCGCGCGCTGGTGCGCAGCCGGATCGCCGCGGGGGAGACGCCGCAGGCGATCCGCGCGTGGCTGATCGAACGCTATGGCGATTACATCAGCTACGATCCGCCGCTGGGCGCGGCGACGGGCCCGCTGTGGGCCGCGCCATTTGTCCTGCTCGCCATCGGCATCGGCATCGCGCGGTCGAGCTTCCGGCGCCGGAGGCGCGACTGATGGGCTGGATCGCGCTTCTCCTGATCGCCGGGACGAGCTTTGCGGCGCTCGTCGCGCTGCGGGTCGACCGGCGGCTATGGTCGATGGTCGGCGCCGCGTTGATGCTCGGCGCGGCAGGCTATGCGTGGCAGGGCAATCCGATGCGGCCCGGCGCCGCGCCGCGGAGCAATGCGGCGCTGCAAGCCGATGATCCCGAACTCGTCACGCTGCGCGATGCAATGTTCGGCCGCTTCACCGCCGATGGCACCTATCTGATCGCGGCCGATGCGCTCGCCCGCTCCGGCGACCGACGGTCTGCGGTGATCGCGCTTTTGGGCGGGATCAACCGTTATCGCAGCAGCGCGATGCTATGGACCGCGCTGGGTACGACGATGGCCGCGCATGACCGCGACGTGGTGTCGCCGCCCGCCCTCTTCGCGTTCCAGCAGGCGATGCGCCTCGCGCCCGACCATCCGGGGCCGCGCTTCTTCCTCGGCCTCGCCTATATCCGCGCCGGCGAGTTTCAGCTCGCACGCCGCTATTGGGCGCAGGCGCTCGCGCTGACGCCGGAGCGAGCACCCTATCGCAAGGACATTGCCGTCCGGCTCGCCTTGCTCGACCGCCTGCTCGCCCAGCAGGCCCCCGCGCGCTAGCGTCGTTTCAGCCGCCCGCGGAACAGCCCGCGGTGGGTCGTCGCTTCGAACATTTCACCCGGTCCTTCGGGGTCCAGGATCTCATTGTCGGCCAGCCATTCCTGCACGCCGTCCAGGTCTGGCACCTCATAGGGCCGCAGCGATCGGCCGGACCCGCGTAGCCGCTCGATTGTCTCGATCAGCGACCCCGTTTCGTCGATCGTCGCTGCCACCGTGGCGGGGGATACGCCCAGATGCTCGGCCATCAGGTCGGCGCGCGCGTCCGCGATGGTCGCCTCCAGTCCGCGGCCGGGATGCCGGGCCGCATCCACCACGACGTCGCATTCGGTATCGAGCCGCAGCGAGCGATTGTTGATGTTCGCCGATCCGATCCGCAACTGCGTGTCGTCGATGATCGTGATCTTGGCATGGCAATAGATCGCCGTGCCCCCTTGCGTGAAGGGATGGTACAGCCGCAGCCGCCCGTGTCGGTCGCGCCGCCGCAGCGTCTCGACCAGCCGGGCGCGCGCCGTGTCCATCGCGATCGGCTCCAGCCAGCCTTGCGCGGTCAGCGGATTGACGATGACGATCTCCGGGCCGTCCTCCTCATCCAGCCGCGCCGCGATCGCCTCCGCAATGCGGCGCGAGGCGAAATACTGGCTTTCGCAATAGATGTGCCGGCGTGCGGCCCGGATCTGGTCGAGGAACAGCGCCTCCACCTCGGTCACCGGCGCCTCGCCCGGCATCTCGGGCTGGCTGCGCGCGATGCCGACATCGACGTCCTCGAACGTCGGCGCGAGCGAATCCGGCCAGCAGGACACCTCGCCCTCGACCGGCGCCAGCCGATGCGTCGTCGCAAGCCGCCAGCGGTTGCGGCACAATTCGGCGAGCGCCGCCGCCGCCGGGCCGGTGATCGCGGTCGTCGCATCGTGCCACGGCTTGTAGAGCCCGCCGCCCGGCAGGCGCCGTCCGGGATCGTCGTCGCGATGCGCACGCGTGTCCCAGCGTTCCGCGGTCATGTCGATCCCGCCGCAAAAGGCAAGGCAGTCGTCGATCGAGACGATCTTCTGGTGATGCGACGATCCGGTCGGGTGATGGGCGTCGAGCTTCACGTGGATGCGCGGATGCCGTGCCCACTTCCACACGGTAAACAGCGTCTTGCCGCGAAAGATCGACTTCAGCGCGCCGATGTCCCAGCGCAGGAGATACAGCTCCAGGTCCGGATTGCGCTCGACCAGCCAGTATAGGAAATCGCCGACCGTCTCCGGCCCGTCGACGTCCACGCCGTCGCCGACCAGCGGGATACGCGCGTCGAAATCCCAGCCGACCAGCATGAGGCGTTTCTTCGCCGCGGCGAAGGCTTCGCGCGCCACGCCGAAATACCGGTCGGCATCGACGATCACCGACAGGCGGTTCGCCCGCTCGATCCGCCAGACATTGCGATCCGGTTCGAGCATTTGGACTTATCCCCCTGTTTTATATGTCACGCACCCCATGCGGCATACGGGCATCGCGGATCAACTGTTCCGCCTTCGCATCGAAACGGGGGGAGGGGGCAAGTGTTCCGAAAACAGCTGCGGTCGATCTGGGAACGTTACGCCCCCGATCCGTGTTTGACAGGGTCATGATCGATGATGCTGTCCGCGCCTTGCCCCGATCTGACGCGCTCGGGCGCTTTCCCCTCACCGGCCGCTTCCTGATGGGGCGGGGGCGCGAGCGCCTTTCGAACGAGGAGCAGCGCATCCTGGAAGATGCCGTCCAGACCGTGAAGGACTTCCCCGCGCGCCAGCATCTAGTGCGCCGGGGCGAGCGGCTCGAACAAAGCATGTTGCTCGTCGACGGCTATATCACCCGCTATATGGACGATCGCGAAGGGTATCGGCAGCTGGTGTCGGTCCACGTGCCCGGTGACTTCGTCGATCTGCATGGCTTCCCGACCGGGCGGCTCGATCACGATATCGGCACGCTGGGGCCGGTAAAGGTGGCGCTGTACGATCACCAGACGCTGACGGCGATCACCGACCGGCATCCGCATCTTACGCGGGTCCTATGGTTCTCGACGCTGCTCGATGCGGCGATGCACCGGGAATGGATTTTCCGGCTCGGGCGACTGGGAGCAGACGGGCGGCTGGCGCACTTTTTCTGCGAATTGAACGCGCGTTTGACCATGGTGGGGCTGGCGCAGGCTGGGCGGTTCGAGCTGCCATTGACCCAGCCCGATCTGGCGGAGGCGTGCGGCCTGACCGGCGTCCACGTCAATCGCGTGCTGCGCGATCTGCGTGAGCGGAACCTGCTGGTCTTCCGCAACGGTCACGTCGAAATCCTCGACCTGACCGGCCTTGCCGCCGTCGCGGAATTCGAAAGCGATTACCTCTATTCCGACATGGGGAATTGGGCGACCGCCGTGCCGCAGGTCTGACGGCGGATCAGCGCGGCAGCTCGATCGTCGCGCACAGGCCGCCGCCCGCGCGGTTCGTAAGCCGTATCTCGCCGCCGGCTTCTCGCACGATCGTCTGGGCGAGCGCGAGGCCTAGCCCGATGCCGCCGGTATCGCGGTTGCGCGAGCTTTCCAGGCGCGTGAAGGGCGCGAAGACGTCGCCCAGCCGCGCCTCGGGGATGCCCGGCCCGCGGTCGCCCACCTCGATCGCGACGCGCTGCGGCTCGGCGATCAGCCTCACCTCGGCACCGCCACCATATTTCACGGCGTTTTCGATGAGGTTGCGGATCGCGCGGCGGATCAGCGAGGGGCGCAGCCGCATGCGCAGCCGCTCGGCCTCGTCGAACGATACGTCCTGACCCAGATCGCGGAAATCCTCGACCACCGCATCGACCAATGCGGCAAGATCGACCTCGGTGACGGGTTCGCTGGGCCGACCCATACGTGCCAGCGACAGGATATCGTCGAGCGTCCGGTTCATTTCGGCGATCGTGTCGCTCATCCGGGCGCGATCGGTGTCGTCCTCGACCGATTCGACCCGGACGCGTAGCGCGGCGAGGGGGGTGCGCAGATCGTGGCCGATCGCGCCCAGCATCCGGTCCTTTTCGTCGAGCATCGCGGTGACGCGCGTCTGCAACTGGTTGAACGACTGGACCAGCCCGGTGATGTCGGCCGGCCCGCGCACGGGCACTGGCACCACGCCTTCGCCACTGCGCCCGAACCGCTCGGCCGCGGCGGTCAGCGCGCGCAACGGCCGCGAAATCCGCCGCGCGATCCACAGCACCGGAAGCAGGACGACCGCGTACAGGATCAGCGTCTGCGCGAACAAGCGCCAGAACAGCCGGATGCCGCCATTGTCACCCCAGGCGACCGTCAGCGCTAGCCAGCCGTGGCCCGGCTGCTCGATCGCGACCAGCAGTGCGGCTTCCGGCCGCTCGACGTGCCGGCGATAGCGGCCCGGCCGCATCGGATTGCGCGCCTGCCATGCATCGTCGATTCCGGCCCAGGGACGCACGCCGGTATCGATCCGCCCTACCTCCATCCCCTGTTCGCGCAGCTGGTCGCGCAACTCGTCGGCAAAGGCGGGCAGGCGTGGCAGGTCGGCCGGGATCGCGTCGGCATCGGCGCGGCGCACGCGCCCCCGGTCGCGCAGGATCGGCCGCAGGCCTTGCGCCTCGCGTTCGACCGCATCGGCAATGCGGATCGCGACCGGCCGTGCCGCCTGCGCCAACCGGAATTGCGCGCGATCGCGCAGCGCCAGCCCGAAATTCACCGCCTGTGCCACGAACAGCGCCAGCGCGATCAGCACGGCCATCTGCCCGGCAAGACTGCGCGGCCACAGCCGCCGTCTGGCGCGCGGCGCCGCCGCCGCAGCGGGCTGCGTCACAGCCGCGTCACTTCCGCGGCCAGCGTATAGCCGCCGCCCCAGACGGTCTTGATGATATCGGGAGTCTTGGCGTCCGCCTCGATCTTTCGGCGCAGGCGGCTGACCTGATTGTCGATGGCGCGATCGAACGCCGCGGCCTCACGGCCCTGCGTCAGGTCGAGCAGCTGGTCGCGCGTCAGCACCTGCCGGGGCCGCGTCACCAGCGCCAACAGCAGATTATACTCCCCGGTCGACAGCGGCACGCTGACGCCTTCGCGATCAACGAGCGAGCGCTCGCCTGTCTTCAGCACCCAGCCGGCGAAGGCATAGGAGCCGCTTTCGGGCGCATGCTGCCGCGCGCCGCCCACGGTCAGCCGGCGCAGCACCACCTTCACGCGAGTCGCGAGTTCGCGGGGCGAGAAGGGCTTGGTGACATAATCGTCCGCGCCCATTTCAAGCCCGACGATCCGGTCGGTCTCCTCGGCCTTGGCGGTCAGCAGGATGACGGGCGTGTCGCTGGTCGCGGCGATATGCCGGCACAGCGACAGGCCGTCCTCGCCCGGCATCATAACGTCGAGGATGACGAGATCGATCGCATAGGCCGCCAGCCGCATCCGCGCACTTTCCGCATCGGCGGCCTGGGTCACGCGAAAGCCCTGCTTGGTAAGATATTGCGCCAGCGGCTCGCGGATCGAACGCTCGTCATCGACGAGCAGCAGATGCTGCATGTCTCCCATAAGATCCGGCTCTGCCACGCGAATCGTCTCCTGCAAAGCCGGGCGGTCCGATCGGGACCGCCCGGCGCTTGCCGTCAGAATAGGCTTATTGCGCGTCGGGCGTGCCGGCGGGCTGGCTGGCGTCGGGCGCAGCGCCGCCACGGCGACCGTGATGCATCGCAGAGCGAGCCGCCGTCATCTCGGTCGCATCGAGCTTGCCGTCGTGGTTCGTGTCCATCCGGTCGAAGCGCGCACCCGCGCGGGCCGTGGCGTCGGCGCGGGTCAGGGTGCGACCACCACCGTTGCCTCCGCGGTTCATGGCCGGAGCGTCACCGGTGCCGCCACCGCGCTTGGCCCACATCGCAGCGCGCGCCGCGGCGCGTTCGTCGGGCGTGACGGTGCCGTCATGATTGGTGTCCATCGCGTCGAAGCGCGCCTGCGCCTGCGCGATCACTTCCGCGCGCGTGACGGTGCCGTCGCCATTGGCATCGGCCCGCATCATGCCGCCGTGCGGACGTGCGGCGGCATTGGGGGCAGGAGCGGGGGCCTGTGGCGCGGTCTGCGCGGTCGCAGCCGTTGCGAGCAGGCCGCCCGTCGCCATCATCGAAATCAGAGCTGTACGCATCGTCCTGGTCTCCAGGGGGCGGGGCCAACCCCCGCCCGACGATGCGCCTTGTCGATCAGCTCTGTCGCGCGGTCATGTCGGCCGCGCGGATTTGTGTCGCAAACTGTCGCAGCGGCTCAGCGCTGCGCCGCCGCCTTGGCCTGCGCCTTTTGCGCGCGTGCCTGCTTGGCATAATGGTGGTGCATCGCGGCACAACCCGCCGCGGCGCCGAGCATGGCGTGACCCTTGCCGACGAAATGACCGGCCGCCGCGCCGGCGGCGGCACCGCGCAGACACCCCTTGGCCAGAGCGGGCTGGGCAGAGGCCATCATCAGCGGAATGGCGATAAAGGCAAGCTTACGCATCGTGCATTCTCCACATCGAAGAGCTGCAATATAGGTGAGCCGCCAAGCCCTGTCCCGTGAACAATAGTTCACCTTTTCGTCAGATAATCGGTGCTTAAGACAAGGGGCGTCACCTGTGTTGAACGCTGGGATGCGGCAGGTTTAGTAGTAATAGTGGAAACCTACCGGGTGCAGGGCAGGATTGCTTCATCGGCGCAGAGGGCGATCAGGCAAAGACCGCCACGCTCTGCATCTGATCCGCGATCGCCGTGCCGTCGGCGGACCAGATCCCCATCCGCTGGCTGGAACTGCCGTCGCGCGCATGGCCTGCGACCGCCTGTAGCAGCCACCAGCCATCCTGCGTCACCGGCGTATCGGCGAGCAGGTTCAGCTGCCATGTCATCGAACTGACCGGCGCCGGCCCGCCGAGCAGCTTCATCGCGGCGGGCGGCAGGCAATCGGCGACCGCCATCAGTTCGACCATCGGGTGCAGCCCCTCGCGGTCCTTCAGCCGGACCCAGCGCAGCCACTCCGCAGGGCCGGCGTCGGGCGCATCGACCAGCTCGAAATTACCGGTGAAGGGCACGGCGGGATGGCCGCGCAGGATCCGGTCGTCGGGTCCGGGCGGCGATACCGCCGGGCCGACCGGCGCGCGCTGGTCGAGCCGCGACGGCACCGGCCCCATGAAGACGAAGGTCGCACGCAAGCCCAGGCCCGCCTCGCTCGTCACGTCTGCCTGGACGAAGGCGGCGTTGCGCCCGCGCCGCAGCCGCTCGGCACGGATCGTGATCGCGCCGCTCAGCGGGCCGATGAACGCGACCAGCGCCGAGCGCAGCGGGGGCAGATCGCTGTCCGACGCCATGGCGGCATGCAAGGCGAGCGCCGACGACAGGCCGCCATACGCGGTCCGACCCTGCAACCAGCTGTCCGGCACGACGCCCGTCCAGCCGCCCGCGTCCGGCTGCAAACCGGCGATGACGTCGCGCAGGGGGGTGAGGGCGGGGTCGGTGGTCGGGCTCATCGGCGAAGGCTAGGGCAAGGTCCGCGCCGACGCCATACGCAATGTTCGAAATCGTCTGGTATCATCACCCGGCCGCCCGCACCCGCATCATCACGATGGCGCCCGCCGCCAGCGCCAGCACGCCTGCGATGACGAAGGATGCGCCGGGAAACCCGTGGGCCAGGCCCCAGGCGAGCACTTGCGTCAGCAGCAGCGGCGCGACGATCGCCGACACGCTGCCCATCGCACCCAGTCCGCCCTGCAACTGCCCCTGACGTGATGCGTCGACCATGCGCGACACCATGGCCTGCATCGCCGGCATGGCGAAGCCATCGAAGGCGCTGACGGCGAACAGCACATAGACCTGCCACCCCTGGGTCACGCCGCCGAACGCCAGGAACGACAGGCCCGCCGCTGTCAGTCCGATCAGCAGTGCCCGCCGCTCCCCCAGCCGCGCGATGGCCGGCCCGGTCAGTCCACCCTGCACGATGGTCGCCACCACCCCGACAAAGGCAAGGCTCCAGCCGATCGCCTTGGCGTCCCAGCCGAGCTGTGCGGTGGCCCAGAAGCTCCAGGTCGCCGGATAGACCATGTGCGCCAATTGCCACAGGAACATCGCGATCAGCAGCGGCGCGGCATTGCCGGCATGGAACAGCGGCCGGAACGCGCCGATGACATGCGCGTCGCGCAGACGGAACGGCCGCCGGTTCTCAGGCGCCAGCGTCTCCGGCATCGCCACCAGCATCACGACCGCATTGACCAGCGCCAGCAGCGCCGCCGCGAAGAACGGCGCTCTTGGTCCCCATAGCGAAAACAGCCCGCCCAGCGCTGGGCCGATGATGAAGCCCAGGCCGAACGCCGCGCCGATCAGCGCGAAGGTACCGCCGCGCTTGTCGGGCGGCGTCACGTCGGCGATCACCGATCCGGCAGGGCCATAGACCGCGCCAGCGATCCCGGCGATCGCGCGTCCGGCGAACAGCCAGCCGACGCTCGGCGCGATCGCCATCACCGCATAATCCAGCCCGAAACTCACCATCGATGCGATCAGCACCGGCCGCCGGCCGAACCGATCGGACAGATTGCCGAGCACCGGCCCGGCAAAGAATTGCGCGCCGGCATAGACGACGAGCATCCACCCGGCGATCCGCGTCGCCTGTTCGATGTCCGTCTCGCCCAGGCTGCGCAGCAGCGCGGGGAAGACGGGCGCGACGATGCCGAAGCCGATCGTGTCGATCAGGACGGCCGCCAGCGCGATCGGCACCGCCTTATGCTCGAACCGCATGCCCCACTCCCCACACGTGTCGGCGCTCTTGTGCCGCAAGCTGCGCGCCAAGCCAATGCGGGGCTTTGCACGCCCGATCATTCATGGCATGGCTGTCCGCAGCATACCCGATCTTCAGATTCGGGATTAGGAGAGACATGATGGCGACTGCCCTCACCGCCGACGCCCCCACCGATCCGCTCGACGCCTTCCGCACGGAGGCCCGCGATTGGCTGGCTGCGCATTTCCCCAAGGCCCTGGCGCATAAGGATGGCGGCATGTCCGCCGTCGAAGGCCCGCACGATCCCACGCCCGACGAAGCCGCCTGGACGAAGGCGATGGGCGAGAAGGGGTGGGGCGTCCCCACCTGGCCCGCGCAATATGGCGGCGGTGGCCTCAGCCGCGCCGAGGCGCGCGTGCTGCAAGAGGAGATGGCGCGGATCGGTGCCTGGAATCCGATCGGCGGCATGGGCGTGATGATGTTCGGCCCGACGCTGCTCGAATATGGCACCGAGGCGCAGAAGCAGGAGCATATCCCCGCCATCGCGCGCGGCGAGGTGCGCTGGTGTCAGGGCTATTCCGAACCCGGCGCCGGCTCGGATCTGGCGTCCTTGCAGACCTTCGCCGAGGACAAGGGCGACCATTATCTCGTCAACGGGCAGAAGACTTGGACGTCCGGCGGCCAATGGGCCGACAAATGCTTCGCGCTCGTCCGCACCGACAAGACGAAGAAGCATGAAGGCATCAGCTTCCTGCTGATCGACATGGATGCCCCCGGCGTCGAAGTGAAGCCGATCCGCCTGATCTCCGGCTCGTCGCCCTTCTGCGAAACCTTCTTTACCGACGTGAAGGTGCCGAAGGAAAACCTCGTCGGGCGCGAAGGCGAAGGCTGGACGATCGGCAAGCGGCTGCTCCAGCACGAACGCTCCAGCCTGTCGGGTGGTGGCGGCTCGGCCGGGCGCCTGCTCGCCGGCAAGCCGCTCAGCGAGATCGCCAAGGCCTATCGCGGCACTGACGAACAGGGCCGCATCGCCGATCCCGACCTGCGCACCCGCATCATCCGCCACGAGATGGACGTGCGCGCCTTCGTCCTCACGCTGCGTCGCGCCGCGGCCGAGGCGAAGTCGAACCAGGGGCCGTCGGCCGCGACCTCGATCATGAAGAACGTCGGCGCGCGGATCACGCAGGACCGCGCCGAACTCGCGATCGAGATCATGGGGATGAATGGTCTCGGCTGGGAAGGCGAGGGGTTCACCGACGACGAATTGGCGCAGACCCGCACCTGGCTGTGGGGCAAGGCGGTGTCGATCTACGGCGGCAGCTCCGAAATCCAGAACAACATCGTCGCCAAGCGCATCCTCGGGATGCTGGACCACCAGTAACTGGCACCAATAACCGCCACCAACACCCGCGCACCCAAACTCAGGAGTTCACGGCATGGCCGTCCTCACCGAAGAACAGACGATGCTGCGCGACATGGCGCGCGAATGGGGCGACAACGAATCCCCGGTCACTGCCTTCCGCCGCCTGCGCAACGCCGCGCCCGCGGAAGGGTTCGACGTCAAGGCCTGGGGCGACATGGGCCAGATGGGCTGGGGCGGCATCGTCGTGCCCGAAGCGCATGGCGGCTCCGAACTCGGCTATCTGTCGCTCGGCATGGTGATCGAACAGCTTGGCCGCACGCTCGTCGCGCATCCGCTTGGCTCCACGGGCCCGGCGGCAACGGCGATCGTGCTCGGTGATAGCGATACCGCCAAATCCGAATGGCTGCCGCGCATCGCGAGTGGCGAGGCGGTGGCGACGCTCGCCGTCGACGAAGGCCCGCTCCACGGCGGCCCCATCAACACCCGCGTCGAGGACGGCCGCCTCACCGGCACCAAGGCGTTCGTCGCGGAGGGGGACAGCGCCGCGGCCTTCGTCGTCGCCGCTGCCGACGGCCTGTACCTTGTGGCGGGCGACGAGGGCGTCACCCGCTCCACCCGCCGCATGGCCGATGCACGCAGCCATGCCGAGGTCCGCTTCGACAAGGCGCCGGCGACCCGGCTTGGCGGCACGGACCTCACGGCCAAAATCGTCGACCACGCCACCGCATTGGTCACCGCTGAGATGCTCGGCCTCGCCGAACAGGCATTCGCCACCACCAACGATTATCTCAAGACGCGCGTCCAGTTCGGCCAGCAGCTCAGCACCTTCCAGGCGCTCCAGCACCGCATGGCGAAGATGCTGACCGAGCTCGAACTCATGCGATCGGTGGTGGAGGGGGCGCTGGAGGCGATCGATGCGCGCCGCAGCGACCTTTCGCAGAGCGTCAGCCTCGCCAAGGCGGTGGCGGGCGACACATTGCGCCTCGTCAGCCGCGAAATGATCCAGCTGCACGGCGGCATCGGCATGACCGACGAACATGACGCCGGCTTCTACATGAAGCGCGCAGCGGTGGTGGAGGCGATGTGGGGCAATGCCGCCTTCCATCGCGAACGCTTCGCGCAGCTCGCCGGCTATTGACGGATACGGGGCGGCCGATGCGCCGCCCCGCCCGATATTTGCGCCCCGGTCTTCCGCGCGTCCGTGCTTGCGTCGCGTAGGCCGCTGCGGGGCTAACGCTCACGCGTCGTGAAGGGCGCGATCGTCGAACAGGCCGAAGAACAGGGTCGAGGCATACATCGCCACCGCACGTTCGCGCGGCATCGTTCCCGCCCATTTCCGCATATCGAACGCCGCATTCTGCAGGGCCATCAGCGCCTGCGCCGCCACCAGCGCATCGACCGGGCGGATCGATCCTTCGGCGATCCCGTCCATCATCGTGCCGGCAAAGCGCCGCGCGATCCGGTTGGACCGGTCGACCATAGCCGTCCGCACGATCGCCGGCAGGCCCGACAGCGCCGTCGTCCGCAGCAGTGGGGCACGTTCGGCGAACTGCACGTCCAGCAGCGTCGCGATCGTGCTCGACAGCCGCTGCCAGTGGCTGCCGCCGGTCTCATCCGCCAGTCGCTGCGCATCGCTGATCGTGTCGAAGCTGCGCCGATAGCAGGCGATGACCAAATCGTCCTTGGCGTCGAGGTGATGGTAGAAGCTGCCCTTGGTGACGTTCAGCTCCGCCGCGATCCGCTGCACCGATGCACCGCGATAGCCCAGTTCGTTGATCAGCCGCGTCGCCGCCAGCAGAAAGGCCGCGCGCCCCGGCTCGGTTTCTTCGTGGCTCAGATCGATCGGCTGCGGCGCCCAACGCGCATGCGGCGCGGCGATGCCATGTTCGAACACGTCCATCAGCCGCGCTTCGATGCGATCGTATTGATCCGGTTCGTAACGTAACACCCAGATCGGCAGCCAGAAGGTGTTTTCCAGCAGCACGTGCGCCCGCGCGCCGAACAGGTCCGTCTCCGCGCGGCTGGCGGCAGGGCCCCATAAGGAGCGCGTCCGCCGGAACACCTCGCGCCAGCGATTCAGCAATCGGGTACGGTTGGGCTCCTCGCTCGCGCGCAGGTCGGACAGGACCGCCATCGCGCGATCCTCGCCGCGCTGCACGCGCGCCAGCCGGTCCATGATGAGGCCGAGGTAGCGGCGTACGCGTGCCTGCGGCGTCGGCTGGGCGAGCGCATCGTCCAGCATGGCGAGCAGCTGGTCCAGCGTATGTTCGAACGCTGCCGCCGCCAGGTCTTCCTTGCGCTTGAAATAATAGGTGACGCTGGTCGTGTTCAGCCCTACGCGGCGCGCCACGTCGGCGAAGGTCATGCCCTTCGCGCTCTGTTCGTTGATCGCCTCCGCTGCGGCGGACAGGATCGCATCGCGCTTCGCCCGGAAGCGCTTGGTGCCCTGTTCCTCCGCCCCGACGGTTTCGCCGGCGTCCGCCCCCGTTTGTTCCATCCGGCCAGTCTATCAATGCCGCTTTCGAAGAAACAGTGTTTTCTTGAGGTGTCCGGCGTCAGGCGTGAAAAAGCCATCGGAAGCGGGCGGATGGGACTTTACCGAATGTACGGTACGGCCTAGACCTCTGCCAAACATACGTTGGAGAGACGCCCCATGGACTTCACCCTGAGCGAGCGGGAAACCTATTTCCGCGACCGCGTCCGCCAGTTCATCGATTCGGAAATCCGCCCCCGCCAGGCCGAACATGACGCGCAGGAACATGAAGGCGAGCGCTGGAAGGTGATCCCCGTCATCGAAGAGTGCAAGGCGAAGGCCAAGGCCGCAGGCTTGTGGAATTTCTTCATGCCGCCCAACTCGGGCCAGACCCACGTCGACGACACGTTCGCGTTCGAAGGTACGCAGCTCACCAACCTCGAATACGCCCTGTGCGCCGAGGAAATGGGCAAGATCGGCTGGGCGTCGGAGGTGTTCAACTGCTCCGCGCCCGACACCGGCAATATGGAGGTCTTCCACCGCTACGGCACGCGCGAGCAGAAGGAGCAATGGCTGCGGCCGCTGATGAACGGCGATATCCGCTCCGCCTTCCTGATGACCGAGCCCGCCGTCGCCTCGTCCGACGCGACCAACATCGAAACCTCGATGGTCCGCGATGGCGATCACTACGTCATCAACGGCCGCAAATGGTGGTCGTCGGGCGTCGGCGATCCGCGCTGCAAGGTCGCGATCGTGATGGGCAAGACCGACACGTCGGCCAAGCGCCACCAGCAGCAGAGCATGATCCTGATGCCGATGGACGCGCCCGGCGTCACCATCGAACGCATGCTGACCGTCTACGGCTACGACCATGCGCCGCACGGCCATGGCGAGGTGGTGATGAAGGACGTGCGCGTGCCGGTCGAGAACGTGCTGCTCGGCGAAGGCCGCGGCTTCGAGATCGCGCAGGGGCGCCTCGGGCCGGGCCGCATCCACCATTGCATGCGTACCATCGGCGTCGCCGAAACGGGGATCGAGGCGATGGCCAAGCGCCTGCTCAGCCGCGTCGCCTTCGGCAAGCGCATCGCCGACCATTCGGTGTGGGAACAGCGGATCGCCAAGGCGCGCATCGACATCGAAATGACGCGACTCCTGTGCCTCAAGGCCGCCGACATGATGGACAAGGCGGGCAACAAGGCCGCGCAACTCGAGATCGCGATGATCAAGGTTGCGGCACCGACGATGGCGCTGCAGATCCTCGACGACGCGATCCAGGCGCATGGCGGCGGCGGCGTCAGCCAGGACTTCCACCTCGCGCATGCCTGGGCGGCGCTGCGCACGCTCCGCTTCGCCGACGGTCCCGACGAGGTCCACAACCGCGCCATCGCCCGCGCCGAATTCGGCAAATATGGCGACTATGCTGCGGAGCGCCCCGCGCGCTGAGCCCCCCTTCCTTACTCCGTTCGCCCTGAGCTTGTCGAAGGGCACCTCTCCGCGAGGGCCGGGCTTCGACAGGCTCAGCCCGAACGGGGAGGGGAACCCTCCCGGACAGGACCATTCCCATGAAAGCCGCCGTCCTCTTCGAACCCAAGACCCCGCTCCGTATCGAGGACGTCGCCGTCGCCGATCCGGCCCCGCACGAAGTCCTGATCCGCACCGTCGCGGTGGGCGTCTGTCGATCCGACCTGCACTTCGTCGACGGCATCTACCCGCATGCGCTCCCCACCATTCCGGGGCATGAAGCCGCGGGCGTGGTGGAGGCGGTGGGCAGCGAGGTGCGCACCGTGAAGGTCGGTGATCATGTCGTCACCTGCCTCAGCGCCTTCTGCGGCCATTGCGAATTCTGCGTCACGGGGCGCATGTTCCTGTGCGTGGATGCGGGCGTCCGCCGGCCCAAAGGCGCCGCGCCGCGCCTCACCCTCGACGGCCAACCGGTCGCCCAGATGCTCAACCTGTCGGCCTATGCCGAGATGATGCTCGTCCACGAACATGCCTGCGTCGCGATCGATCCGGAGATGCCGATGGACCGCGCCGCGTTGATCGGCTGCGCGGTGACGACGGGGGCCGGGGCGGTGTTCAACACCACCGACGTCACGCCCGGCGAAACGGTGTGCGTCGTAGGCTGCGGCGGCATCGGCCTCGCCGCGGTGAACGCCGCCAAGATCGCCGGCGCGGGCAAGATCATCGCGCTCGATCCCGTGCCGGAAAAGCGTGCGCTCGCCGAGAAGCTCGGTGCGACGCACAGCATCGACGCGCTGTCGGACACCGCGGCGGACGAGGTGGTCGAGATCACAAAAGGTGGCGTCCACCACGCGATCGAGGCGGTCGGCCGCCCCCAAAGCGCCGCCACCGCAGTAAAGGTGCTCCGCCGCGGCGGCACCGCGACGATCCTCGGCATGCTGCCGCCGTCGGAGAAGGTCGGCCTGTCGGCGATCGACCTGTTGTCGGGCAAGAAGTTGCAGGGCGGCCTGATGGGCAGCAACCGCTTCCCCGTCGACATTCCGCGCCTGGTGGATTTCTACATGCGCGGGAGCCTCGACCTCGACACGATCATCGCCGAACGCATGCCGCTGGATCGGATCAACGACGCGTTCGACGAACTGCGCAAGGGTGACGCCACCCGCAGCGTGATTACCTTCGCGTGACGATCGCCCACAGTACCTCGTCACCCCGGACTCGTTCCGGGGTCCACCGGGCCGCACGGGCACGGCACGAGGCTCGAACCGCCCCCCTCGCCGCGGAGTGGACCCCGGACCGAGTCCGGGGTGTCGGAGGAGGCGGGGCAGACCATCGCGCAATCCAAAAGGCAGCCGCATGACCACACCCCCCGGCACCATCGCCGTCACGGACAAGGACCGGCTCGACGAGGCGAACCTCACCCGCTGGATGGAGGCGAACGTCGCCGGCTTCACCGGCCCGCTCACCTACGCCAAATTCGCCGGCGGCCAGTCCAACCCGACCTATCGCATCGACAGCCCGTCGGGCGCCTACGTCTTGCGCCGGAAGCCGTTCGGGCCGTTGCTCCCCTCCGCCCATGCGGTCGATCGCGAATATCGCCTCATCGCCGGCCTGTACCCGACCGGCTTTCCGGTCGCGAAGCCCTATGGCCTGTGTACCGACGACAGCGTCATCGGCGCGATGTTCTATGTCATGGGCCTCGCCGACGGGCGTAACCTGTGGGACGGCACGTTGCCGGACTATACGCCCGACCAGCGCACCGGCATCTACAACGCAATGGTCGACACGCTCGCCGACCTCCACAACACCGATCACGTCGCCGCGGGCCTGGGCGATTACGGCAAGCCAGGCAATTACTTCGCCCGCCAGGTCGAACGCTGGACCAAGCAATATCGCGCCAGCGAAACCGAACACATGCCGGAGGTGGAGAAGCTCATCGACTTCCTGCCACGCACAGTGCCGGACCAGACGCGCACGTCGATCGTCCACGGCGACTATCGCATCGACAACATGATCTTCCACGCGACTGAGCCCCGCGTCATCGCGGTGCTCGACTGGGAGCTGTCGACGCTCGGCGATCCGCTCGCCGACTTCAGCTATTTCCTCATGAGCTGGGTCACCGAGCCGGAAGGCCGATCGGGCGTGAAGGGACAGACTGGCCCCGCCACCGGCATCCCGACGATCGAGCAGATGGTGGACCGCTATTGCGCGCGCACAGGCCGCGACGGCGTGCCCGATCTCAACTGGTATTTCGCCTACAACCTGTTCCGCCTGACCGGCATCGTTCAGGGCATCAAGAAGCGGATCGTCGATGGCACCGCGTCCAGCGCGCAGGCCGAACGGTCGGCAGCGCAGGTCCACCGCCTCGCCGCGGCGAGCTGGCACTTCGCACAAGCGGCTGGCGCTTAATCAACGGCTTGGACGGTATAGCTCGCATGAAGTGCGAGGCGAAAAAGATGGTTTCGTGTGACTTTTGTGACTTTTGAAAGGGCCTCCATGTCGCTGTTCGACCTTACCGGCAAAGTCGCCATCGTCACCGGCTCCAGCCGCGGCATCGGCAAGGCGAGCGCGATCGAGCTCGCCCGCGCCGGTGCCCGTGTCGTCATCTCCAGCCGAAAGCAGGACGCCTGCGACGCGGTCGCTGCCGAGATCAACGCCACGTTCGGAGAGGGCCGGGCGATCGCCATCGCCGCCGGCATCTCCGACAAGGCCGCCTTGCAGGCACTGGTTGATCGAACGCGCGCGGTATGGGGCCAGATCGACGTGCTGGTCTGCAACGCCGCCTCCAACCCCTATTACGGACCGCTCGCCGGCATCGCCGACGACCAGTTCCGCAAGATCCTCGACAACAACATCCTGTCGAATCACTGGCTGATCCAGATGGTGGCACCCGAGATGCGCGAACGGCGCGAAGGATCGATCGTCATCGTCTCGTCGATCGGTGGCCTGAAGGGCTCGGACGTCATCGGCGCGTATAACGTGTCCAAGGCCGCGGACTTCCAGCTCGCCCGCAACTACGCGGTCGAGTACGGCCCCGACAATGTCCGCGTGAACTGCATCGCGCCCGGCCTGATCAAGACCGACTTCGCCCGCGCGCTGTGGGACACGCCCGAGGCGGAGACACGCTCCAGCCGCCACACGCCGCTCAGGCGCCTGGGCGATCCCATCGATATCGCCGGTGCGGTCGTCTATCTCGCGTCCGACGCCAGCCGCTACATGACCGGCCAGGCGATGGTCGTCGATGGCGGGGTGACGATCTGATGGCCCGCTTCACCGACAAATCGATCATCGTGACCGGCGCCGGCAGCGGCATCGGCCGTGCCGCTGCCGTGGCCTTCGCCGCAGAGGGTGGCCGCGTGCTCGTCGCCGACCTCACCGACGGGGCCGACGCCACGGCAGACGCGATCCGTCAGGCCGGCGGCACGGCAGAGGCGTTGCGCATCGATGCCGGCAGCGAAGCCGACGTCGTCCGCGCGATCGACCTCGCCCGCGAACGCTTCGGAGGCCTCGACATCATGTTCGCCAACGCCGGCATCTCAGGCGGCATGGCCAATATCTTCGACACCGACGTCGCGCTGATCACCGACGTGTTGCGCGTGAACCTGATCGGCCCGTTCCTCGCGATCAAGCACGCCGCGCCGCGCATTGCCGAGCGGGGAGGCGGCGCGATCGTGCTGACCGCCAGCGTCGCCGGCATCCGCTCCGGCGCGGGCTCGCCCGCCTATTCGGCGTCGAAGGCGGGCGTCATCAACCTCGCCGCGGTCGCCGCGCAGCAGCTGTCGGGCAGCAACGTCCGCGTCAACGCCATCTGCCCCGGCCTCACTGAAACCGGCATGACCAAGCCGACGTTCGATTACGCGCGAGAGGCGGGCAAGATGGACCGCGTCGGCCGCCTCAATCCGCTACGGCGTGGCGCCCAGCCGGAAGAGCTGGCCAAGGTCGCCCTGTTTCTCGCCTCCGACGACGCCAGCTACGTCAACGGGCAGGCGCTGGCGGTCGACGGGGGGCTGTCGTCGAGCCACCCGGTCACGCGCCAGGAATATGGCAAGACCGCCGTCTGACTTGATGCCGTCACGCGGCGCGCGCAGGATGCGGCCATGCTGCTGATCCTCGCCGCCGCTCTCGCCGCCCCGCAGGCTGCTCCCCTGCCGATCATTTCGGTGCCCTCCGTCCCGCGCGCGCCGGAGTCGGGGCAATGGCTGCTCCACTGGACGATGAGCCCGGTGCTCTGCCGCGACGGGGGCAGCCAGCAGCCGGTGATGGCCGCCGAACCGCGCCGTACGGTCCTCTATTGGACCGGCAACGGTCGCGCCTCCGCGACCTTCGACTTCCGGATCGATGCCAGCGGTCGGCCGCTGACCATTGTGCGCCGCGGCAGCGCCTATCTGCAGGACGGCGAGGATATCGCCCCGGCGCTCGCCGCGACCCGCTTCGCCGCCGGTGCTGCGCGAAAGGGGTGCGTCGTCACCTTCACACCCGATGTCAGCTCGGTAACGGGCGCCCCGCTACACGATGTCATCGCGACTTTCATGACGCCGCGGACCACGCCGCCGCGCAGCATCTGGGATCGCATCCATGCCGGCGGCGATTGCGGCGATCCGGCCCCACAGGCGCTGCTGCGTGCTTTCCCGGATTTCAAGGCGTTGCCCGATCAGCCGGGCTATGTCAGCTGGACGCTGATCGGCTTCGACCTGTCCGGCGATGGCAAGCCCAAGGCGATCCGCACGCTCGACAGCAGCGGCACGGCGCCGCTCGACCGGGCGGGGCGCGAGGCGGTGGCACGCTCGCGCTTCGAGAAGGGCGCCCGCAAGGCCTGCACCTTCGGCTATTTCAAGGCGCCGACCCTGCTGCCCGCGCCGCCTGCGCCCGAAGAAGATGCCTGGCGCCCTGCGGCGACAACTTGTCCGCGCGAGCATGTGTGGGACCGGCGACCGCAGCTCGTCTATCCGACCAACTACAATGCGCGTAGCATCGAAGGCTGGGCGATGGTGACGTTCGACGTCGCGCCCTGGGGCGCGATCGGCAACGTCCATGCGCAGGCCGCCGAACCGACGGCCGATTTCGGCGCGGCCGCCGAAAACATGCTGCGCAGCGCAACGTTCAAGCCCGGCCCGGGCTATGTCGGCTGCATCGAACGCGTGCGTTACGTCATCCGCAAGCCGGGCGAAAAGTCGGCATACGTGCCGCCGCCCGTCGTCACGCTGACGCCGATCAGCCGCGCGGAGCCCGCTTCCGGATCAGCCCTTCCTGCGCGACGCTCGCCACCAGCCGACCGTCCTGCGTGAGGATGCTGCCCCGGTTCATGCCGCGCGCATGGCCCGCCCAGGGACTGTCGGTGACGTAGAGCAGCCAGTCGTCTGCGCGGAACGGCTCGTGGATCCACAAAGCATGGTCCAGGCTGGCGGTCTGCATTTCGGGCATCAGCCAGTTGACGCCGTGCGGCATCATGCTCGTCGCCATCAGCGCCATGTCGGACGCATAGGCGAGGGCCGCGCGATGCAGCGCCGGATCGTCGCCGATCGGCGCGGCGGTGCGGAACCAGGCGGCGTTGTTCGGCGCGCGCTTCTCCGGCAGGAACCAGCTGCGCGGGTACAGCGGCCGCATCTCGATCGCATTCTGCCGCCGCGTGAAGAAATCCCGGAACTTCTCCGGCACCTTATCCGCGACGGCGAGGCGCAGCTCGCGCTCCGACTTCAGCGTCTCCGGCGCCGGCACCTCGGGCATCGTATCCTGATGGTGCAGGCCGTCCTCGGGCGCCTGGAACGAGGCGGTCATCGTCAGGATCGGCTGGCCCTGCTGCATCGCCACCACCCGGCGCGTGGCGAAGCTCTTGCCGTCGAAATCGCGCGTCACCTGATACACGATCGGGAAATTCTCGTCGCCCGGCCGCATGAAATAGGCGTGTAGAGAATGCGCATCCTTGCCCTCGACCGACCTCTGCGCCGCCTGCAACGCCTGCGCGATCACCTGCCCGCCGAACACCCGACCGCGGCCACCCGGTTGGCGGGGGCCGCGATACAGATCGGTATCGAGCGTCTCGACGTCGAGCAGCGTGACGAGCATCGCCGCCAGCTCTTCGGGCGTGCGCTCGCGATGCTCGATTACGACCTCGTCGCTCATCAATAGCCTGCCGCGCGCGCCAGTCGGTCGGCGTGGAAGCCGGTGTCGCCGAACATTTCGGCAAGCACCCGGGCGCGCTTCATGAAGAAGCCGATGTCATATTCGTCGGTCATGCCGATGCCGCCATGCATCTGAACGCCTTCCTGAACGCTGAGCGTCGTCGCCATGCCGGTCATCGCCTTGGCGACCGACACCGCCTCGTCCGCCTCATCCGATCCGGCGTCAAGCAGTTGCTGCGCCTTCAGCACTGCGGCGCGTGCGACCTCCAGCTCGCTGTACAGGTGGGCGGCGCGATGTTGCAGCGCCTGGAAGCTGCCGATCAGCGTGCCGAACTGCTTGCGTTCCTTCAGATAACCGACGGTCATGTCCATCGCGCCGCCGGCGACGCCCAGCATTTCGGCCGACGCACCCGTCCGGCCGGCCTGCAGCAGCCGGTCGAGCCCGCCGCGTCCGCCATCGACCTCGCCGATCACCGCATCGGCATCGACCGTCACGCCGTCGAAGGTCATTCGCGCGGCGAGGCTCGAATCGGCCAGTCGCTCCGGCGACGCCTCGAGACCCGCAGCATCGCGCGGCACCGCGAACAGCGTCACGCCGTCCGCGTCCGCCGCCGACCCGGCGGTGCGCGCCGCGACGATCAGCAGGTCGGCGACATGGCCATGCGTGACGAACTGCTTGGCACCGTTCAGGCGAAAGCCGTTGCCCGCGCGTTCGGCTGTCATGCCGATCCGGTCGCGATGCTTGGGGCCTTCGTCGATCGCCAGCGCGGCGATCGTGTCGCCCGAGACGATGCCGGGGAACCAGCGGTCCGCCTGCGCACTGCCCTTCAGCGCCTCGACCGCCGCGACCGCGGTGGCGAGGAAGGGGGAGGGAGACAGGTTGCGCCCGATCTCTTCCAGCACCACGCCCGCTTCGACATGGCCCAGGCCCAGGCCGCCCTGCGCTTCGGGCACCAGCACGCCGTTCAGACCCATCTGGGCAAACTGCTTCCACAGGTCGCGCGAAAAGCCGGTGGGGTCGTTCGCGTCGCGAAGCGCGCGCAGGTGGCTGACGGGCGCATGTTCGGCGACGAAGTCCTTCGCCGTATCGCGCAGCATCGTCTGTTCGTCGTTGAGGTAAAGGGGCATTTCGATCTCTCCAAAGCCCTCTCCCTGTGGGAGAGGGTCGGGTGAGGGTGGGGGCGATGTGGCCTCCGTCACACCCTCACCCTTCCGCGGCTACGCCGCTCCCTCCCTCTCCCGATGGGAGAGGGACATGTTGCTTACGCCCCCGGCAGTTCCAGGATGCGCTTGGCGATGATGTTGAGCTGGATTTCGCTGGTCCCGCCCTCGATCGAATTGGCCTTGGTGCGCAGCCAGGCGCGGGGCGCCGCGCCGGTATTCGACCGCTCGCTCTCCCATTCCAGCGCGTCGGAGCCCCCCGCTGCCATCATCAGTTCGTGGCGATCCTTGTTCAGCTCGGTGCCGACATATTTCATCATGCTCGGCTGAGCCGGGTGCGCGCGGCCGGCCTTCAGCTCGTCGATGAAGCGCTCGCTCATTGCCGCGAACGCCTTGGCCCGCACCTCGAACAGCGCGATCTGCGTGCGCAGCACCGGGTCGGCGAGGCGGCCGTCATGATCCAGCCCGATCGTCGCGATCGCGCCCGCCACCAGCGGGCTTTCGCCCTGACCGCCCAGGCCCATGCCGGAGATCATCTCGCGCTCGTGGCCGAGCAGATATTTGGCGACGTCCCAGCCCTTGTTTTCCTCATGGATGCGGTTCGCCTTGGGCACCTTCACATTGTCCATGAAGGTTTCGCAGAAGGGCGAATAGCCGCTGATCAGCAGGATCGGCTTGGTCGAGACGCCCGGGCTCTCCATGTCGAACAGCACGAAGCTGATGCCGCCCTGCTTGGACGCCTTGCTGGTGCGGACGAGGCAGAAGATCCAGTCGGCCTTGTCGGCGTAGCTCGTCCACACCTTTTGCCCGTTGACGATATAATGATCGCCCGCATCCTCGGCGCTGGTCGCGAGGCCGGCAAGGTCGGACCCGGCATTGGGTTCCGAATAGCCTTGGCACCAGCGGATTTCGCCGCGGGCGATCTTGGGCAGATGTTCGAGCTTCTGCTCTTCGCTGCCGTATTTCAGCAGCGCCGGCCCGAGCATCGAAATGCCGAAGCTGTTCAACGGATTGCGCGCCCGGATCGCGCGCATTTCTTCGCGCAGCACCTTGGTCTCCGCCGGCGACAGCCCGCCACCGCCATATTCCTTCGGCCAGTCGGGCACGGTCCAGCCGCGTTCGCCCATCACCTTCAGCCACTGCGCCTGCGCCGGATTGGCATGGGGATCATAGTGGCGCCCACCCCAGCAGACGTCCTGATCGCCACGGATCGGCTCGCGCATGTCTGGCGGGCAGTTCGCCTCCAGCCACGCGCGGGTATCGGCTCTGAATTGATCGAGATCGGTCATCATTGGCTCCAGGCAAGCGCATGCGCCGCGCGGGCGGCGGCAAGCGCGGTGCGGTCTTGATACAAATCGGCGATCACCTGCACGCCGATCGGCAGGCCGTCGCCATCGCCGCCGATCGGCACGCTGGTCGCAGGCAGCATCGGCAGCGTAGCGAGGCCAGGGAAGGCGAACTGGTGCAAGAACGGCGTATCCTCGCCGTCGATGTCCAGCCGCCGATGGGGCAGAGGCGTGTCGTCGTGTGGGAATGCGGTCATGCCGACGGTCGGCGCGATCACGACATCGTACGTCTCGAACAGGCGGCGCCACTGGCGCTGCATGCGCGCCTGTTCGTCATGCAGGTGCAACCAGGTCGCCAGCGTCGGCGGCTCATGCCCCGGCGGTTGCGGCCCGCGCACTGACATCGCGATGTTGAGCATCTGTTCGTAGGCGGCGTTCTGCCGCTCGAGGTCGGGCAGCAGGTCGCTCCCCGTATCGACCGTTGCACCCTGCGCGCGGAAATGCTCGGCAAGATCGTCGATCGCATTCCGAATCGCGCGCTGCACCTTCGCCTTGGGCACATCGACCAGCACCAGGATGCGCCACTGCTCGCCATGGCGCTTGGCGGGTGCGAGGGGGTGGTCGGCGACGATCTGCAGCGCCGTCTCCAGATCGTCCGCGTCGCGCGCCAGGGGCCCGATCACCGACAGGACCGACTTGGCGAAGTCGGTGCCGGGAAAGAAATGCCCGTCGGTCGGCAACACGCCATAGGTCGGCTTGTGTCCCCAGACGCCGTTGAACGCCGCGGGTACGCGGATCGAGCCGCCGATGTCGGACCCGAACTCCAGCGGCACCATGCCACTCGCCAGCGCGACCGCCGAGCCGCCCGACGACCCACCCGCCACGCGCGCCGGGTCGAACGCATTGCGCGTGCGGCCGTAGATCGGGTTGTTCGACTGAATATCGGCGAGACGCGGCGGCACGTTGGTCTTGCCGAGGATGATCGCGCCCGCCGCCTTCAGCCGCTTCACCGCGACGGCGTCCTCCGCAGCGACGAAATCGCGGAACTGCTCGACGCCGAACGTCGTCGGCAGGCCGGCGACGTTGAAGCTTTCCTTGATCGTCATCGGCACGCCGAGCAGCGGTGCGTCGAACCCTTCCGCGATCCGTGTATCGAGCGCGCGGGCCGCATCGCGGGCGCGGTCATAGTCTTTCACCACCACCGCGTTGAGGTCAGGATTCGCCGCCTCGATCCGCGCGATCGCGGCTTCGGTTTCGGCAAGCGCGGTGGTGTCACCGGCACGGACGGCCGCGGCGGTGGCGATGGCGGAGGGCGGGGTCATCGATTCCTCCCCCGCCAGGGGGAGGTGGCGCGCGCAGCGCGTCGGAGGGGGCGGACACGATGCCCCCTCGACGGTGCGCCGCTCCCCGCCCCCTCCGTCAGCGCTGACGCGCTGCCACCTCCCCCTGGCGGGGGAGGAATTCGGAACGCCCTCACTTCAACCGCCCACCGCTGGCCGCAGCATCCTTCAGGCTCTTCGCCGCGGTGAAGCCGTGCTTCTCCAGCCCCGCCACGATCTTGCCCAGCCCCTCGCTCTGCGCCCAGAACATCGGGCCGCCGCGATAGACCGGCCAGCCGTAGCCGTAGATCCACACGACATCGACGTCGCTTGCCCGCTGCGCCTTGCCCTCCTCCAGGATCAGCGCGCCTTCGTTGACCATCGTGTACAGCGTCCGCTCGACGATCTCCTCGTCGGTCACCTCGTGCTGCGGCGTGCCGGTCTTGTCGCGCCATTCCTGGATGATCTCGGCGACCCGCGGGGACGGGGTGGGGTTCCGCTTCTCGTCGTAATCGTAGAAGCCCGCCTGCTTCTTCTGCCCCCAGCGCCCCTCGGCGGCGAGCGCGTCGCGGACATTCTCGATCCGGTTGGGATCGCGGTGCCAGCCGATGTCGACGCCGGCGAGGTCGGCCATCTGGAAGGGCCCCATCGGCATGCCGAAGGCGACATGGACGCGGTCGATCTGTTCCGGCGTCGCGCCTTCCAACAGCAGCTTGTTGGCCTCGACCTGCCGCGGCATCAGCATGCGGTTGCCGATGAAGCCATAGGTGACGCCGGCCACCACGGCGACCTTCTTGATCTTCTTGGCGAGGTCCATGACCGTCGCCAGCACGTCGGGTGCCGTCTTCGCGCCGCGCACCACCTCCAGCAGCTTCATGACGTTGGCCGGCGAGAAGAAGTGCATGCCGACGACGTCCTGGGGCCGCTTGGTGACGGCGGCAATTTCGTCGATGTCCAGGTAGGAGGTGTTGCTGGCAAGGATCGCGCCGGGCTTGGCCAGCCCGTCGAGCCGCGTGAAGATCTCCTTCTTCACGTCCATATTCTCATACACCGCCTCGATGATGAGGTCGCAGTCGCCCAGCGCGTCGAAGTCGAGCGTGGGAGTGAGGGCGCCCATCGCCGCTTCGACCTGTTCGGGCTTCATCCGGCCCTTGGCGGCGGTCGCCTCGTAATTCTTGCGGATCACGCCGGTGCCGCGATCGAGCGCCTCCTGCGCCATTTCGACGATCGTCACGGGAATGCCGGCGCTCAGGAAGTTCATCGCGATGCCGCCGCCCATCGTGCCGGCGCCGATCACGCCGACGCGTTTGATCGGTCGCTTGACGGTGTCGGCGGGGACGTCGTCGATCTTGGCCGCCTGACGTTCGGCGAAGAAGATGTGGCGCTGCGCGGCGGACTGGTTGCCCGTCATCAGCTTCATGAATCCCTGCCGTTCGAAGGCGATGCCGTCCGCGAACGACGTCTCGGTTGCCTTGACGACGCAGGCGATGTTGGCGGCGGGCGCGTCGAAGCCGCGGAAGCGGCGGCCGTTGGCCTTCTCGAACGCGGCAACCGCATCCGGGTCGGGCTGCACCGTCCGCTCGGATGCGCGGGGGATCGGCCGCTTCGCCTTCACCTCGTTCGCAAAGGCGATCGCATCCGCCTCCAGGCTGTCCTCACCGACGATCTTGTCGATCAGGCCGGCCTCCTGCGCCTTCTTCGCGCTGATCGGATCACCCTTGGCGGTCATCTCCAGCGCCAGCGCGACCCCAGCAATGCGCGGCAACCGCTGCGTGCCGCCCGCGCCGGGCAGCAGGCCGAGCTTCACTTCGGGCGTGCCGAGCTTCGCCGAGGGCACCGCGACGCGATAATGGCAGCCGAGCGCCACCTCGCACCCGCCGCCCAGCGCCGTACCGTGGATCGCCGCGACGATCGGCTTGGTCGATGCCTCGATCATGTCGACCACGGTGGGCAGGCCCGGCTCGACCATCGGTTTGCCAAACTCGGTGATGTCGGCGCCGGCGAAGAAGGTACGGCCATCGCAGCGGATCACCATCGCCGCGATCGAGGCATCGGCGACGCCTTCCTTGATCGCGGCCTCCAGCCCCTGCCGCACGGCTGCGCCCAGCGCGTTGACCGGCGGATTGTCGGAAATGATGACGAGTACGTCGTCGTGGCGTTCGGTGCGGATCGGCGAAGTCATCGGGTCAGTCCTTCCTAAGGCGTCCCCCGGTCGGCGCCGGGGTCACGAAATGGTCAATTGAGCGCGGCGTAGATCATCGTCTTCAGCTCGCGCCGGATCGGGTAGAGGCCCGACGGGCTCAGCTGCGTCATGAACACCATGTGCAGCCGCTCGACGGGGTCGATGAAGAAGGCGGTCGAGAACATGCCGCCCCAATAATATTCGCCCTTCGATCCGGGCATCATCGTGCGCGCGACGTCCTGCGTTACGGCAAAGCCCAGGCCGAAGCCGGTGCCGGCATTCTGCGTCTCGCTGAATAGCGAACGCGACAGACTGCTGAGGTCCTTGCCGCCCGGCAGATGGTTCATCGTCATCAGATCGAGCGTCTTGCGGCCGACGATCCGCGCGCCGTCCAGCGTCCCGCCATTCTCGCACATCCGGCAGAAGCGATGATAATCGAGCGCGGTCGACACGAGGCCACCGCCGCCGGACAGCAGCTTGGGCTGTCGGCTCCACGCGCTCGCCTCGCCACGGTCATACATCACGCGACCCTTGCCCTCGACCAATGTATAGCAATCGGTCAGCCGGTCGGTCTTGTCCTCCGGCACCGCAAAGAACGTGTCGTGCATGCCCAGCGGTGTGAAGATGCGCGTGGCGAAGAACTGGTCGAGCGGCATCCCCGACACGCGCTGCACCACTGCGCCGAGCACGTCGGTCGCGACGGAATAATTCCACGCCGTTCCCGGCGAGAATTCCAGCGGCAGCTTGCCCAGCGCCGCGACGAAGCCGTCGAGGTCGTGGTTGCCGTGCCAGCTCTCCAGCTTCGATTCGCGATGCGCGGCGTCGATGTTCGACCGGTTCTGGAAACCATAGGTCAGCCCGGCGGTATGGCGCAGCAGGTCGAGCATGCGCATCGGTTCGGTCGTCGCTTTGGTGACGAACGGAACGCCACCACCGCCGCCGTCATAGACGCCGACGCCTTTGAACTCCGGCAAGACGTGGTGGACGGGCGTATCGACCGCGACCTTGCCCTCCTCGACCAGCATCATGAAGGCGAGGCTGGTGATCGGCTTCGTCATCGACGCGATGCGGAAGAGCGAACGTTCGTCGATATTTGGCCCGCCTTCGCGCGCCGCCCCCTGATGCGAGAAGTGGGCGATCTCGCCATCGCGCGCGATCAGCAGCTGTGCATTCGGCAGGCGTCCGGTGTCGAGGTAGCGCGCCTTCAGAAACGCGTCGATCGCCGCCAGCCGATCGGGGTCGAAGCCCAGCGCGCGTGCATCGGTGTCGGCCATGCGGTGACATACCCCAGTTTCGAACTTATCTGCTCTATTGCCTTGAGCGGCGGCGGAATCAACAGTAACCTTTCATCGAAACACCGTAACCGCAAGCGCGGGCGGGACGATATGGAGAGGATGCCGACATGGCCAGCGCGCCCGCTAGCGAGCCGATCGTACCCCTGCCGCCGACATGGCCGGCGATGCCGCTGCCCCAGGTGGATGCGCTGCTGACCGCGCCCGGCGCGAAGTTCGAGATGGACGAGGTCGTGATCCGCGGCGTGCCGACTCGGGTGTGGAAGAACGCACCGCCGTCGATGCGATTCCTGATCGAAGCGAGTCGCGGCCACGGCGATCGGCTGTTCGTCATCTACGAGGACGAGCGCGTGTCGTACGAGGCGCATTACCGCGCCGTCGCCGCGCTCGCGGCGCATTTGGTTTCCCTGGGTGTCGGGAAGGGGGATCGCGTCGCGCTCGCGATGCGCAACCTGCCCGAATGGCCCGTCGCCTTCTTTGCGGCCGTGTCGATCGGCGCGATCATGGTGCCGCTCAACGCCTGGTGGACGGGTGCCGAGCTGGATTACGGCCTGCGCGATTCGGGCTCGCGCGTGCTGATCGTCGATGACGAGCGTCACGCGCGATTGCACGACGTCTATGGCAGCCTGCCGCAATTGGAACGGGTGATCGTCGCGCGCGCGTCGACGCCGCTGGCGGAGGGCGTGGAGCGGCTCGAAGATATCATCGGGACGCCGCACGACTGGCCGAACCTGCCCGCCACGCCGCTGCCGCCCGCGGCAATCGCCCCGGACGACGAGGCGACGATTTTCTACACCAGCGGCACGACCGGCGCCCCCAAGGGTGCGCTGGGCACGCACCGCAATTTCATGACCAACATCCTGTCGAGCGGCTTTACCGCGGCGCGTAGCTATCTGCGCCGGGGCGAAACGCCGCCCGATCCCACGCCGCGCGTCAGCCTCACCGTCATTCCGATGTTCCACGTCACGGCCTGTTCGGCGGGGATGATGGGGACGATCGCGACCGGATCGACGACGATCTATATGCGCCGCTGGGACACGGCGCGCGCGCTGGAGATCATCGAGCGTGAGCGCGTCAATATGACCGGCGGCGTGCCGACGATCGCCTGGCAGCTGCTCGAACACCCGGATCGTGCGAAATACGATCTCTCGTCGCTGGAAACGATCGCTTATGGCGGCGCGCCTTCGGCGCCCGAGCTGGTGCGGCGCATCTATCAGGAATTCGGCGCGCTGCCCGGCAATGGCTGGGGCATGACGGAAACGACCGCGACCGTCACGCAGCATGGCGCCGAGGATTATCTCAACCGCCCCGCGAGCGCGGGTGCGCCCGTCGCCGCGGCGGATATCGAAATCCGCGCCGACGACGGCGTCACCGTGCTGCCCCGTGGCGAGATCGGCGAGCTTTGGGCGCGCGGGCCGATGATCGTGAAGGGCTATTGGAACAAGCCGGAGGCGACCGCAGCGACCTTCGTCGATGGCTGGGTGCGCACCGGCGACCTTGCGCGGATCGATGACGACGGCTTCCTGTTCATCGCTGATCGCGCCAAGGACATCGTGATCCGCGGCGGCGAGAACATCTATTCGATCGAGGTGGAGAACGTGCTCTACGCCCACCCCTCGGTCACCGACGCCGCGCTGGTCGGCATTCCGCACCGGACGCTGGGCGAGGAGCCGGCGGCGATCGTCCATCTGTGCCCCGGTTGCACCGCGACCGAGGCGGAATTGCAGGGGTTCGTGCGCGAGCGGCTGGCGGCGTTTAAGGTGCCCGTCGCGATCCGCTTCCTGCCCGAACCGCTGCCGCGCAACGCCAATGGCAAGATCCTGAAACGCGAGCTGAAAGCGCTGTTCGAGGATCATTCCGCCGCCGCCGCTTAGGCAGGTGCAAACAGAAGGGTGGCGGCGCGCGAAAATGCGCTAGAGCAGGGGGATGGCCGACGATCCCGATCCTGCTCCCCCGTCACCCTCCATCACGCCCGAGGAGCAGATCGCGCTCGGCGCGCCGCTGATGCCCGGCACCCGCAGCGAGATCGGCCGCATCGCGCAGCGCCGCGATCGCCTGCTCGCCGCGTTCACGCTCATCGCTGGTATCGGCCTTGCCCTCGGCACACCCTTCGCGCTGAAATCGGGCGCGGAATTCTTCCTGCCGCTGACGACGGCGCTGGTGATCGCCATCGCACTGGTGCCGGTGCTCGAATGGCTCGAACGGCGCGGCATCCCATCCGCCATCGCAGCGCTGTTCTGCATCCTGGTCTTCCTGATCATCGCCAATATCGCGATCGCCGCGATCGTCGTGCCGGCGACGGACTTCTTCCAGCTGCTCCCCAGCCGGATCACGCGCATCCAGCACAATCTGTCGCCGTTGCTCGACCTCTATTCGACGCTCGAAAAATCGGTGAACAAGATGTTCCGGCAGATCGCGTCGACTCCGGTGCGTCAGCCGCAGACCGCCGCGGTCGCACCGCCCAGCTCGATCCTGGAACTCGCCGCGACGTCGGCGCCGACGGTGATCGTCCAATTCTTCTTCGGTATCCTGATCGTCTTCTTCTTCCTTTCCGGCTGGACCGGCCTGCGCAAGAAGACGATCACCGGGCGTACCAGCTTCGACGGCGCGATGGCGACCGCCCGGGTGATCCAGGACGTCGTCGACGACGTGTCCGCCTATCTCGGCACGATCACGCTGATCAACCTCACCCTGGGCGGCATCGTCGCGGGCGCGCTGTATTTCCTCGGCATGCCGTCGCCGCTGATGTGGGGCGGTATCGTCGCGCTGCTCAACTATATCCCCTATTTCGGGCCGATCCTGGCGGCATTCCTGCTCGCGATCGGAGGGTTGATGACCTTCACCGACATCTGGCTGGCGCTGATCCCGCCGGGCGTGATGATCGGCTGTCACCTCGTCGAGGCGAATGCGATCACACCGCTGATCGTCGGCCATCGGCTGACGATCAGTCCGCTGATGATCCTGGTGTCGATCAGCTTCTGGGGCTGGGTATGGGGCACGACGGGCGCCGTTCTGGCGGTGCCGCTGCTGATCATCATCCAGACCGTGCTGGGCGCGGCGGGCAAGCCGGATATCGCCGGGTTTCTGTTCGAACACGGCACATTGGTGCATCAGGAACGCGCCCGGCGACGCCGGAGCGAGGGGGAGGGCGAAGAAGGTCGTTGACACCCCCCGCGCCCTCGCTTAGTGGGCGCGCCTCAACGCTTTCAGCGGGTGTAGCTCAGTTGGTTAGAGCGCCGGCCTGTCACGCCGGAGGTCGCGGGTTCGAGCCCCGTCACTCGCGCCATTCCTTCCCGGAATGGTATGATTTGCCGAGACAAGCATAGCGCATTGCGCCGCGTGCCGAACACGCGGGTGTAGCTCAGTTGGTTAGAGCGCCGGCCTGTCACGCCGGAGGTCGCGGGTTCGAGCCCCGTCACTCGCGCCACCGGTCAGGACCGGTGGCATCCGCCCCAAGGGCGTCGATTCTCTCCCCATATGTCATGGCTCGCGTCAGCCGATCGAGCGGTGTCCATCTGCTATCCAAACATGTGCTTACCGTGCTTCTCGACACGCAGAGGGCGCACGGACTGCGTTACCGCCAGCGCCCGGTCTCCATCCACAGCAGCAGCGGCTTGAGCGGCAGGATCCAGACGATCCCGGCGACGAGATAGAAGGGCGCCTGCAGCCACCATGGCCATGTGCCGACGACACCCGACAGGCTGACGATCCCGACGCACCAGATCGCGATCAGGCTCAGGATGATGAGCATGCCAGCGGGTTTGCGCCACGTGGGGGTCATAAGGCGATCCAGTCTGATTCGGTGGCGATGGCGTGGAGTGGCATATCCCACGGATCGGCCGGCAACGCAGCGACTCGCTGCACCGACCATGCAATCCCCACCCGCCATGCATCGGGATGGGCGGCAAAGGCGCGATCGTAATGGCCAGCCCCTTGCCCTAGGCGATTTCCCGCGTCGTCGAAGCCCACGAGTGGCGTCAGGATGATGTCGGGCGACACTTCAGGCGCATCGGCTGCGGGCTGTAGCAGGCCGAAGGCGCCGCGTTCCAGCGGGTGCGATGGGTCCCACGACAGGAAGCGAAGCGCCGCGGCCCGCGTCGTAACGTGCGGCAGGGCCAGCGTGCATCTCGCGGCGCGCGCCGCGTCGGCGAGCGGCGCCGGATCGGCCTCACTGCCCAGCGGCCTGTAGCTCGCAACGATCAATCCCGGCCGCAAGCGGGCAACGAACGGCTCCGCCAACCCGATCGGCGCCTGCGGCACGAAGCCGTCACGAACAGCGCGCAGCCGGGCGCGGAGGGCGAGCTTGTCGGTCATCGCTCCACGCGGTCACGAGAGGAGAGGGGCGGGTGGCGGGACCGCCATGGCCGTGTGCCAAAATATCCACTGACGCCCTGTAACGTCAGGTGGGGACCATGTGCGTCGGACCAGGATCCGGGCAGGGACAGCCCCCATGGATGATGAATAGCCTCAGGGATAAAGTAAGGCTCGTACCGGGCAGAACCCGCCGCTGACCAATTTAGGATGGGCGGAGCGCACTGGCAATGGGGCAGGAGCCTTATCCTGCCGCCGGATCGTGCTCCAGCGCGTCGGCCAGCGCCTCCAGCCGATCGGCGATGCGTTGCAATGCCGGTTCGCTCACCGCCGCGCCCTCGGGCGGGCGCTGGCGGACATCCTCCAGGGCATCGGCGAGCATCAGGGCGACGAACAGCATCGCGCGCTCGCCCGGTACGCCGCCCGCGGCGCGCAGGGCCGCCGGCCAGCGCTCGTCGAGCATCTTGCCCAACTCCACGAGATGGGCTTCCTCGCCGTCGCGGCAGGCGACGGTGTGCGGACGACCGCCGATCGGCAGCGAGACGTTCGCCATCAGGCCGGCGTCCCACGGGCGATCACGTCGTCCAGCGCACTCACCGCCTCGGCCATGCGTGCCTTCAGAGCCGCATGGCGGCGCGCCAGCGCGTCGCCTGCCGCGGCGCGGGCCGCGATCGCGGTTTCGATTCGGGCGATCGCCGCGTCGATGCGATCGACGGCGCTCGGCGTATCGGGGGGCGTGTCGGGAAGCGGTTCGGCCATACCTCCTGACCTAGGCGCGCACCGGGGCAGCGGCAAGTCGTCAAACCGCTTCGCGCAAACACGATCCGCGCATAGCCCGCGGTTGACAGACGGGCGTTCCCCCTCGCAAAGGCGGGGCCGCTTTAACACGTTTAACGCGGCCCCGAATCCGATGCGCCGCGACCCATTGCGAGGAGTGAAGCAGATGACGGTGAAGGTTGCGATCAACGGCTTCGGCCGCATCGGCCGACTGGTGGCGCGCGCGATCATCGAACGCGGTGCCGGCGACCTCGAACTGGTCGCGATCAACGACCTCGCCGATGCCAAGTCGAACGCCTGGCTGTTCAGCCGTGACAGCGTTCACGGCAAATACCCCGGCACCGTCACCGCCGAAGGCAATGACCTCGTCATCGACGGTAAGCGCATCCGCGTCACCGCCGAGCGCGATCCCGCCAACCTCCCGCACAAGGAACTGGGCGTCGATCTGGTGCTCGAATGCACCGGTTTCTTCACCGACAACGTCTCGTGCCAGAAGCATATCGATGCGGGCGCGAAGAAGGTGCTGATCTCGGCCCCGGGCAAGGGTGTCGACCTCACTGTCGTCTATGGCGTCAACCACGACAAGCTGACCGCCGAGCACACGATCGTGTCGAACGCGTCCTGCACCACCAACTGCCTGGCGCCGGTCGCCAAGGTGCTGAACGACACGGTCGGCATCGAACGCGGTCTGATGACCACGGTCCACGCTTATACCAACGACCAGAAGATCCTCGATCAGATCCACCCGGATCTGCGGCGCGCCCGCGCCGCGGCGATGAGCATGATCCCCACCACCACGGGCGCGGCCCGTGCGGTGGGCGAGGTGCTGCCCGAACTGAAGGGCAAGCTGGACGGATCGGCGATCCGCGTGCCGGTGCCCGACGTCAGCCTGATCGATCTGACCTTCACGCCGAAGCGCGACACGACGAAGGACGAGGTCAACGCGATCCTGAAGGCCGCGTCGGAAGACGGCCCCCTGAAGGGCGTGCTTGTCTATTCGGACGAACCGCTCGTCTCGATCGACCTGATGCATTCGCCACAGTCCTCGACCGTCGACAGCCTGGAAACCGCGGTGCTCGACGGCAAGCTCGTCCGTGTCGTCAGCTGGTACGACAACGAATGGGGCTTCTCGAACCGCATGGTCGATACCGCGACCGCCATGGCGAAGTTCCTTTAAGGCATCGCCAATGACCCATTCCGTCATTGCGAGCGGAGCGAAGCAATCCGGAGCGTCACGCACGACGCTCTGGATCGCCGCGTCGCTGCGCTCCTCGCGATGACGGGGCGGGTATGACGACCTCCGGCACGCTCGTCGGGATCGCCCGGCACGCCTTTCCGAAGGCGCCGATGGAACTGGTCGAAGCCGTCGACGTGACGGTCGAAGGGGGCCTGCACGGCGATTTTCGCGGTGCGGTGAAGCCCGGCGGGCGCGGCAAGCGGCAGGTGACGCTGATGGAGCGCGGCGACTGGGATGCCGCCATGGCGGACCTCGGACATACGATCCCGTGGCAGGAACGGCGCGTCAACCTGCTGGTCGACGGCTTCGACATCCCGCAGGTGCCCGGCACGCGGCTGCGCATCGGCGCGGTCGAGCTGGAGATCACGGTCGAATGCGACCCGTGCAGCCGCATGGAAACGATCGCGACCGGGCTGAAGGCGGCGCTGACCCCCGACTGGCGGGGCGGGGCCTGTACGCGCGTGAAGGTGCCCGGCCGGATCGCGATCGGCGATCCCGTGTCGGTCGTCTCTTTCTCTTAAGATCTGAAGGACGATATCATGGCTAAGGCCTTCAAGACGCTCGACGATATGGGCGAAGTTCGTGGCAAGCGCGTGCTGGTGCGCGAGGATCTGAACGTCCCGATGGCCGACGGTGCCGTCACCGACGACACGCGGCTGCGCGCGACGCTGCCGACCGTCACCGAACTCGCCGATCGTGGTGCGATCGTGTTGATCTTGGCGCATTTCGGCCGGCCGAAGGGCACGCCAAACCCTGAGATGTCGCTTAGCCGGATCGTCCGCCCCTATTCTGCCGTGCTGGGCCGAGAGGTCCGCTATATCGATTGGGAGGGCGACGAGGCGGCCGTCGCGACGCTGCAACCCGGCGATATCGCGGTTCTGGAGAACACCCGCTTCTTCGGTGGAGAAGAGAAGAACGATCCACAAGTCGTTCAAAGAATTGCCAAATTGGGTGATCTCTATGTCAACGATGCCTTTTCGGCAGCGCACCGCGCGCATGCCTCGACCGAGGGGCTGGCCAAGGTGCTGCCCGCCTTCGCCGGTCGTGCGATGGAGGCCGAACTCGACGCGCTTGAAAAGGCACTGGGCAACCCCGACCACCCCGTTGCCGCCGTCGTCGGTGGCGCCAAGGTGTCGACCAAGCTCGACGTGCTCAAGCACCTCGTCACCCGCGTCGATCATCTGATCATCGGCGGTGGTATGGCGAATACCTTCCTCGCGGCGCGCGGCGTCAATGTCGGCAAGTCGCTGTGCGAACACGATCTGACCGGCACCGCGGAGGAGATCCTCGACGCCGCGGATCGCGCCAATTGCACCGTTCACCTGCCGTACGACGTCGTGGTGGCGAAGGAATTCCGCGCCAACCCGCCGGTCCGCACCGTCAACGTCCACGAAGTCGCGGCGGACGAGATGATCCTGGACGTCGGCCCTAGCGCGGTCGAGGCGTTGGGCGATGTGCTGAAGAACTGCCGCACGCTCGTGTGGAACGGCCCGATGGGCGCATTCGAAACACCGCCCTTCGACGTTGCCACCGTCAGCCTGGCGCGCACCGCCGCGGCGCTGACCCAGGACGGCAGCCTCGTCTCGGTTGCGGGCGGTGGCGATACCGTCGCCGCACTCAACCAGGCCGGCGTGGCGGATCGCTTCACCTTCGTGTCCACTGCCGGTGGCGCCTTCCTCGAATGGATGGAAGGCAAGGCACTGCCCGGCGTCGCGGCGCTGACCGCCTGACCCGAATGCGAGACGCCGCTCAAGTCGGCGGCGTCTCCTTCAACAGCGGCACGACGATCGTGTTGAGATCGTCGAGGTCGAGCGATGCCGCCTTGGCGTAGCGGACGACCCCCGCACGATCGATGACGTAATTGGTCGGCACCGCATTGCCGATCAGCGGATATTTGCCCTTCACCCGCCGTGTCGGCGTGATCGCCATCGCCGCGAACAGCGGTTTCATCCGAAAGACCGGCACCGAATCCTCGGTCGCCACCGCGAACACGCGCAGGCCGTGCTTCTGCTGCGTGCGATAATAGGCATCCAGCAGCGGCAGCTCCGCGCGGCAGGGCACGCACCACGTCGCCCAGAAATTCAGGATCACCACCTGTCCGCGCAGATCGGCGAGCCGCACCTTGCTGCCGTCGATCAGCGTCAGCTCCGCGTCCGGCGCGGGCTTGCCGACGAGCGGCGACGCATAACGGTCCGCCGCCGCGCCCGCGCCGCTCGCGGTCAATAGCGCAGCGACGATCGCCAGCCGGATTGGTGTCATGATCATTCCCCCTTGACCCGCATCAAGCGTCCTTTGGCGCGTGGCGTCAAGGCTGCACTCACCCCTTGCGCAAGCCCCTGCCACGCCGTAGGTTAAACGCGTTAAACAGGCAGGGAGCCGGCATGCTCGGAGTGCGACTCGACACCGAATTGGAAGAGCGGCTCGCCGCAGTCGCGCGCACCCAGGGTCGCAGCAAGAGCGACATCGCGCGCGAGGCGGTGCGTCGCTACGTCGACCTGCACGACGACGCCTATCGCCGCGAGGCCCGCCGCCAGTCGACCCGCGCATCGCAACGCGCGTCGAGCGACGATGTGATCTTCTGGCAGGATGCGCGCGCGTGGAAATAAGGCATGGCGGCATCGTGTTGGTCGATGGACCGGACGGTGCGCCGGCGCGCCCGTGCGTCGTCGTTCAGTCCGACCTGTTCAACGCGACGCATGCGACGATCACCGTCTGCCCGCTCACCTCGGTGATCGGTGGCGAGGCGCTGTTCCGCGTTGTCATGTCGCCGCGCGAACACAATGGCCTGACCGCCGAATGCGAGGTGGAGGTCGACCGGATCACCAGCGTCGCACGCGACCGCATCACCGCGGTGATCGGCGATGCCAGCCCCACCCGCATGGAGCAGATCGACCAGGCGCTGCGGCGCTGGCTGATGCTCTGACGACCCCATTTCACGACGTGCCCCCAAGGAGCTACTCATGACCACGAATGTCACGCCCGCCGTCAAGGCGATCCTCGACAAGTATGAAGCCACCAGCCCCGCGGTGAAGGCGAACCTCGCCCGCATTCTTATGCAGGGCAAGCTGGGCGGCACCGGGAAACTCATCATCCTGCCCGTCGATCAGGGCTTCGAACATGGCCCGGCGCGCTCGTTCGCCATGAATCCGCCGGCCTACGACCCGCATTATCACTATCAGATGGCGGTAGACGCCGGCCTCAGCGCCTATGCCGCGCCGCTCGGCCCGCTCGAGGCGGGTGCCGACACCTTCGCCGGCCAGATCCCGACGATCCTGAAGGTCAATAGCTCGAACAGCTGGGCGACCAGCATCGACCAGGCGGTGACGGCGAGCGTCGGCGATGCGGTGCGCCTCGGCTGCGCGGCGATCGGCTTCACCATCTACCCCGGCTCGGACCAGATTTTCGAGCAGATGGAAGAGATTCGCGAACTGTCCGAAGAGGCGAAGGCCGTCGGCATCGCGACCGTCATCTGGAGCTATCCGCGCGGCGGCAAGCTCAGCAAGGACGGCGAACTGGCGCTCGACGTCGGCGCCTATGCCGCGCACATGGCGGCGCTGCTCGGCGCGCACATCATCAAGGTGAAGCTGCCGTCGGCGCATATCGAGCAGGACGAAGCCAAGAAGGCGTATGAGGGCACCGACTGGTCGAACCAGGCGGACCGCGTCCGCCACGTCGTCCAGTCGAGCTTCGCCGGTCGCCGTATCGTCGTCTTCTCGGGCGGCGCGGCCAAGGGCGCCGATGCGGTCTATCAGGACGCGCGCGACATCCTGGCGGGTGGCGGCAATGGCTCGATCATCGGCCGCAACACCTTCCAGCGCAGCCGCGAAGACGCGCTGGAGATGCTCGCTAAGCTCGTCGCGATCTACAAGGGCGAGGCGTAAGCCGATCCTGCCGCCGCGGCTTTCGTCGCGGCGGCAATCGGGGTAGGGGGCGGGCATGACCGAAGACGATCCGCTTGGCCCCCTCGACCCTGAATTTGCGGCGCAGTTCCGCCGCGACGACCGTCGGCCGCCGTGCCAGCTCTATCTGATCTCGCCGCTCGACGTAGCGGGTGGCTTCGCCGACCGATTGGCGCGCGCACTCGACGCCGGCCCCGTCGCGGCCTTCCAGTTTCGCGTGAAGGATATCGACCAGCACGCCGCAGCGAAGCTGGCGGAACCGCTTCAGCGCCTGTGCGCGGACCGCGAGGTCGCGTTCATCGTCAACGACAGCATCTCGCTCGCCAAGCGCCTGGGCGCCGACGGCGTGCATCTGGGTCAGGACGATGGCGATCCGCGGGAAGCACGTGATGCGCTGGGGCCCAATGTCCAGATCGGCGTGACCTGCCACGACAGCCGACACCTCGCCATGGAAGCGGGCGAGGGCGGCGCGGACTATGTCGCCTTCGGCGCCTTCTATCCGACGACGACCAAGGCGGTGAAGCACGTGCCGGAGCCGTCGATTCTGTCCTGGTGGGCGTCGATGTTCGAACTGCCCAGCGTCGCGATCGGCGGCATCACGCCGGACAACGCAGCGCCGCTGGTGGCCGCCGGCGCGGACTTCCTCGCCGTGTCCGGCGCGGTGTGGAACGGCGACGAAGCCGCCGCTGTCGCCGCATTCACGAAGGTGCTGAACGGCTGAGCCGCTGACTCCCGTCGCCCCGAGACCCGTTCGGGGCGACGAAGGCGGAACGCGAAGCGCTCCGCACAAAACGGCTGTTCCACGAAACCCTTAGCCCCTCCGCCCGTTGATCCGCCTGCGTAACGGTCAGGGAGCGGATTGATGAAGGCGGCACTCACCACGGCATTCTTGGCGGGCGCCGCGCTCGCCGCGACGGCGACGGCACAGGCACCCCAAGCCGCCCCGGCGGCCAAGCCCGTCGACCGCAACCTGCTCCATGTCCAGGTCATTCTCGATTCGCTGGGCTTCGGCCCCGGCCTGCTCGACGGAAAGGGCGGCCAGTCGCTTACCGCCGCGCTGAAGGGGTTCCAGGAGGCCAAGGGCCTGCCCAAGACCGGCAAGCCCGACGCCGCGACGCTCGCGGCGCTCTATCCCTATCGTGCCAAGCGCCCGACCGCGCGCTTCATGCTGACGCGCGAGGCGCTCGCGGGGCCCTATATCAACCCGCTGCCCAAGGATTACGGCGAGCAGGCGAAGCTGCCGACGATCGGCTATGCGACGCCGATGGAAAAGCTGGCGGAGATGTTCCACACCAGCCCCGAGACGCTGATCGCGCTCAATTCCCCCTCGACGCGGTTGAAGGTCGGCAACACGATCATCGTCCCCAATGCGCTGCCCGCGTCGCGCAACTACGACGCCAAGCTGCCCGATCACTGGCGCCAGACGCTCAACATGCTCAACGTCGACGCCAACCAGCCGGTCGCCGACCACATCGTCGTCGACAAATCGGACAAGGTGCTGCGCGTCCTCGACAAGGACGACAAGTTGATCGCGCAGTTCAGCGCGACGATGGGGTCGGAGCACGATCCGCTGCCGCTGGGGACGTGGAAGATCTACGGCGCCGACTACAACCCCAAGTTCCACTACAACCCCGCGCTGTTCTGGGATGCCAAGAAGGGCGATGAGAAGGAGTTGCTGCCGCCGGGGCCGAACGGCCCGGTCGGCGTGGTATGGCTCGACCTGTCGAAGGAGCATTACGGCATCCACGGCACACCGCACCCCGAGCTCATCGGCCGGACGGAAAGCCATGGCTGCATCCGCCTGACCAATTGGGATGTCGCACGCCTGGCGCAGATGGTGAAGCCGGGCACCAAGGCGGTGTTCCAGGCGTGAGGTGGGTGGCGGCGGTAGCCCCGCTCTCTCCGTCACCCCGGACTCGGTCCGGGGTCCACTCTGCGGCGAGGGGGGCGGCTAGAGCCTCCGGCCATCCCCTTACTGCCCGGTGGACCGCGGCACACGTCCGGGGTGACGGAGGGATTGCCGCATGAGCCGCCTCGGCTGGATCATCCTCGTCGGCCTCGTGCTGCTCGGAGCGGCGTTCGTCGCCATGACGCGTTTCGGCACCGCCGACCCCTCGGCGCGCCGCGTGACGGCCGCGGCGAGCGCCCCCGAACCGGCCGCGGAGGCCCCGGCACGGACCGGTCAACTCACTGTCCCCGTCGCCGGCATTGCCCGCACCGCGATCATGGACAGCTGGAACGACCCCCGCGAAGGCGGCAGCCGCGGGCATCACGGCACGGACATCCCCGCCCCCGCCGGCACCCCCGTTCTCGCCGCCGCGGCCGGCCGCGTCGAAAAGCTGTTCCAGTCCGGCCGCGGCGGTACGACGCTCTACATCCGCTCGCCCGACCGCCGCTGGGTCTATTATTACGCGCATCTGTCGGGCTACGCGCCGGGTATCGCCGTCGGCCAGCCCGTGCGGGCCGGGCAAACGATCGCCTATGTCGGCGACACCGGCGATGCGGGTGCGGGCAATTATCACCTCCATTTCGGCATGCAGCGCATGGGGGCGGGTGATCGCTGGTATCAGGGTCAGGACGTCAATCCGTTCCCGATGCTTGCCGGGTCGGCGCCCGCACGGTAAAGCGCCGCCACCCGGCGTGGCTCTTCGCCCGCCAAACTCGCTCTTTCCAGTAGGTTCAATCCCATGAAGATTAGCGGCGTGGACATCCGTCCCGGCAACATCATCGAATATGAAGGCGGCATCTGGCGCGCGGTCAAGATCCAGCACACGCAGCCCGGCAAGGGCGGTGCGTACATGCAGGTCGAGATGAAGAACCTGATCGACGGCCGCAAGAACAACGTCCGCTTCCGCTCGGCGGAAACGGTCGAGCGCGTCCGCCTCGATACCAAGGATTTCCAGTATCTGTTCCGCGACGGCGACCAGCTGACCTTCATGGACAAGGAAAGCTACGAACAGATCACGCTCGACGCGGGCATCCTCGGCGATGCCGCGGCCTTCCTGCAGGATGGTATGGACGTCGTGCTCGAACTGTATGACGAGAAGCCGATTTCGGTCGAACTGCCGAGCACGATCGAAGCGACGATCGTCGAGGCGGACGCGGTGGTAAAGGGGCAGACCGCCTCGTCCAGCTACAAGCCCGCCATCCTCGACAATGGCGTCCGCGTGATGGTGCCGCCGCATATCGGAGCCGGCACGCGCATCGTCGTCGACGTGTACGAGCAGACGTACGTCCGCCGCGCGGATTGATTGATGATCCCTCTCCCATCGGGAGAGGGTGGCCGAGCGTAGCGAGGTCGGGTGAGGGCAGGGCCTTCATCCGACCCTCACCCTCCCACCGCCTATCGGCGGCGGGCCCCTCCCTCTCCCGCCGGGAGAGGGGTACAGAGATTATCCCATGCCCTCCCATTCCGGCCTCTTCACCGTCATCGAGCGCGCCGCCCGCAAGGCCGGCACCGCGCTGCGTCGCGACTTCAACGAGGTTCAGCACCTCCAGGTCAGCCGCAAGGGGCCTGCCGACTTCGTGTCGATCGCCGACAAGCGTGCCGAGCAGACCCTGTTCGAGGAATTGCGCAAGGCGCGTCCCGACTGGGGCTTCCTGATGGAAGAGGGCGGCGAGGTGAAGGGCGATCCGGACAAGCCGCGCTTCATCATCGATCCGCTGGATGGTACGTCGAACTTCCTCCACGGCATCCCGCATTTCGCGATCTCGATCGCCGTCGAGGAGCTAACCCCGGCCGGCAAGCGCGAGATTACGACCGCGCTCGTCTACCAGCCGCTGACCGACGAGAGCTTCTGGGCCGAAAAGGGCCGTGGCGCGTGGCTGACCGACCAGCGCCTGCGCGTTTCGGCCCGCCGCGATCTGTCGGAAGCGCTGATCGCCACGGGCATTCCGTTCCTGGGGCATGGCGATTTCGTCCAGTGGAGCCGCATCTTCGGTGCGGTCGCCCCCGAAGTCGCCGGCATCCGCCGTTTCGGTTCGGCGGCGCTCGACCTTGCCTGGGTCGCGGCGGGGCGCTTCGACGGCTATTGGGAATCGGGCCTGAAGCCTTGGGATACGGCGGCGGGGCTGCTGCTCGTCAAGGAAGCCGGCGGCTATGTCACCGACTTCCGCGGGGCCGACCGGGCGATGGAAAAGAACGAATTCCTCGCTGCCAACGACGGCCTGCACGTCAAGCTGCACAAGCTGGTCGCCGGCGCGCTGCGTTAAGCGAGCCGTCCCGCACTCACCCTCGCCCATCGGTGCTGCCCGCCTCTTCCCTCTCCCATCGGGGGAGGGAGGGAGCGGCGTAGCCGCGGAAGCCTGACGGCCTGCGCCTGAACCGCGCCTTTCTGCGATTCATTCTCACGCCCCACGGCCTTGCCCGACCCGGCGCGGAGGCCTAAAGCCACCCCATTCCTATCGCATGTGCGAGATGCCCTTTGGTTGACCTGTCGCAATATCTGCCGATCCTGCTGTTCCTGGGCGTCGCCATCGCGCTGTCGAGCACCTTTGTGTTCCTGCCGATGGCGGTGTCGCGGCTGACCGGCAGCAACAAGCCGAACGAGCAGAAGCTGTCGGAATATGAGTGCGGCTTCCCCGCGTTCGAGGATCCGCGCAGCCAGTTTGACGTGCGTTTTTATCTCGTCGCGATCCTGTTCATCATCTTCGATCTTGAAGCCGCGTTCCTATATCCTTGGGCAGTCTCGGTTTTCAGCATCGGCTGGACCGCATGGATCTCCATGATGATCTTCATCGGCGAACTGGCCCTCGGCCTCGTCTACGCCTGGAAAAAGGGAGCGTTGGATTGGGAATGACCCCCATGTCCGGACCCGTTGAACTCGATCGCTCGGCTGCCGGCACCGCTCTGGTGCAGCCCGACCAGGGCTTTTTCGACAGCCTGAACGGCGAGCTGACCGACAAGGGCTTCCTTGTCACCTCGACCGAGGAGCTGTTCCAGTGGGCGCGTACCGGCTCGCTGTGGTGGATGACGTTTGGCCTCGCCTGCTGCGCGGTCGAAATGATTCACGTCAACATGCCGCGCTACGACCTCGAACGCTTCGGCGCAGCGCCGCGCGCCAGCCCGCGTCAGTCGGACGTGATGATCGTCGCGGGCACGCTGTGCAACAAGATGGCGCCGGCGCTTCGCAAGGTCTACGACCAGATGTCGGAGCCGAAGTACGTCATCTCGATGGGCAGCTGCGCCAACGGTGGCGGCTATTACCATTACAGCTACAGCGTCGTGCGCGGTTGCGATCGCGTGGTGCCCGTGGACATCTATGTCCCCGGCTGCCCGCCGACGGCGGAAGCGCTGCTCTACGGCATCATGCAGTTGCAGCGGAAGATCCGCCGCAGCGGGAGCATCGAACGGTGAGGGCGCCCGCTCCCGCTTTCGCGGCGAACCTCAACGGCGAAACGATCGAAGCGGTCCGCGCGACGCTCGGCGCGGCGCTGATCGACGCGGTCGACCAGGTCGGCGAGGTTGCGCTCTACGTCGAGCGTGAGGCGATCGCCGACGCGCTGACCAAGCTGCGCGATACGCCCGGTCTCGAATACCAGCAGCTGATGGAAATCGCCGGCGTCGACTATCCGGATCGCGCGGAGCGGTTCGAGGTCGTCTATTGCCTCCTGTCGCTGACCCGGAACCACCGCCTGCACGTCCATGTCGCCACCGACGAGGACAAGCCGGTTCCGTCGGTCACGGGCATCTGGCCGGTCGCCGGCTGGCTGGAGCGCGAGGTGTACGACATGTACGGCGTGCTGTTCGCCGGTAACGCCGACCTGCGCCGTATCCTGACCGACTATGGCTTCCGCGGCCATCCGCAGCGCAAGGACTTCCCGCTCTCCGGGTTCGTCGAGATGCGCTATTCGGAAGAGGCGAAGCGCGTCGTCTATCAGCCGGTTCAGCTGGCGCAGGACTTCCGCAACTTCGACTTCCAAAGCCCGTGGGAAGGCGCGCAATATGTGCTGCCGGGCGACGAGAAGGGCATGGTCCCCGAAGCCAAGGGCGCGCCGACGCCGCTGAAGGCGGATACGATCGTCAAGGCGGATGCGCCGACGCAGCCGAAGGCGGCGCCCGTCACGAACGAGCCGAAGACCACGGAGGCGCCATCGCAGACGGGCGCGGGCGAACCGCATGCGGGCAACAAGGGCGGCGACAAGCCGGCCGCGTCCGACGTGATCCCGACCAAGGGCCAAGGACAGAACCAGTGAGCGACTATGTCGACGAACTGATGCACGTCACCGATGCCGCCGATCCGACGACCGGCGACGTGACGATTCAGAACTACACGATCAATTTCGGCCCGCAGCATCCCGCGGCGCACGGCGTGTTGCGCCTCGTCATGGAGCTCGACGGCGAGATCATCGAGCGTGTCGATCCGCACGTCGGCCTGCTGCATCGTGGCACCGAAAAGCTGATCGAATACAAGACCTACGCGCAGGCGTTGCCGTATTTCGACCGGCTTGATTACTGTTCGCCGATGTGCATGGAGCACAGCTTCGTGCTCGCGGTCGAGAAGCTGCTCGATATCGAGGTGCCGTTGCGCGCCCAGTATCTGCGCGTCTTCTTCGCCGAACTGACCCGCATCTCGAACCACATGCTCAACCTCGGCAGCCACGTCATGGACGTCGGGGCGATGACTCCGAACCTGTGGCTTTTCGAGATCCGTGAAGACTGCCTCAACTTCTTCGAGCGTGCCTCGGGCGCGCGCATGCACCACAATTACATGCGTCCGGGCGGCGTCCATCAGGACGTGCCGCTCAAGCTGCTGACCGATATCGCCGACTGGCTCGACACGCGCCTGCCGCGCCTGTTCGAGGACGCGATTTCGCTGGTCGCCGACAACCGCATCTTCAAGCAGCGCAACGTCGATATCGCGACGGTCAGCCGCGAAGATGCGATCGCCTGGGGCTTCTCCGGCCCGATGATCCGCGCTGCGGGCATTCCGTGGGACCTGCGCAAGTCGCAGCCCTATGACGCCTATGCGCGCATGGACTTCGACATTCCGGTCGGCACGCGCGGCGATTGCTACGACCGCTTCATGGTGCGCGTTGAAGAGGTCCGCCAGTCCGCGCGGATCATGAAACAGTGCCTCGCCGAGATGCCGGAAGGGCCGATCGCGTCGACCGACCGCAAGGTTGTGCCGCCCAAGCGCGCCGAGATGAAGAGCTCGATGGAAGCGTTGATCCATCACTTCAAGCTCTACACCGAGGGCTATCACGTCCCGGCCGGCGAAGTGTATGTCGCGACCGAAAGCCCGAAGGGCGAATTCGGCGTGTTCCTCGTCGCTGACGGATCGAACAAGCCCTATCGCTGCAAGATCCGTCCGACCGCGTTCAGCCACCTGCAGGCCATGGACTTCATGTCGAAGGGCCACATGCTGGCGGATACGACCGCGATCCTGGGCGCGATGGACATCGTGTTCGGCGAGTGCGACCGGTGAGCATCGACCGGCCCGGCATCGCGCACTCCATGATCGCGCGCTACAATGCGCAGGACGCCGACGCCTATGTCGCGTTCATGACCGACGATTCCTGCGAGGCGGGCTATCGCGGCGCCGTGCTGCGCGAGGGTCGGGAAGGCGTGCGTTCGGGCCTGAAGGCGATGTTCGCGCAATATCCGCAAAATCGTGCGGACATTCTCGCGACGTTCGAGCTGGGGGAGACGGTCGTCCTGCATGAGGCGGTCGAGCGTGCGCCCGGTGGCGAGACGTTCGAGGTCATGTCCGTCTATTCGTTTGAAGGCGACAAGGTGTCGCGCGTGGAGTTCATCCGCTGATGGCTGAAGCAGCCCAGATCCCCGACGAAGCCGAAACCCGCGCACGCTGGGGCGGTTTCGCGTGGACCGAAGAGAACCAGAAGAAGGCGAACGAGATCCTCGCGCGCTATCCCGCAGGCCGCGAACAGTCCGCGTCGATCCCGTTTCTCGACTTGGCGCAACGTCAGGTCGGTGCGGAAACGCAGACGCAAGGCTGGCTGCCGGTTCCGGTGATCGAGTTCGTGGCGCGCCAGATCGGCGTGCCGTACATGCGCGTGTTCGAGGTCGCGACCTTCTACACGATGTTCAACCTCGCGCCGGTCGGCCGTTATCACGTGCAGGTCTGCGGCACGACGCCGTGCATGCTGCGCGGGTCGGACGACGTGTTGGCGGCGTGCAAGAACAAGGGGCTGATCAAGGGCAAGACGACGCCCGACGGCCTGTTCACGCTGACCGAGGTCGAGTGCCTCGGCACCTGCGCCAACGCGCCGATGGTCCAGATCAACGACGACAATTACGAGGATCTCGACTACGACCGCACGATCGCGGTGCTGGAGGCGCTGGCCAAGGGTGAACAGCCGAAGACCGGCTCGACCATCGGCCGCCAGACGAGCTGCCCCGAAGGCGGCCCGACGACGCTGACCGCGATGACGCAAGAGAACCACGATTACCGGAGCGAGTGGGCCTGATGCTTGCCGACAAGGATCGCATCTTCACCAACGTCTACGGGTTCCAGCCCTGGAACTTGGCGGCGGCGCTGAAGCGTGGCGACTGGGACAATACCAAGGCGCTGATGGCGCTCGGCCAGGACGCGATCATCGACGTCATCAAGGCGTCGGGTCTTCGCGGCCGTGGCGGCGCGGGCTTCCCCACGGGCACCAAATGGTCGTTCATGCCGAAGGAGCCGAAGCCCGATCGGCCGAACTTCCTCGTCATCAACGCCGACGAATCCGAACCCGGTTCGTGCAAGGACCGCGAGATCATCCGTCACGATCCGCACAAGCTGATCGAGGGCGCGCTGATCGCCGGCTTCGCGATGCGCGCGTGCGCCGCCTACATCTACATCCGCGGCGAATATATCCGCGAGGCCGAGACGCTGTTTGCGGCCGTCGCCGAGGCGTATGACGCCGGGCTGATCGGCAAGAACGCCTGTGGCTCAGGCTACGACTTCGACGTGTTCGTCCATCGTGGCGCCGGTGCGTACATCTGCGGCGAAGAAACCGCGATGCTCGAAAGCCTCGAAGGCAAGAAGGGGCAGCCGCGCCTCAAGCCGCCGTTTCCGGCGGGTGCGGGCCTTTACGGCTGCCCGACGACGGTCAACAACGTCGAATCGATCGCGGTCGGCCCGACGATCCTGCGGCGCGGCGCCGAATGGTTCTCCAGCTTCGGTCGTGAGAACAACAAGGGCACCAAGCTTTTCCAGATCAGCGGCCATGTGAACAAGCCCTGCGTCGTCGAAGACGCGATGGGCCTGACCTTCCGCGAGCTGATCGAAACGCATTGCGGCGGTATCCGCGGTGGCTGGGATAACTTGCTCGCCGTCATCCCCGGCGGCTCGTCGGTGCCGCTGGTGCCGGCCAAGGACATCATCGATGCGCCGATGGACTTCGACGGCCTGAAGGCGGTCGGCTCTGGTCTCGGCACCGCGGCGGTCATCGTCATGGACAAGTCGACCGATATCGTCCGCGCGATCAGCCGGATCAGCTACTTCTACAAGCATGAGAGCTGCGGCCAATGTACGCCGTGCCGCGAAGGCACCGGCTGGATGTGGCGCGTGATGGAACGCCTGCGTACCGGCGACGCCGACATCGCCGAGATCGACACGCTGCAGCAGGTGACCAAGCAGGTGGAAGGCCACACGATCTGCGCGCTCGGCGATGCCGCCGCCTGGCCGATCCAGGGCCTCATCCGCCACTTCCGCCCGGAACTGGAACGTCGCATCAACTCGCGCAACGGCGGCGATCTCGCCCCGATGCAGGAAGCTGCCGAATAATGCCCGTCGTCGGTCGGATCGCCAGCGCAATGGGCGCTGCCCTTGCGCTGGTACCCGCCGGCGCTGGCGCGCAATTGAAGCCGCAGATGCAGACTGGATCCATGATCCCGGTCAAGCCGCGTGCGGTCGATGCGGAGGATGCGGGGTATGTCCGCAAAGGCTTCGCGCGCTGCATCTACCGCGCCGGGTCCAAGGGTGCGGTCAATAAAATTCTTACCCACAGCGACCCGGCCACCGTCGATCTTAAAGGGGCGGGCATAACTGATCTGTCGGGCGTTCTATCGATGGAAACGTGCCTTGGCCGCGAGGTGAAGTCCGATCAATCGATGCTCGGCTATCGCTTTACGCCGAAGGTGCTGCGGGTGATGCTGATGGAAGAAGCTTATCTGTCGGCTTTTGCTTCCGTTCCGCCTCGGCCTTCGGACATGAAGGAAGCGGTCGATCGCGTTTTCGTCTCGACCGGTGACGAGCTGCCGGTGGCGCATGCGTTGGCAGAATTTTCGGACTGTGTGGTTTTCAAGGATCCTGACCATGCAGACGCCGTGTTGCGGACGGTGCCGAACACCGAAGCGGAGAAGACGGCCGCGCGGGCTCTTGCCCCCGCACTGGGGTCCTGCTTAACGGCGGGGCAGACCGTAGCGCTAAATGCAGCCAGCGTCCGTGGTTTTATGGCTGATGGTCTGTGGAACCGCTACGTGCGGCCCACAATCCGTCAGTGACTAGTAGGTTTGAGCGAAACTGATGCCGAAGCTTAAAGTAGACGGGATCGAGGTCGAGGTGCCGCAGGGAGCCACCGTGCTCCAGGCGTGCGAGGCGGCGGGCAAGGAAATCCCGCGCTTCTGTTATCACGAACGGCTGTCGATCGCCGGCAATTGCCGCATGTGCCTCGTCGAGGTGAAGCCAGGGCCGCCCAAGCCACAGGCGTCGTGTGCGCTGCCCGCAGCGGACAATCAGGAAGTGTTCACCACCACGCCGATGGTGAAGAACGCGCGCGAAGGCGTGATGGAGTTCCTGCTGATCAACCATCCGCTCGACTGCCCGATCTGCGATCAGGGCGGCGAGTGCGACCTGCAGGACCAGTCCGTCGCCTACGGCAAGGGCCACAGCCGCTACACCGAGAACAAGCGTGCGGTGACCGAGAAGTATATGGGTCCGATCGTCAAGACGATCATGACCCGCTGCATCCAATGCACCCGCTGCGTCCGCTTCGCGGAAGAGGTTGCGGGCGTGGAGGAAATCGGCGCGATCTATCGCGGCGAGGACATGCAGATCACCAGCTACCTCGAACAGGCGGTGACCAGCGAGCTGAGCGGCAACGTCGTCGATCTGTGCCCGGTCGGGGCGCTGACGTCGAAGCCCTACGCCTATGAAGCGCGGCCGTGGGAGCTCAAGAAGACGCTGACGATCGACGTCCAGGACGCGGTCGGCACCAACATCCGCCTCGACAGCCGCGGCCGTCAGGTGCTGCGCTGCGTCCCGCGCATCAACGAAGACGTCAACGAGGAATGGGCGCACGACAAGACGCGCCACCACGTCGATGGCCTGGTACGCCGTCGCCTCGATCGCCCGTACGTGCGCCGTGACGGCAAGCTCGTTGCGGTCAGCTGGGACGAGGCATTCGGCGTGATCAAGGATCGCGTCGCCGCAGCCGGATCGAACGTCGCCGCGGTCGCTGGCGATCTTGTCGATTGCGAGACGATGTATGCCGCCAAGGCGCTGCTCGCGACGCTCGGCTCGACCAAGCTCGAAGGCCGCCAGACCGGCATGGACTATGATACGTCCAGCCTCGCCGCGGTGAACTTCAACACCACGATCGCGGGCGTCGAACAGGCGGACGCGATCCTGCTGGTCGGCACCAATTTGCGCTGGGAAGCGCCGCTGATCAACACGCGCATCCGCAAGGCGATCAAAAAGGGCGCGAAAGTTTTCGCGATCGGGCCGGAGACGGAGCTGACCTATAAGGTCGAATGGCTCGGCGCCGATCTGTCGCTGCTCGGCAATCTGCCGGAGGCTGCGGCCAAGATCTTCACCGACGCCAAGGCGCCGATGGTGATCGTCGGTGGTGGTGCGCTGAAGGGTGGCCATGGCGCTGCGTTGGCCTTCGCCAAGCAGTTCAACCTGGTGCGTGACGGCTGGAACGGCTTCAACGTCGTTCACATGGCGGCGAGCCGCATGGGCGGGTTGATGCTCGGCTATGCGCAGAAGGGCGGCATCGCCGATTTGCGCGAGGCGGGCGTCACCTTCTTCCTGGGCGCGGACGAGGTCGATTTCACTGCGTTCGGCGGCTTCAAGGTCTATGTGGGCCATCACGGCGATCAGGGCGCGCATCATGCCGATGTGATCCTGCCGGGTGCGACCTATGCCGAAAAGTCGGGCACCTGGGTCAACACCGAAGGCCGTGTCCAGCGTGGCGAGCGCGCGGTGTTCGCACCGGGCGATGCGCGTGAAGACTGGACGATCTTCCGCGCCTTGTCGGAAGTGCTCGGCCACACACTGCCGTTCGACACGCTCGCCGGCTTGCGCGAAGCGATGGCGACCGAGGTGCCGGCGCTGCGCCATGTCGGTCAGCTGGCCGGCTACGCATGGAACCCGCCGGCGCTGGATGGCGCGGGGCAGGGGAGCCTTTCCGGCTATCCGATCAAGGACTTTTATCTGACCAACGCCATCTGCCGCGCGTCCCCGACGATGCAGCGCTGCTCGGCCGAACTGGTCCATGGCGAGACGTTCGCGGAGGCGGCGGAGTGACCGATTTCTTCAACACCACGGTCGGGCTGCCCTATGGCTGGGCGTGGTTCGTCTCGACCATCATCGGCATCCTGGTCATCGCGCTGCCGCTGATGCTCGCGGTCGCGATGATCATTTACGCCGATCGCAAGATCTGGGCGGCGATGGCGCTGCGTCGCGGTCCGAACGTCGTCGGCCCGCTCGGCCTGCTGCAGTCGTTCGCCGACGGCCTGAAGGTCTTCCTGCAGGAAACGATCGTGCCGGCCGCGGCCAATCGCACGCTGTTCCTGCTGGCGCCGATCATCACCTTCACGGTGGCGTTGATCGTCTGGGCGGTGGTGCCGTTCGGCGCAGGCGTCGTGCTCTCCGACATCAACGTCGGCCTGCTCTACGTGCTCGCGGCCTCGTCGCTCGGCGTCTACGGCATCATCCTGTCGGGCTGGGCGTCGAACTCCAAATATCCCTTCTATTCGGCGCTCCGTGCCGCCGCGCAGATGGTGAGCTACGAAGTCGCGATCGGCTTCGTCCTCGTCACCGTCGTGCTGTGGGCGGGCAGCTTCAATTTGTCGGCGATCGTGCTGGCGCAGCAGAATCTGTACGGGCTGCCGATCAACGGCTTCGTGCTCAACCCGCTGCTCTTCCCGATGTCGGTGGTGTTCCTGATCTCGTCGATGGCGGAAACGCAGCGCGCGCCGTTCGACCTGACCGAGGCGGAGAGCGAGCTCGTCGCCGGCTATCAGACCGAATACAGCTCGATGAGCTTCGCGCTCTTCTGGCTCGGCGAATATGCCAACGTGCTCCTGATGTGTGCGCTCAACGCGACGCTGTTCTGGGGCGGCTGGCTGCCGTTCTTCAACTTCGCGCCGTTCACCTGGGTGCCGGGGATCATCAACCTCTTCATCAAGATGCTGATCTTCTTCTTCATCTTCAGCTGGGTGAAGGCGACCGTCCCGCGCTACCGCTACGACCAGCTGATGCGTCTGGGGTGGAAGGTGTTCCTGCCGCTGTCGCTGCTCTGGGTGTTCCTGGTGTCGGGCGTGCTGATGTGGATGCGGGTGCCGCTGTGAGCGCCATTCTCACCAGCAACCTGTGGCGCCGTGCTCTTGGCGGCGTGATTATCGGATTGACGGTCGTCGCCATCGACCGGGTTATGGGGTTCGGATCGTGACCGTAGGTCAACTCGTCAAATCGTTCACGCTCTGGGAGTTCGTGAAGGCGCACGCCCTCACGCTGAAGTATTTCTTCAAGCCCAAGGCGACGATCAACTATCCGTACGAGCGCAACCCGATCTCCCCGCGCTTCCGCGGCGAGCATGCGCTGCGTCGCTATCCCAATGGCGAGGAACGCTGCATCGCGTGCAAGCTGTGCGAGGCGGTATGCCCGGCGCAGGCGATCACGATCGAGGCCGAACCGCGCGATGACGGCAGCCGCCGCACGACGCGCTACGACATCGACATGACCAAATGCATCTATTGCGGCCTGTGCCAGGAAGCGTGCCCGGTCGATGCGATCGTCGAGGGGCCGAATTACGAATTTTCGACCGAAACGCGCGAAGAGCTGATCTACGACAAGGCCAAGCTCCTCGACAACGGCGACCGCTGGGAGCGGGCGATCGCGGCAAACCTTGCCGCCGATGCGCCGTACCGTTAATGCGCGCCGCACTTGATTCCGGGCTGAGGGGGCCGACCAACTCGTGATCCAGGCCATAGCCTTTTATCTCTTCGCGATCGTCGTGATCGGGTCGGGTGCGATGACGATCTCGTCGCGCAACCCGGTGCATTCGGTCATGTGGCTGATCCTCGCCTTCTTCAACGCGGCGGGGCTGATGGTGCTCGTCGGCGCCGAATTCATCGCGATGCTGCTCGTCATCGTCTATGTCGGCGCGGTCGCGGTGCTGTTCCTGTTCGTCGTCATGATGCTGGATATCGAGGTCGCGCAGCTGCGCGCCGGGTTCGCGCGCTATGCGGCGCTGGGCCTGGCGCTGGCGGTAGCGCTCGCCGCCGAGATCCTGATCGGCATCGGCGCGTGGAGCGCCGGCGGCCTGAAGATCAGCCAGCGCATCGCGCCGATCGACGGCACCGTGCCGAACATCCAGGCGATGGGGCAGCTGCTCTACACGCGCTATCTGTTCGTGTTCGAGGCGGCGGGCTTCGTCCTGCTGGTCGCGATGATCGGTGCGATCGTGCTGACGCATCGCCAGCGTGGCGGCGTGCGCGGGCAGAATATCGCCCGCCAGAACGCGCGCCGTCCTCAGGATGCGACGCGCAACACGCAGCCGACGGTCGGCCAGGGGGTCCAGCTGTGATTGGTCTGACGCATTATCTGGTCGTCGCGGCGATCCTGTTCACCATGGGGGTGCTCGGCATCTTCATGAACCGCAAGAATCTGATCGTCATCCTGATGGCGATCGAGCTGATCCTGCTCGCCGTGAACATCAATCTCGTCGCCTTCTCGGCCTTCCTGCACGATCTGGTTGGCCAGATCTTCGCGATGTTCGTGCTGACCGTCGCGGCGGGTGAGGCGGCGATCGGGCTGGCGATCCTGGTGATCTATTTCCGTGGCCGCGGCACGATCGCGGTCGATGACGTCAACCGGATGAAGGGCTGATTTCGGTGCACGCCATCTTATTCATCGTATTCCTGCCGCTGCTCGCGGCCGCGGTCGCGGGGCTGGGTAACAAGGCGATCGGCTTCGTGCCGGCGAAGGTCATCACGACCGGCGCGCTGTTTGTATCGTGCCTGCTGTCGTGGCCGATCTTCCTCGGCTTCCTCGCGGGCACCAGCACGGCGCAGGTCGTGCCGGTGCTGACCTGGATCGTCAGCGGCGACATGGCGGTCGATTGGTCGCTGCGCGTCGACCAGCTGACCGCGATCATGCTGGTGGTCATCACCAGCGTGTCGGCGCTCGTCCATCTCTATAGCTGGGGCTATATGAGCGAGGATCCGGACCAGCCGCGCTTCTTCGCCTATCTGTCGCTGTTCACCTTCGCGATGCTGATGCTGGTGACCGCGGACACACTGGTCCAGATGTTCTTCGGTTGGGAGGGCGTGGGCCTCGCCTCGTACCTCCTGATCGGTTTCTGGTTCCGCAAGCCGTCGGCCAATGCGGCTGCGATCAAGGCGTTCGTCGTCAACCGCGTCGGCGATCTGGGCTTCATGCTCGGCATCTTCGGCACCTTCATGGTGTTCGGCACCGTCTCGATCCCGGCGATCCTGGCCGCCGCGCCGAACATGGCGGGCTCGACGATCGGCTTCCTATGGTTCCGCGCCGATACGATGACCGTGCTCTGTCTGCTGCTGTTCGTCGGCGCGATGGGCAAGTCGGCGCAGCTCGGCCTGCACACCTGGTTGCCGGATGCGATGGAGGGCCCGACCCCGGTGTCGGCGCTGATCCACGCCGCGACGATGGTCACCGCGGGCGTCTTCATGGTGTGCCGCCTGTCGCCGATGTTCGAAATGTCGCCGACCGCGCTGCACTTCGTCACCTTCATCGGTGCCGCGACCTGCCTGTTCGCCGCGACCGTCGGCATGGTGCAGACCGACATCAAGCGCGTCATCGCCTATTCGACCTGTTCGCAGCTCGGCTACATGTTCTTCGCCGCTGGCGTCGGCGCCTATGGTGCGGCGATGTTCCACCTGTTCACGCACGCCTTCTTCAAGGCGCTGCTGTTCCTGGGGGCCGGCTCGGTGATCCATGCCATGCACCATGAGCAGGACATGCGCTATTACGGCGGCCTGCGGAAAAGCATCCCGCTGACCTTCTGGGGTATGATGATGGGCACGCTGGCGATCACCGGCGTCGGCCTGCCCGCGGTGTTCGGCAACCCGCTCGGCATCGGTTTCGCAGGCTTCCATTCGAAGGATGCGATCATCGAAGCGAGTTGGGCCGCCGGTGAGCCGGGTGTTTGGTTCGTCGGTGTGCTCGTCGCGCTAATCACCAGCTTCTATTCGTGGCGCCTGATGTTCCTGACCTTCTGGGGCAAGCCGCGTTGGGCCGCATCGGAGCATATTCAGCATGCGCTCCACGATGCGCATGGCCACGGCCATGACGATCACGCTCACGGTCATGACGCCCATGCGCACGACGCGCATCATGCCGACGATCATGGTCATGGGGCGCACGACAACCCGGCGCAGGCCGAGGATGCGGGCGACCATCCCTCGACACACGGGCCGGCGCAGCACGATCTGCCGGCGGGGACGGGCGGCTATCATCCGCACGAAAGCCCGCTGCCCATGCTGATCCCGCTGATCGTCTTGTCGATCGGCGCGATCGCAGCCGGCTTCGTCTTCCACGGCTATTTCATCGAGCCGAGTGCGGGGGAAAGCTTCTGGAAGGGCGACATCGCTTTCCGCGAGCATCTAATGCACGCGATGCACGAGGTGCCGACCTGGGTGAAGCTGTCGGCGACGGTGGCGATGCTGACCGGGCTGTTCACCGCATGGTACGCCTATATCAAGGCGCCGACCTTCCCCGCCGCGGTGGCGGAGCAGTTCCGCGTCCTGTACCGCTTCCTCACCCACAAATATTATTTCGACGAGCTGTATAACCTGCTCTTCGTCCGCCCCGCCTTCGCGATCGGCCGCTTCCTGTGGCATCGCGGTGACGAAAAGACGATCGATCGCTTCGGGCCGAACGGCTCGGCGTGGATCGTCGAGCGGTCCAGCCGCATCGCCGGCCGGCTCCAGAACGGATATGTCTATACCTATGCTTTCGTCATGCTGATCGGTCTGACCGCCGTCGTCACCTGGGCGATCGCACAATGAGCGGCTTCCCCATCCTGACGATCATGCTGTTGATCCCCGCGCTCGCGGCGATCGCCTGCCTGTTCGTCCCGGCCGCGACCGCGCGGATGGTCGCACTGGGCGCGACTTTCGCCGACTTTGCGCTGGGCATCCTGTTGTGGGCGAACTTCGACATCGGCGGAGCGCAGTGGCAGTTCGTCGAGCACGGCCCGCGCCTCGGCTTCTTCGCCTGGGACCTCGGCATCGACGGCTTCGCGCTGATGCTGATCATGCTCAGTGTCTTCCTGATGCCGATCTGCATCGGGGCGAGCTGGCGGTCGGTGACGAACCGCGTGCCGGAATATATGGCCGCGTTCCTGCTCACCGAAACGCTGATGATCGGCACGTTCGCGGCGCAGGATTTGTTCCTGTTCTACCTGTTCTTCGAAGCCGGCCTGATCCCGATGTATCTGATCATCGGCATCTGGGGCGGCGTGAACCGCATTTACGCGTCGTATAAGTTCTTCCTCTATACGCTGCTCGGCTCGCTGCTGATGCTGATCGCGATGCTGTACATGGTGCAGACCGCGGGCACGTCCAGCATCCCGGCGCTGCAGACCTTCGACTTCCCGGCGCATGTGCAGACGTGGCTGTGGCTCGCGTTCTTCGCCTCGTTCGCGGTGAAGATGCCGATGTGGCCGGTCCACACCTGGCTGCCCGACGCGCACGTGCAGGCGCCGACCGCGGGGTCGGTGATCCTGGCGGGCGTGCTGCTGAAGCTCGGCGGTTACGGCTTCCTGCGCTTCAGCCTGCCGATGTTCCCCGAGGCGTCGGGCCAGCTCACCTGGCTGATCTTCGGCCTGTCCGCGGTGGCGGTGATCTACACCAGCCTCGTCGCGCTGGTGCAGTCCGACATGAAGAAGCTGATCGCCTATTCGTCGGTCGCGCACATGGCGATCGTGACGATCGGCCTGTTCGCCTTCAACCGGCAGGGCATCGAAGGCGCGATGATCATGATGCTCAGCCACGGCCTGGTGTCGGGTGCGCTGTTCCTGTGCGTTGGCGTCATCTACGATCGCCTGCACACGCGTGAGATCAGCCGCTACGGCGGTCTGGCGATCAACATGCCGCGCTACGCCCTGTTCTTCCTGTTCTTTACCATGGCGTCGATCGGTCTGCCGGGGACGAGCGGCTTCGTCGCCGAATTCCTGTCGCTGATGGGCACGTATCAGGTGTCGACCTGGATCGCGCTGCTCTGCACGACCAGCATCATCCTCGGCGCGGCGTACATGCTCTATCTCTACCGGCGCATCGCCTTCGGCGAGATCAAGTCGGACGAGGTTCGCGCGATGGAAGACCTGTCGCATCGCGAGCTTTGGCTGCTGGCTCCGATCGCCGCGGTCGCGCTGTGGATGGGTGTCTATCCGGAAAGCTTCATGGCGCCGATGCGCAAGGACGTCGCGGTTCTGCTGACCCGCGTCGATCGGGCAGCGCCGCCGTCCGATTCCAAGCCGACCGCCGGCAAGCCCGCCGCGACCACTCCTGCCGCGGCGCACGCCGCCGCTGCCCACGGAACCACGCACTGATGGATTACGCCGCCAATCTCGCCATGACGCTGCCTGAGGTGATCCTCGGCGTCGGCGCCATCGTCCTGATGCTGGTCGCCGCCTGGGGTGGACCTGCGTCGACCCGCGCGGTGTCCTGGGCTGCGGTTGCGATCCTGGCCGGCGCGTGTGTCGCGTTGATGGGGCCTGCGGGTTCGGGCGGCAGCGCGTTCGGCGGGCTGTACCGCGCCGACGCGTTTGCCGCGTTCGCCAAGGTGCTGATCTTCGTCGCCGCCGCCGTCGGTATCCTGATGGCTCCGGACTTCTTCCAGCGCACCAGCGGCGACGACCTGCGTCCCGAATATCCGGTGCTGATCCTGCTCTCTGCGGCCGGCATGGGCATGATGGTGTCGGCGAGCGACCTGCTGACGCTGTACGTCGGCCTCGAACTGCAGAGCCTGTCGGCCTATGTGCTGGCGAGCTTTATGCGCCGCGACACGCGTTCGGCGGAAGCGGGCCTCAAATATTTCATCCTCGGTGCGCTGGCGAGCGGCATCCTGCTCTACGGCATCAGCCTGGTGTACGGCTTCTCGGGTACGACGCTGTTCGGCGGGATCGCCGCGGCTTATGCTGGCACGAAGTCGCTGGGCCTGCTGTTCGGGCTGGTGTTCGTCTTTGCCGGTATCGCCTTCAAGATTTCGGCTGTCCCGTTCCACATGTGGACGCCAGACGTGTACGAGGGCGCGCCGACGCCGGTGACCGCGTTTTTCGCCTCGGCGCCAAAGGTCGCGGCGATGGGCCTTGCCGTCCGCGTTGCGGTCGAGGCGATGGGTCCGGCGACGGACCAGTGGCGCCAGATCGTCATCTTTGCCGCGCTTGCCTCGATCATTCTCGGCGCGGTCGCCGCGATCGGTCAGAGCAACATCAAGCGCCTGCTCGCCTATTCGTCGATCAACAACGTCGGGTTCGCGCTGGTCGGCCTTGCGGCGGGTACGCCGGAGGGCGTGGCGGGCGTGCTGACCTACATGACGATCTACATCGCCATGACGCTGGGCTCGTTCCTCATCGTCCTGCAGATGCGTGACGAGGCGGGCCAGCCGGTCGAGAGCATCGCCTCGCTGTCGGGGATGTCGCGGACCCGTCCGGGTCTTGCCGCGGCGCTTGCGATCTTCATGTTCAGCCTCGCCGGCATTCCGCCGCTGTTCGGCTTCTACGCCAAGTTCGCGGTGTTCGACGCGGCGGTGAAGGCCGGGCTGTTCCCGCTCGCGGTGATCGGTATCGCGGCGTCGACGATCGGCGCCTATTATTACCTGCGCGTCGTCAAGACGATGTACTTCGACGAACCGGCACCGGCGTTCGTGAAGGGTAACAGCCCCGTCGAGGGCGGCCTGATCGTGCTGACGGCCGCCTTCGTGTCGCCGCTCGGCTATCTCGCCATCCCGCTGCTCGGTGGCTGGACGATGGCCGCAGCTCGCGCATTGTTCCCCGGCGTTTGACCATCCGCTTCATCTCGGAAACGGGATCCACAAACGCCGATATGCTCCTCCTCGCCACGCAGGGCGCGGAGGAGGGGCTGTGGCTCCGTGCCGAGCGGCAGACGGCGGGGCGCGGCCGGCTGGGACGGACATGGAGCGCGCCGCCGGGTAATTTCTCGGGATCGACGCTGGTTCGTCTCCGGGCCAGCGATCCGCCGCCCGCGACGCTGGCGCTGACGGCTGCCGTTGCTCTCCACGATGCCTTGGGCGTTTTTCTGACGCCATCCGGAACGGCTTGGCTCAAATGGCCGAACGACGTCGTCATCGCTGGTGCGAAGCTGTCAGGCATTCTGCTGGAGCGGAGCGGCGATGCGGTGGTCGTCGGCATCGGCGTCAATCTGGCGCATCACCCCGACCTCTCCGATCGCCCGACGACGAGCCTTGCGGCGCAAGGCGTCAGTGTCGATCCGCCGACCTTTGCCGAGGTGCTCTCCGAAGCGTTCGCGCGATGGCTGGCGCGCTGGCGTGGCGAGGGGATCGCAGCCATTCGCTCGGCATGGCTCGCGGCTGCGCATCCGCTCGGCACGCCGCTCACCGCCCGTCTGCCCGATGGAAGCGCGGTCGACGGCCTGTTCGACGGCTTGGACGCCGACGGCGCGCTGATCCTGCGCTTGGCGTCGGGTGCCCGGCATGTCATTCATGCCGGCGACGTTTTTCTGCTGTGAAGGAGTGAGGATGCTGCTCGCCGTCGATGCCGGCAACACCAATGTCGTGTTTGCGCTGGTGGACATGAGCGAGGCCGGTGCCCGCACGATCAAGGCGCGCTGGCGCATCGCGACCGATCCGCGGCGGACCGCGGACGAATATGCCGTATGGCTAAGCCAGCTGCTTGCGCTGGAAGGCTATGACCGGTCGCAGATCGACGCCGTCATCATCGCGACCGTCGTACCCCGCGCCCTCCACAATTTGCAGGTGCTCAGCAGCAAGTATTTCGGGTCGGAGGCGCTGATCGCCGGTCGCGCGCCGGTGGAATGGGGGATCGCGCTGGATGTCGACGAGCCGCAGAACCTGGGCGCAGACCGCGCGGTCAACACCATCGCGGCACATGCGCTGCACCCAGGTGACCTGATCGTCATCGATTTCGGGACCGCGACGACCTTCGACGTCAGCGACTATAGCGGCGCCTATAAGGGCGGCATCATCGCACCCGGTATCAACCTGTCGTTGGATGCGCTGGTCAGCGCCGCGGCCAAACTGCCGCGCATCGCGATTGAAGCGCCGGCGAACGGCAGCGTCATCGGCCGCAACACCGTCGATCAGATGACGATCGGGGTGTATTTCGGGTATATCGCGATGATCGAGGGGCTGGTCGCGCGCATGAAGGCGGAGATCGGCCGACCCGCAAAAGTGATCGCGACCGGCGGCCTGGCGACGTTGTTCGAACAACATACCGACGTCTTCGACGTCATCGAACCGGACCTGACCATCCAGGGGCTGGCGATCATGTACCAAAACGCCCATATCGGCTGAGACGCGCTCGCGCCATTCACCGGCCTGCGGGCGCTACGCAATTCACGAAAGACATCAATGACTCCCAAAACCAACGAACTTCTCTTCTGCGCCCTGGGTGGCTCGGGTGAGATCGGCATGAACGTCAATCTCTATGGCCACGCCGGCAAGTGGCTGATGGTCGATCTGGGCGTGACCTTCGCCGATGCCGCATATCCCGGCATCGATATCGTCCTGCCCGACCTGTCCTTCATCGAGGATCGCCTGAACGATCTCGTCGGTATCGTCCTGACGCACGGGCATGAAGACCACATCGGCGCGCTGCCCTATCTCGCCGAAGACCTGGGCGTGCCGCTGTATGCGACGCCGTTCACGGCCGGTTTGATCCGCGGCAAGCTGGAGGAAGAGGGCAACGCCCATCGCGTCAAGCTGCGCGTGATCCAGCCGGGCAAGAGCGGCGTCGCGGGCGCACAGATCGGCCCCTTCGGCGTCAGCTTCATCGAGCTGTCGCACTCGATCCCCGAACCCAATGCGCTGGTGATCGAAACCAAGGCGGGCCGCGTGTTCCACACCGGCGATTGGAAGCTTGATCCCACGCCGGTGATCGGCAAGCCGACCAGCCCGGAACGACTGACCCAGATCGGGGACGCCGGCGTCGACGTGCTGGTCTGCGATTCGACCAACGTCTTCAACGCAGAAGCATCCGGCTCCGAAGCATCGGTGCGTCGCGGCCTGGCGGAGCAGATCGCGCGCGCGAAGGGGCGGGTGCTTGTCACCACCTTCGCGTCCAATGCGGCACGCCTCCATACGTTGGGGCAGGTGGCGCGCGAGACCGGGCGCAAGCTGTGCGTCACCGGCCGCTCGCTCGACCGGATCCTGAAGGTCGCGCAGGCGACGGGCTATCTGACCGATTTCCCCGAAACGGTCGATCCCGACACCGCGATGCGGCTGCCGAAGAACAAGGTGCTGATCGTCGCTACGGGCGGCCAGGGCGAGCCGCGCGCAGCGCTGGCACGGGTCGCCGATGGCTCGCACACGATCAAGCTCGACCTCGGCGACACGGTGATCTTCTCATCGAAGCAGATTCCGGGCAACGAGGTTGCGATCGGCAAGATCCAGAATACGCTCGCGTCCAAGGGCGTGGTGATGATCACCGAGCGGCAGGCACACGTCCACGTCTCGGGCCATCCCGGACGACCTGAACTGGCGCAGATGTACAAGTGGATCCGTCCGCAGACGTTGGTGCCGGTCCATGGCGAGATGCGTCACATGATGGAGCATGCCCGCTTCGCGCTGAGCGAGGGCGTGCCGCAGTCGATCGTGCAGAGCGATGGCGACGTCATTCGGCTGCTGCCCGGCAAGCCCGAGAAGATCGGCAATGCCGGTGTCGGTCGCCTGGTGCTCGACGGTGACGTGATCCTGCCCGCGGACGGATCGACGATCAACGAACGTCGCAAGCTGGCGATCAATGGCCAGATTTCGGTTGCGGTCGCGATCGGCAAGGATGGGCGGCTGCTCGGCCGGCCGCAGGTGCGCGTTCAGGGCGTGCCGGTCGAAGAGGATCGCGCGGCCTTTATCGAAGATGCCGCCGAGGCCGCTGCCGAAGCGTTGAAGGGCCAGCGGCGCGAACTCGATCGACGCCGCGAGGACGTCCGGCTCGCGGTGCGGCGCATCGCGACCCGCTGGACGGGCAAGAAGCCGATCGTCGATGTGCTGATCATCGAGGCCTGATCCCATGCGCTGGACGTCGATGCTTGCGATCTACGTCCTGTTCTGGGCGTTCTCGGTGTTCCTCGTATTGCCCTGGGGCGTGCGCACGACCCATGAAGTGGGGGGTGAGCACGTCGCGGGTCAGGCGGAAAGTGCGCCGCACGAATTTCGCCTCGGCCGTCTCGCGGTCCGCGTAACCATCGTGGCGACGATCCTGTTCGGCCTGTTCATTGCCAATTACGAATTCGGCTGGGTCACGCCGCAGATGCTCGACCTGTTCGATCGCGAGGCCGTCTACAACCGCAGCTAGGCGCGATCGGCCTGACTTGATTGTCATGTTCGTGTCAGGTTCGCGCAAGTCGTTGCCTGATAGGCTTTTGCCGCCGCCACAGAGGGTGGTGACTGACGAAAGGCCCGATCGGTGTACGACAGGCACGGCCAAGCGCTCGATTTGCTCGAACGCGCGCTCCACCTGATGGATGAAGAAGGGCGGCCGCTGGTCGCAGCGCGCATCGCCGCCGCGATCGACGATCTGCTACGCGACCCGAAGGTCCGCGAGCAACACCCGAACTGACGCCCTAGCGCAGCCGTTCGATCGCCTGCGCGAGTGCGACGTACAGTTTGCCCATGTCCGACGACAGCAAGGTCACGCTGAGCGGCGAGCCGTCCCGCTGTGCAAGGATCGTCCGGAGCATCCCCTCGAAATCGTGGATGTAGCGATTGACCGACTCCCGGAACCGGGCGTCGTCGTCGTACAGCCGTGCGATATCGCGGGCGTCACCCGGTTCCAGCACGCGCACCGCACGGCGGGTGAAGACCCCGCGATCGCCCTTCAGATAGGCGGCCCAGGCGCTGTCGGACACTTCGGGCGCAAATGCCTTCGTGATGTCGATCGCTGCCGAATTGAGCGATTCGATCAGCAGCGAGGCGCGGCGGGCGAATGTGTCGCGCTCCGCCTCTTCGCGCTCGGTGCGGGCATCCTCCAGCCGCGTCTCGACCAGCGCCGTCTGATCGAGGATCTGCTGGACCTGCGCGGATAGCCGTTCGGTCGCGCGGGTGGCGGCATCGACGGCATGCCCCGTCGCATCAGCAATTGCCCGCACCTGCCGTTCGACCGTGTCGCCGGTGGCGCGGCGCATCGCCTCGGCGCTCGCTTCCTCCATCTGGCTGGCCGCATCGGGAATGACGCTCGCCAGCGTCTCGCGCGCCTTGTCCGCCGCGACGGATGCGGTGTCGCGGACGCGGAGCAGCGCGTCGACGAGCCGTGGGGCTGCCTCTTCGGCGAAGCGATGCGTGCGATCGATCGTTTCGTCGACCATCATGCCGAGCGCGTCGGCCTTGGCACGACCGTCGTTGAGCGTCTGGAGCAGGGTGCCCGACAGGCGATCGAGCGTCGTCGTCTGTTCCGCGATGACGCCTGCGATCGCCTCGATCGCATCGTGCGTGCTTTCCGCGGCCGTCACGAGTGCGAGCAGCTCCGGCTTGGCGGCGACGACGACCTGCTTGCTGGAGGCGATGCGCGTGTCGAGCCGGGCGAGCGCTTCGGGCAGCGTCTCGTCGATCTCGCGCGCCGCGGCGTCGAGCGCGATGAGCAGCGATTCGGTGGTGCCGATGGTTCGCGTCGCCATCGCTTCGCCAGTGCGCAACGCTTCGGTCATCGCATCCGCCGAGCCACCCAGCGCGCTGATCGACGCGGCGAGCAGCTGCGACCGGTCGACGCCCTGTGCGTGCAATGTATCCAGCCGCGTCTCGACCCGCTCGATCCCGGCATCCAGCCCGGCGAGCAGCGATTCGCTGGCGCCGCGCTGGTCGTGCAGGCGCAGCGTCACGCGGTCGATGACGTCTTCGACGGCGGCGATCCGTTCGCCCAGAGCGTCTGCGCTCTGACGCGCGGCGGTGTCGAGCGCAGCCTGGTTGGCGCGCAGCATCGCCAGCATCGCCTCGCCCTGCGCGGCTATGCCCTTGCGGGCCTCGTCCACGGCATCGGCCGTGCGGCCGAGCAGCGCGTCGACCGCGTCGGACATATCGCCCGTGACCGATTCGAGCCGCGCGCCCGCGGTTTCGCTGGTCGCCTCCATCCGCGCGATATGCGCGGCGAGTTTCTGTGCGGCGCCGCCTGCGACGAGGTCCGCCTCGCGGCCCCGATCAGCCAGCGCAGCGAGCTTGGCCTCCAACGCCGCGGCATGTTCGCCGGCGGCGAGACCGGTATCGTCGAGCAGCCGGCCGGCCTCCGCCACCTCGGCCTGCGCACGCGGCAGCGAGGCAAGGAGGACGCCGAGGTGCGTCTGCGCCTCGGCTACGGCTTCGGACAGCGCGCGGGCGTGCGCATCGGCCTGCCCAATCTCCAACGCCATGCCGCGTCCGACAGCAGCCAGCCGTTCGTTGGCGCCATCGCCCATCGCCATCAGCGTGGTGATCTGGTCGGCGAGTTGGCGGCGGTTGGAGTCGAGCGATCGGGAAACGGCGGCGACCGTCCGTTCCAGACTGGCGGCCTCGGCCCGCATCGCCTGGGCGGTGCTGCGGAATCGGGTCGCCTCGCGCCGGCTGGTCCGCATGGCGAGCAGATAGACGATGCCGATGAGGGCGGGGATCACCGCCAGCGCGGCGATATATTGGGCGAGGGGGACAGGCAGCAGGAACGGAAGCTGGTCGCGGGCGAGCCAGAGCATGCCGCCGATCCAGGCGACGGAGGCGGCGATCGCCAGCGTCGGCGCCAGCCATGTCGCGCGGCGCGGCTCGACCTCGACCGCCTCGGTCCAGGCGAGCGGTTCGCCGCCGTGATAGTCGCCGTGGCCACCCATCGATTCGGGCGTGGTCGGTTCCAGCTCGTACCGGCCCAGGGCATCGTCGGTGGCTGCGGCTTCCGCCCGCATGTCGATAATCATGGAACCCCCGTTCGTGTCCGCCGGGCTTAACCATGTTCGGCACCGTCATAAAGCGAAACTGCAACACTTGATTAAGTGGTGGTGGGCTAAGCGGCCTCTCATGGCGTATGATCCCGGAGCGATCGACGCGGCGCTGGCCGCCGCAGTGGGTGACGAACCCGGGTTGATCGCCGAATTGCGGCTGGCCTTTACCGAAAGCGCCGAACGGGCGCTGGCGGCGATGGACGCGGCGACGACCCGCGACCAATGGCGTGACGCGGCCTCGCGATTGAAGGGGCTGGCGGCGAGCTTCGGGGCGGTCCGGCTGATGGCCCTGGCGGCACAGGCGGCCGACGGTGCGCGCGATACGGCTATCCTCGGCAAGCTGCGTCGATCGGTGATGCGCCTTTAGCCGCAATCCGCCCTAGGCAGGGGGAAGATGACCCCTTAACAGCGCCAGATGCTCGCCGGCCTTCTCTTCGCCATGCACGACGCGGACGATCGGCCCAACATGCTGACCGCGACGCTGCCGTTCGGTGGCGTGACGCTGATCGAATATCAGGCGCGGCTGCTGATCGCCGCTGGCGCATCGCAGATCATCATCGTCGTTGCCCGGCTGACGCCTGAATTGCTGGGCGCGATCAATCGGATAGGCAAACGTGGCATCGCGGTCGACACGGTGCGGACCGCCGCCGAGGCGGCAGAGACCTTGCACCCGCTGGCCCGCGTGCTGATGCTGGCGGATGGGTTGACCACGACCGGCGATACGCTCGCCGTACTGGCGCGCGAGGGCGGCGATGCGCTGCTGGTCGTGCCGGAGGATCAGGTGGGCCCGGGCTATGAGCGGCTGGGCGGTGGCATGGTCTGGGCAGGCGTTGCCCGGCTGGAACCGCGTCGCCTCGCCGAGCTGGCGGCGATGCCCCGCGACTATGACGTGCCTTCGACCCTTGTCCGCCTCGCGTCGCAGGCCCGGGCGACGCATATCCTGCTGCCGCAAGAGGCGGTCCGCGCGAGCCATGGCGTCGGTCATTCCGCGCAGGCGCTCGACGCGCGAAGCCGGCGCGCGATGGCGGCGATGGTGTCGTCGCGCAGTGGGTGGTTCGAACGCTATGTGACTGCCCCGCTCGCCCGGTCGGTCATTCCGTTGCTGGTGCCGCGGACGGTGCCCGTCGCCGCCGTGGCAGCCGCCGGCGGCGTGTTGGGGCTGCTCGGCACGACCCTGACCGCGTTCGGGCATGACGTGTCGGGGCTGCTGTTGGCCTTGGTAGGCACGCTGGGCCTGTCGCTCGGTGGGATCCTCGCCGATCTGCGAGACGAATCGGGCAGCGCGACATGGCTGGCTCGGGCAGCCGCGATCCTGCCGGCGCTGGCGGTGTTGGCCTATGGCCATGATGCGACTCAGTTATCGGTCGATGGCAGCGAGCAGATGCTGGCGATCGCCGGTGTCGTGCTTGCGGGCCTAGGCGAGCGCGCGCTGGGGCCGGCGCCGCGGCGGATGTGGTGGGGCAGTCCTCCGGCGTATCTTCTGCTCGCCTGGCTGGGCGCGCTCCTGTCGTCGCCCATGCTGGGACTGGGGCTTGCGGCGACCTATGCCGCCGCAACATTGGCCGCTGGAATCGAGCGATTGCGGACCCTTGCATAACGCTGTCTTAATGATGGAAGCGTAGGCAACCACATCATGGCGGTCGGAACGGATCAGGCGGAGCGGGATGCGCTCGCCACGCGCATCGGCGCTGCGACCCGTCTCGCGGCGCGCGCCGACGCACGCCTGACCGGCGCGATCGACGACTTCTTCGTGGCCGAGGATTCGCGGCTGGATGAGCGGACGCGCGTGGCGCTGGGGCGCATGCTCGCTGCCGTCGTACAGGGCGTCGAGACGGACATCCGCCGTCACGCGGCCCGCGTGCTCGCAGGGCAGGGCGCCGATACGCAGGCCGAACAGCTGCTGAAGGGGCACGAGGACGTGGTGCGACGCCTGTCGCGTGCGGGCCTGCTGCGCGATCGCGGTCTGATGGACGAACTGATCGCGCAGGTGCGATGCGACCGAATCGCCGCGGCGCTGCCGTCGCAGGCCGGTGCGCCCGATCAGCCGAGCTTGCTCGTCCGCCTGGCCGAGGTCGATGACGGCGTCGTCGCCGCCGCGGCGCGGGCGTTGATGACCGCAGAGGCTCGCCGCCGCGCCTCGGTGGAGCAAGGTGGCGCAATGCCCGGACTGCTGCCGGCCGAGCGGCATCATCAGCTGGTCTGGTGGGTCGCCGCCTCGATTCGCGAAGGTCGCATCGCGGTATCGGGTGAGGATGCCGCCGTCGATCGCGCGATCGTCGAGGCAGCGCAGCGCAGTCTTGCCGCGCACGACGAGGGCCAGCGGGTCGAAGCATTGGCGGTCCGCCTGGCGAGTGCGATCGATGCGCGGGCGCACGAACTCGGCGACCTGCTGGTCGAAGCCCTCGGTGATCGCCGCCTGATCCTGTTTATCGCAATCCTCGGCCGCGCGGTCGATCTCGACTTCACCGGCGCGCGCGCAATCGTGCTGGAGCCTGAGGGCGACCGGCTGTGGCTGGCGCTGCGGGCGGCGGCGCTCGATCGCCCGACGATCGCGCGGATCGCGCTGGCCCTCGCCGACGCCGACCCGCGGCGCGACATCGATATCTTTGCCGAGGAACTCGACGCCATTGCCGCCGTTCCGGTCGAGGCTGCGCGGTCGGCGCTGGCTCCGCTGACGCTGCACCACGACTTGCGTCTCGCGATCGATGCTTTGGCGCGAGAGGCTGGACGATGAGGCTGGACGGCATCCCCGACGTTCCCGTCAGCCATGCGATGATCGATGGCGACGGACGGCTGGTTGCGGCCGACCCGGCTCTGCTCGCGCTCAACGAAGCGGCCGGCGGCATGATGGGCGCCGCGCTGGCGGTGCCGCAACTGGCGACGGTGGCGCGTCTCGCCCGGCGGCTCGGCATTCTCGTGTCGCGCGGCGTCGTGGTTGCCGACGGGGATACCGACCTTGACCTGTGGATACGGGCCCAACCGGATGGCGATGGCGTGCGCATGGCCGTCAGCGGCTGGCGTGAGATGAGGGCGCGGCCGGTCGTCGCATCGCCCGCGGCCCGATTGATCGAATCGGACGATCTCGCCTGGGATACGGATGGCGGGCTTCGACTGACATTCGTGTCGATCGATGCGGCGCGTCGGTTGGGCCTCGACGCTTTGTCGCTGCTCGGCCAGCCGCTGACTGCCCTGTTCACGCTCGATTCGGATGGTGACGGTGCGCTCCCGATCCTCGAGGCGGTGGCGCGCCAACGGCCGCTCGAGCGCCAGCGTGCGCGTGTGCGCGGTGGCGATGTCCGCGTCCTGCTAACCGCGCATGTGCGCCGGGACCCAGCGGGCCAATTTGCCGGCCTGTCCGGCATCGCGCGGGTTGAGGACGAGGCGCCCGCGCCGGCCTCTCCCTCGACAATTGCGCCGGCCTTCACCGAAGGGCTGGACAAGGCGCTGCGCACGCCGCTTGCCCGGATCATCGCGCACGCCGACACGATTTACGCCGAGGCCGAGGGGCCGGTGCAGCGCGACTATGCCGATTATGCGTCGGACATCGCCAATGCGGGCCGGCATCTGCTCGGACTAGTCGACGATCTGGTGGATCTGCAGGCGATCGAGCGGCCCGATTTTGCGCTGGACACCGATTCGATCGATCTCGCCGACGTCGCGCGCCGCGCGGCGGGGCTGCTCTCCGTCCGCGCGAGCAACGCGGGCGTCGCGATCGCGCGGCCGCTCCCTGAGCTGCGAATGCCAGCACACGGCGATTTCCGCCGTGCGTTGCAGATCATGGTCAATCTCGTCGGCAATGCCGTGCGCTACTCGCCGGAAGGTGGCGTGGTGAGCGTCACTGCTCTGCGCACCGGCAGCATGGCGGAGGCGGTGGTCGCTGATCAGGGCAAGGGCATCGCGATCGAGGATCAGGCGCGCATTTTCGAGAAATTCGAACGCGTCGATCCGACCGAGGCGGGCGGCAATGGCCTGGGCCTCTATATCGCGCGGCGTCTGGCGCGGGCGATGGGCGGCGATCTGACGGTAGAAAGTGCGCCCGGTGAGGGCGCGCGATTCACGCTCAGCCTGCCGGTCTGAGCGGGCCCCCTAAACGTTCTGCAGGGCGTCAGCGCCGGATGCGGCGCGCGACCAGGATCAAGAGCAATCCACCGACAGCGAGTGCGGCACCACGGTCCGCCCATGGCCGCTGGTCGAGCATGAAGCTCTCCTGCGGCCAATGGACGTAGCCGAGGCCCTGGCCGACCCACAGCAGCCCGACCAGCGTCAGCATGACGCCGATCGAGATGAGGACCGGCCGGGCCCGGCGCATCAGCGCTGCTCGACCGGCACGTACGACCGCTGCGTCGGGCCGGTGTACAGCTGACGCGGACGGCCGATCTTCTGGTCGGGATCGGTGATCATCTCGTTCCACTGCGCGACCCAGCCGACGGTGCGGGCGAGCGCGAACAGCACGGTGAACATCTCGGTGGGGAAGCCGATCGCCGACAGGATGACGCCCGAATAGAAGTCGACGTTCGGGAACAGCTTCTTCTCGATGAAGTAATCGTCCGACAGCGCTAGCTCTTCCAGCCGCAGCGCGGTGTCGAACAGCGGGTCGTTGACCTTCAGCGCGTCGAAGACCTCACGCACGGTCTTCTGCATCACCGTCGCGCGCGGATCGTAATTCTTGTACACGCGGTGACCGAAGCCCATCAGGCGGAATGGATCGTTCTTGTCCTTCGCGCGCGCGATGAATTCGGGGATACGCTCGGGCGTGCCGATCTCACGCAGCATGTTGAGCGCGGCTTCGTTCGCGCCGCCATGCGCCGGACCCCAGAGGCAGGCGATGCCCGCCGCGATGCACGCGAACGGATTGGCGCCCGACGAACCCGCCAGACGTACGGTCGAGGTCGATGCGTTCTGTTCGTGATCGGCGTGCAGGATGAAGATTCGGTCCATCGCCTTTTCGACGGCCGGGTTCACTTCATACGGCTCGGCCGGAACGCCGAAGGTCATGCGCAGGAAGTTGCCGGTGTAGGACAGCGAGTTGTCCGGGTACAGGAAGGGCTGGCCCACGCTGTACTTGTACGCCATCGCCGCGATCGTCGGGATCTTGGCGATCAGGCGGTGCGAGGCGATGGTGCGCTGCACCGGATCATGGATGTCGGTCGAATCGTGGTAGAAGGCCGACAGCGCGCCGACGACGCCGCACATGATCGCCATCGGGTGCGCATCGCGGCGGAAGCCACGGAAGAACGCCGCAAGCTGTTCATGCACCATGGTGTGGCGCGTGATCGTGTTGGTGAAGCCCGTCAGCTCGTCCGCCGAGGGCAACTCGCCGTTCAAGAGCAGATAGGCGACTTCCATGAAGCTCGACTGTTCGGCGAGTTCGCCGATCGGATAGCCGCGATGCAGCAGAACGCCTTCGTCGCCGTCGATATAGGTCAGCTTCGACTGGCACGACGCCGTCGAGGTGAACCCCGGATCGTAGGTGAAGTCTCCGGTCTGCGCGTAGAACTTGCGGATGTCGACGACGTCCGGTCCGACAGTGCCGGACATGACCGGGTAGTCGAAATCCTTGCCGTTCACGGATACCTTTGCGGCTTCGGTCATCTGGTTGTCCTTCCTATCAGACTTGCATCTGGTCCGCGATGCGGCCGAGGCTTTCCTCTTTGCCGAGCAACGCGAGCACGTCGAAAATGCCGGGCGAGGTCTTGCGCCCGGTGAGAGCGGCGCGGAGCGGCTGGGCGACCTGTCCGAGCTTTACGCCCGTGCTGTCCGCCACCTGCCGTACCGCTGCTTCGATTGTCTCCTGATCCCACTGCTGCACCGCGTCAAGCGCGGCGTGCAGCGCAGCGAGGAGCGCACGGGCGTCGACGGTCAGCAGGTCCGAAGCTGCCTGATCCATCGCGAGCGGCCGGACCGCAAACAGGAAAGCGGCGCCGTCGCTCAGTTCGTTGAGATTGGCGGCGCGCGCCTTCAGCACCGGCATCGCGCGCGTGAGCAGATCGACGTCGGTATAGCCGCCGATCCCTGCGACCAACCCTGCCAGCCGTGCGTCGTCGGCAGCACGGATGTAATGGCCGTTGAGGTTTTCGAGCTTTTTCAGATCGAAGCGCGACGGGCTCTTGCCGACCGCATCGAGGTCGAACCATTCGGTCGCCTGTTCGCGGCTGATGATCTCATCGTCGCCATGGCCCCAGCCGAGGCGGAGCAGGTAATTGTCGAAGGCTTCGGGCAGGATGCCGAGCTCGTCGCGATACGCCTCGATCCCCACCGCGCCGTGGCGCTTAGACAGCTTGGCGCCGTCGGTGCCGTGGATCAGCGGGATATGCGCATAGACCGGCTCCGGCCAGCCATTCGCCTTGTAGATCGGCAGCTGGCGGAAGGCGTTGTTGAGGTGATCGTCGCCGCGGATCACATGCGTGACGCCCATGTCGTGATCGTCGACCACCACCGCGAGCATATAGGTCGGCGTGCCGTCCGAGCGCAGGAGGATAAGGTCGTCGAGCTCGCTGTTCTGGACCGTCACCGACCCCTGCACCTGGTCGTCGATCGTCGTCGCGCCCTCACGCGGCGCCTTCAGGCGCACGACAAAGGGCTGGCCGTCCGGCGCGGTCGCGGGATCGGCATCGCGCCAGGGCGAGCGGATGCGCAGCGGCTGCTTCGCCGCCTGCGCCGCTTCGCGCTGCGCGGCGATCTCGTCCTGCGTCATGTAGCAGCGATAGGCATGGCCGTTCGCCACCATCTGATGCGCCACTTCGGCATGGCGATCGGCGCGCGCGAACTGGAAGACGGCATCGCCGTCCCAGTCGATGCCCAGCCATTGCAGTCCGGCGAGGATCGCGTCGATCGCCGGCTTCGTCGAGCGGGCACGATCGGTATCCTCGATCCGCAGCAGGAACGTGCCGCCATGGTGACGCGCGTACAGCCAATTGAACAGCGCGGTGCGCGCGCCGCCGAGGTGCAGATAGCCGGTGGGCGAGGGGGCGAATCGCGTGACTATTCCCGCGCCGTCGCCCGAACGATTTTCAACTGTTGCGCCCAACCGCGCTTGCTCCCAAAGTTTGAAACCTGATGGCCAGTTCAGCCGCCGCGGCCTCTAGCACGCGCTCCGTGCGCCTTCAAATGCCCCAGGGGTGGCATCGGTTGCGCGATCGTGTGGAAGCGTGGCTGCACGCGGAACGCGATCGGATTGCTTTATGGGTGCCGGTGGCGTTTGGGACGGGCGCTGGCGGCTGGTTCCTGATGCCCGACCCGAACCAGTGGATCGCGGCGATACTGGCGGCACTGGCCATGGCCTGCGCTGCGGCGGCGATCGGGCGGGGCGGGCGGGCGGCGCATAGCGTCGCTGTCGGCGGTGTTCTGATGGCTGCGGGCGTGGCGACCGCGTGGTGGCGCGCGGAGCAGGTCGCGGCCCCGGTGCTGGCGCGGCCGGTCGTCGCCGTCGTGACCGGCCGGGTGGTCGGGATGGAGGCGCTCGTCGCGCGCGATCTGGTGCGGCTGACGATCGAGAGCGATCCGGGGATCGGACTGCCACCGCGGGTGCGGATCAACCTGGCGACCGATGATGTGCCGAGGGGGCTGGGTGAGGCGGCGCGAATCCGGCTGCGGGCGCGGTTGATGCCTCCGGCCGCGGCGTCAGTGCCGGGAGCGTATGATTTTGCGCGGGCGGCGTGGTTTGCCGGGATTGGCGCGACCGGTCGGGGGTTCGCGCCGGTGGAGCTGGTGTCGCCCGGCGCGGCGGAGGGCAGCCTGCGGCGACGCCTGACCGCGCATATCACCGATCGGCTGGGGGGGAGCCGGGGCGGCATTGCGGCGGCGCTGGCGACCGGGGACGAGGGTGCGATCAGCGAGCGCGATGCGGAGGCGATGCGGCGGGCGGGCCTCGCGCATCTGCTGTCGGTCAGCGGGCTGCACATCACCGCGGCGGTGGCGGCGACGATGTTCGTCACGTTGCGGCTGCTCGCGCTGTGGCCATGGCTCGCCATCCGCGTCCGGTTGCCGTTGGTCGCGGCGGGGATGGGGGCGTTGGCCGCCATCGGCTATACGTTGCTCACCGGATCCCAGGTGCCCACGATCCGATCGTGCGTCGCCGCGCTGCTCGTGCTGGCGGCGCTGGCGATGGGGCGGGAGGCGATGACGCTGCGGCTGGTTGCGGCCGGCGCGATGGTCGTGCTCGCGGTGCGGCCGGAAGCGCTGGTGGGGCCAAGCTTCCAGCTGTCGTTCGCCGCGATCGTGGCGATCGTTGCGCTGCACGAGCATCCGCGGGTGCGCGGGTGGTTCGAGCCGCGTGAGGAAGCGCGCGCACGCCGTCTGCTACGCGGGCTTGGGTCGCTGCTGCTGACGGGCGTGGTGGTGGAGGCGGCGCTGATGCCGATCGCAATCTATCACTTCCACAAGGCGGGCCTGTATGGGGCTGCGGCCAATATCGTCGCCATCCCGCTGACGACGTTCGTCGTCATGCCGCTGGAGGCGGGGGCGTTGGTGCTGGACACGGTCGGGCTGGGCGGGCCCGTGTGGTGGTTGACCGATGGGGCGCTGCGCGGGCTGCTGTGGCTGGCGCATGTCGTGGCGGATGCGCCGGGCGCGTCTCTGGTGGTGTCGTCGATGCCGCTGGGGGCGTTTCTGTCGATGGTCGCCGGTGGGCTGTGGCTGGCGCTGTGGAGTACGCGGATGCGCTGGATCGGCGTGCTGCCGGTCGTCGCCGGTGCCGCCTGGGCGGCGTCGACCCCGCCACCCGATCTGCTGGTGACGGGGGACGGGCGGCATATGGCGATCCGGCTGGGTGGCCGGCTGGCGCTGCTGCGCGACCGCGCCGGGGACTATACGCGGGCGATGCTCGCCGAAAATGGCGGGACCGATGGCGAGCCGTGGCTGCTCGACGATCTGCCGGAGGCCCGGTGCAGCCGCGATGCGTGCGTGGCGGTCCTGCGGGACGGGGGAGGGCAGTCGTTCCGCGTCCTGGCAACCCGCAGCGGCTACCAACTGGCATGGCGGGATGTGGTCGCGGCCTGCGGGAGGGCGGACGTCGTGGTGAGCGACCGGCGGCTGCCGCGGGCGTGCCGGCCGCGCTGGCTGCGGCTAGACGCGCCCGTGCTGCGGCGTACCGGCGGGGTCATGCTGACCCTGGCGAGCGGGCGTGTGCGGACCGTGACGCAGCCAGGGGATCGGCATCCATGGTTGGTGGGAGCCAAGGTCGCCCCGCCTCGGCCGGACGATATCCCGACGGCCATGCCTCCGCGATGACCTCAGCTCGAGCGCTGGTCTCGGTCTGAGCCTTTGCGACGGGGCGCTGCTTCCCGTAGCGGCACGAGTTCGGGTCAATCCGTCATTGCTTCGCTGCGCTCGCAATGATGCCCGTGTCTAAACATCCGATATTTAAGGACTTTCAAGCACGCAATCAGCGGGAAGCCGGAATGCCCTGCCCTCGACGGGAGGCAGAAGGCGCCGTTTGGAAAGTCACAAAAGTCTCACGAACGATCGTGTTTTGCGGCGCGCCACCACGCCGGAATCCCGTCAGTCGTAGCGGCGCAGGATACCCGACAATTTGCCCTGCACGCGGACGTGCGAGGGAACGTAGCGCTGCGGCTCATAGGCGCGGTTGGCGGGATCGAGGCGGATCATCGCGCCTTCGCGACGGAAATATTTGAGTGTCGCCTCGCTATCCTCGATCAACGCAACGACGATCTCGCCATCGCGGGCGATGTCGGTACGGCGGATCAGCGCATAGTCGCCATCTAGAATACCAGCCTCGACCATCGAGTCGCCGGAAACCTCCAGCGCATAATGTTCGCCGGTGCCGAGCAACGCCGCGGGGACGGCGAGCATCGAACTGCCTTCGAACGCCTCGATCGGCACGCCGGCGGCGATCCGGCCGTGCAGCGGGATTTCGACGACGTCGTTCGCCGGCGAGGGGGCGGGACGCACATTGCCCGCGGCCGGCGCGCTCGGCGGCGCAGCGGGAGCGGGCGTTTCAGGCGCCTTGCGTTCGGAGCGTTCCGGCATGCGCAGCACTTCCAGCGCGCGCGCACGGTTGGGAAGGCGGCGGATGAAGTTGCGTTCCTCCAGCGCGCTGATCAGGCGGTGGACGCCGGACTTGGACTTGAGGTCGAGCGCGTCCTTCATCTCCTCGAACGACGGTGAGATGCCCGTCTCCTCGAGCCGGTCGTTGATGAAGCATACAAGCTCGTGCTGCTTGCGCGTGAGCATAAGCGGTCCTTCCCCGTCAGAACAGACGCGGAACTTCTAGGGAACAATTCGTGGGGCGTCAAGCGATGACGAGGATTTCCGCCGAGTCGCCCACGCGCGCGACGGGGGCACCGACCGGCCGCACGATCAGGCAATGCGAGCGCGCCAGCGTCAGCAGCATCGAACTGTCCTGAATGGTCGAGGCATAGGCGCGGCCGTCGCGCAGCTCTGCGCGCAGATAATCGGTGCGCGGGCCGTTGGCGGGCAGGTCTTCCCCCAGGATCGCCATCGTGCTGCGCGGCAGCGGGTTCGCAGCGCCGGACAGGTGCGCGATCAACGGTTTGACGAAGAGCAGGGCGGTGACGAAGGCCGATACCGGGTTGCCCGGCAGGCCCAGCACCTGCATCGCGCCGCGCCGTCCCGCCATCATCGGCTTGCCCGGCCGCAGCGCGATCCGCCAGAAATCGATGACGCCGCCCGCTGCCTCCAGCGCCGGGCGCACGAGGTCGTGGTCGCCCACGGACGCGCCGCCGGTGGTGACGAGCAGGTCGGCGTCGACGCGCGCGAACGCATCGCGCAGGCGATCGAGATCATCGGGCAGGATGCCGAGGTCGATCAGCTCGATCGGCAGGTCGGCGAGCATCGCCGTCAGCATCGCGCGATTCGATTCGGGCAGCGCGCTCGGGTCGCCGCCGGTGCCCGGATCGACCAGCTCGTCGCCCGTGGCGCAGATAGCGACGCGCACCCGGCGGTGGACGGCGATCAAGCCGATACCCCCGGTCGCGGCGACGGCGATGCGCGCGGGCGTCAGCCGCTCGCCTCGCGCGATCAGGCGATCGTCGGCGTGAAAGTCGAGGCCGCGGCGGCGGGTGTTGCGGCCGAGCGTCGCCGGACCTTCGCCGGTCAGGTGGATCGCGGTGCCGTCCGCGTCGATCTCTTCCTGCACCATCACCGTGTCGGCGCCGTCGGGCATGGCCGCGCCGGTGAAGATGCGCGCGGTTTCGCCAGGACCGACGGTGCCGGTAAAGGGGCGACCGGCGGCGCTTTCGCCGATCAGCGTCCACGGTCCGGGCAAATCGGCGAAGCGGATCGCATAGCCGTCCATCGCCGAGAGGTCGGTGGCGGGCTGGGTGCGGCGGGCGGCGATGTCGTCCGCCGCCCAGCGGCCCGCGGCGGCGGCCAGCGGCACGGTTTCGGTCCCGACCGGCGGGGCGTGCGCGAACAGCCGCGCCTGGGCTTCGTCGATCGGGAGCAGCGCCATGGCGTCAGGCGCGCCAGTCGCCCGACGCGCCGCCGGCCTTTTCGAGCAGGCGGATGTCCGAGATCGTCATCGCGCGGTCCATCGCCTTCGCCATGTCGTAGATGGTGAGCAGTGCGACCGACACGGCGGTCAGTGCCTCCATCTCGACGCCGGTCTTGCCGTCGGTGGCGGTCAGCGCGGTGGCGGTGATGCCGGCATCGTCGAGCGTCAGATCGAGCGTGACGCGGGTCAGCGGCAGGGGGTGGCAGAGCGGGATGAGGTCCGCGGTCTTCTTCGCCGCCATGATCCCGGCGACGCGGGCAACGGCGAGCACGTCGCCCTTCTTCGCGGCGCCGTCGCGGATCGCGGCCAGGGCGTCGGGGGCGATGGCGATGCGGCCGGTGGCGACCGCGCGACGCTGCGTCACGGCTTTATCGCCGACATCGACCATATGCGCGGCGCCGTCGGCGTCGAGATGGGTCAGGCGGCTCACCCGACCAAGGCCCGCGTCGCGGCCTCGACGTCGTCGGCACGCATCAGCGCCTCGCCGATCAGGAAGCAGCGCACGCCATGCGCCGCCATCGCATCGAGATCGGCGCGGGTTTCGAGGCCGCTTTCCGCAACGAAGGTGTAGCCCTTTGGCGCCCTGCCGACCAACTCGTAGGTGCGGGCGAAGTCGACGGAGAAGTCGTGCAGATTGCGGTTGTTGACGCCGATCAGCCGCGACTTGAGGCGGAGCGCGCGGTCCAGTTCGGATTCGTCATGTACCTCGACTAGCACGTCCATGCCGCAATCGAGCGCCGAGGCCTCGATCTCCGCCATCTGATTGTCGTCCAGTGCGGCAACGATGATGAGGATGGCGTCGGCGCCGATCGAGCGGCTTTCGGTTGCCTGCCAGGGATCGACCATGAAATCCTTGCGGATCACGGGCAGGTCGCAGGCGGCGCGCGCGGCGATCAGATAGTCGTCGCTGCCCTGGAACCATTGTTCGTCGGTGAGCACCGACAGGCAGGCCGCGCCACCCGCCTGATAGGCGCGCGCATGGGCGGGCGGATCGAAATCGGCACGGATCAGCCCCTTGGACGGGCTGGCCTTCTTGATTTCGGCAATGAGCGCATGGCCGGATTTGGCGTCGAGCGCGGCGCGGAAGCCGCGCGGCTTCGTTACCGCGGCGATGCGCGCGTCGAGATCGGCGAGGCTGATCGTCGCCTTGCGCGCGGCAACCTCTGCGCGCTTGGTTTCGATAATGCGGGACAAAATGGTCATCGGTAGGCGATCCAGCGGTCGAGGAGCGCGGCGGCGCGGCCGGCGTCGAGCGCTTCGGCGGCGGCCTGTGCGCCCGCAGTGAGATTGGGTGCGTGGTCGGCGACGACAAGCGCCGCCGCCGCATTGAGCAGCACGGCGTCGCGATACGCGCCCGCCTCTCCATCGAGCAGGCGGCGCAGTGCGGCGGCATTATAGGCCGGATCGCCGCCGCGGATGGCGGCGAGCGGGTGGCGGGGCAGGCCGGCGTCTTCCGGCGTGATGCGCGATGGCAGCGCCGCGCTGCCGACGTTCACCGCGAGGCTGGGACCGGCGGTGGACAGTTCGTCTAGGCCCTCTTCGCCCGAAATCACCGCGGCGCGCGCGGTGCCCAGCTGTTCCAGCGCCTCGGCATAGAGGCCGGCGTAATCGGGGCGGGCGATGCCGATCAGCTGGTGCGACACGCGCGCCGGATTGGCGAGCGGCCCCATCAGGTTGAAGATCGTACGCTTGCCGATGCGGCGGCGGATCGGCGTGATCCGCGCCATCGCCGGATGATGGTTGGCGGCGAAGAGGAAGGCGATGCCGATATCGGCGAGGCTTGCCTCCGCGGCCGCCCCGGCGATCTCCATGTCGAGGCCGAGCGCCTCCAGCGTATCGGCGGCGCCGGCCTTGGACGAGGCGGCGCGGTTGCCGTGCTTGGCGACCGGTACGCCGCAGGCCGCGACGACCAGCGCGACGGCGGTCGAGACGTTGAGCGTATGATGCCCGTCGCCGCCCGTGCCGCACACGTCGATCGCGCCATCGGGGGCGGCGATCGGGATCAGCCGGGCACGCAGCGCGCGCGCGGCCTCGGCGATTTCGATGCTGGTTTCGCCGCGATCGGACAGCGCCAGCAGGAAGTCGCCGATCGCCTCTGCCGAGACGCGCGCGTCGAGGATATCGGCAAACGCCTGCGCCGCGCTTTCGCGCGACAGCGGCGACGATGGATCGGGAAGCAGGACGACGCTGGTCACGGGCGCTCGCGCACCGGAATGCCGGCGATCGTCAGGAAGTTGGCGAGCATGGCATGGCCGTGTTCGGTCGCAATGCTTTCCGGGTGGAACTGCACGCCGTGGATCGGCAGGCGTTCGTGGCGAAATCCCATGACGATGCCGTCCTGGGTGCGCGCGTTGACGACCAGGGGCGAGGCCACATCGTTGACGATCAGGCTGTGATAGCGCGTCGCCATGAACGGCGAGGGCAGCCCTTCGAACAGGCCGGTGCCGTCATGGTCTACGGGCGAGGTCTTGCCGTGCATCAGCCCGCCGCGTTCGACCTTGCCACCGAAATGCTGGCCGATCGCCTGATGGCCCAGGCACACGCCGAGCAGCGGACGCCCGGCATCCGCGGCCGCGGCGACGAGATCGAGGCTGACGCCCGCCTCGGTCGGGGTGCAGGGACCGGGCGAGATGAGGAAGGCGCTGGCGCCCGATGACAGCGCCTGCCCCGCCGAAATGGCGTCGTTGCGCACCACCTCGACCTCGCTGCCCAGCTCCATGAGGTAGTGGACGAGGTTCCAGGTGAAGCTGTCGTAATTGTCGACGACGAGGATCATGGCGCCGCCATAGCCGAAGAGCGCGGGCGTGCAACCTGTCGCACCCTCTTGCGTCGCGGCAATCCTGTAGCAATGTCGGTTCGGTTAGACCCGAAAAACCATGCCACGCCGGCGGGAGCCATGGCGGCGGCTGCACGTTGAACGACCTGAAGGAGTGCCCGTCATGATCCGCCCGTTGCTGCTCGCCGCCCTCATCGCCCTGCCGGCGGTCGCCTCCGCGCAGACCACCCCCGCCACCGGGACGGACGGAACGGCGGAAGCGGGATCGCCGCCGCAGCGGGTGCGCAGCGTGACGCTGGGCGTAGGACAGAAGTGCCCGCAGAGCACCTCGACCGAGATCGTCGTCTGCTCGACGCTCGACCAGCCCTATCGCATCCCGAAGCAGTTCCGCGACAGCGGGCCGATCCCCGCGCAGAACCAGGCATGGTCGAACAAGGTGGCGGTGCAGGACCAGATCGGTCGCGCCGCGGCCGGGTTGCCGGATACGTGCTCGCCCGTCGGCACCGGCGGGCAGAGCGGCTGTGCGCTGATGCAGAACCGCCAGTGGGCGGCGGAACGGCGTGCGCAGCGCGATGCGCAGGCGCAGATTCCCTGAGGCTGGGACTAGGTTCCTAGGACCGATCGACATTCAATCACGCCAAGATACGAAGAGGTGACGATAAGACGGTTCGCGCGGAGGCGCGGAGGACGCAGAGGTGTCGCGTTTGCCGCGCGAGCGGCCTGTCTGTCTCGGTCGAAGTCAAGGCGAAGCGCTGCCACCCGCGTGACATCTCTGCGTCCTCCGCGCCTCCGCGCGAACAAAAACTCTTTTTCTTCGGGTCTCTCCGCTCGTCCCGCTCGTCGAAAATCCATCACGACGGCGAATGTCGATCGGCCCTAGTTTAGGTCGTCACCCCAGCGGAGGCTGGGGTCTCTTGCGGCTTTCGGCGCGCTGTAAGCGGGAGATCCCGGCCTTCGCTGGGATGACGGATTTGGCTGAGGTTTCGTCGGAGCGCGGTGCCTAGGGCCTACTGCCCGAACTGCCCATCCGCCGCGCGCGCTACGGCGTCGCGGGCGGCCGCGAGGATCGCACCAGCCTTCGCTTCGCACTCGCGCTGTTCGTACGCCGGCACGCTGTCGGCGACGATGCCGGCACCGGCCTGCGCGTGGATGGTGCCGTCCTTCACGATCGCGGTGCGGAGGACGATGCACGAATCCATCGATCCGTCCGGCGAGAAATAGCCGACGCCGCCGGCATAGGCGCCGCGCCGTTCGGGTTCGAGTTCGGCGATGACCTGGCAGGCGCGCACCTTCGGGGCGCCACTGACCGTGCCGGCGGGAAAGCCGGCGAACAGGGCGTCGATCGCGTCGGCGGCGGGGGACAGGTCGCCCACCACGTTCGAGACGATGTGCATGACGTGGCTGTACAGTTCGATGCCGTAGCTCGAGGTGACGCGCACCGTGCCCGGCGCCGCCGCCCGGCCGACGTCGTTGCGGCCGAGATCGAGCAGCATCAGATGCTCGGCACGTTCCTTCGGATCGGCGAGCAGGCTTTCGCGATTGGCTTCGTCCTCCGCCGCGGTCTTGCCGCGCGGGCGGGTGCCGGCGATCGGACGGATCGTCACCTGGCCATCGCGCACCCGGACGAGGATTTCGGGGCTCGACCCGATCAGCGCGAAGCCGGGCAGATCGAGGTGATAGAGGAAGGGCGAGGGGTTGATGCGGCGCAGGCTGCGGTACAGTTCGAACGGCGGCAGCGCGAAGGGCGCGGAGAAGCGCTGCGCCAGCACCACCTGAAAGATGTCGCCCGCGGAAATATAGTCCTGCGCGCGGGTGACCATCGTCGCATAGTCCTGCGGCGCGATGGCGGGCGTATAGGCGGGCTCTTCGGGGTCCGCGGTGACGGGCGCCGGCAGCGGGGTATGCGCGAGGCGGGCGGCGACGTCGTCCAGCCGGTCCTCTGCCGCGGCGACCAGCTTCTCCGGCGTGCGCGTGGCATCGGGCCATACCGGGGCGACGAGATAGAGCGCGTCGGCGAGGCGATCGAACACGCAGATCACCGTCGGCCGGACGAACAGCATGTCGGGCAGGCCGAGCGGATCGGCGGTCGGGGCAACGAGCCGTTCGACGAGGCCGATCGTCTCATAGCCGAAATAGCCGACGAGGCAGGCGAGCGCGCGCGGCAATTCCGCAGGGACCTCACCCTGGCATTCCGCGACGAGCGCGCGCAGCGCGGCGAGCGTTGGCGTGCCGGTCGATTGGAAGGCGGCGCGATCGGTCGCCCAGTGGCGGTTGATCTCGGCGGTGTCGCCATGCGCACGGAAGACGAGATCGGGCGCGAGGCCGATCAGGCTGTGCCGCCCGCGCGTCGCGCCGCCTTCGACCGATTCGAGCAGGAAGTCGCCGCGGCCCGGCTCGATGAGCTTGAGCGCGGCGGCGACCGGCGTTTCGGTGTCGGCGACCTGCCGCCGCCAGACGAACGCCGGGCGCCCGGCGGCGAGGGTCGCGATCGCCGCGGCGCTGGCGCTCATCTCAGTTGCCGGCGCCGGTCAGATCGGCGCGCACCTTGGCGAGCGCGGCCGCATCGGTCTTCACGCCGACGGCGTTGCGAACGGCGCGGGCGAACTGTTCGGCATATTCGCGGCCGACGAGCTGTGCGATGCTGGCGCGGGCACCGGCCACCGCCTGCGGCACGCCCTTGGCGTCGCCAGGCACGATCTGGTCGAGCTTGACGATCAGCCAGCCGGCATTGATCGGTGCTTCGAGCAGCTTCGCATTGCCCTTGGCCATCGCGAACATCAGCGCGAGCGGCGCCTGCACCTGGCCCTGCGCGGACGCGAGCTGCGCGCGCGTCGCGACGGCGGGCTGGACCGGCGGCAGCGGACGGCCGGCGGTCGCCATCGCCTGCGCCAGCGGCGTGCCCTTGTTCACCTTGGCGAGGATGTCGGTGGCGAGCTTGCGCGCGGCGGCGCGGGCACGATCGGCGGCATAGTCCGCCGCGACCTGCGCGCGCACCTGATCCAGCGGGCGCGGCGCGGCGGGGACGACACGGCCGAGCGCGACCACGGCGAAGCTGCCATCCTGGCCCGTCGGCACCAGCTGCGCGGGGTCGCCCTCCGCCATCTGGAAGGCGGCACCGACGATCGGGGCGATCGCCGGATCGGCGGCGGTGCCGGGCGAATCGGGGTTGGTGCCGTTGGCGAGCAGCGCGGGCGTGGTGGTGGCGCTGAGCTTCTGGTCGGCGGTCACCTCGTCGAACGTCGCGCTCTTGCCGAGCGCATCGTCCAGCTTGTCATGCAGGTCCGACAGCGCGCGGGCGAGCTTGTCCTTGGACAGCGCGGCGACCAGTTCCGGCTTCGCCTGTTCCAGCGTCTTGCCGGGCGATTGTTCGATCGATTCGACCTTGGCGACGACCCAGCCGAGCGGCCCGCGCACCGGACCGATCACGCCGCCGCGCGGGGCGGCGAAGGCGGCGTCGGCGATCGCGGTACTGGTCGTGCCGGCATAGGCCGACTTGGTGACGGCGGTCTGCGTCGCCGCTTCCAGGCCGGCGGCGCGGGCGGCGTCGGTCAGCGACGTGCCGCCCTTCACCTTGGCGGCGATGGCGTTGGCGCCGGCCTGATCGGCGACCACGACCTGCGCGATCGTGCGCTTTTCGGCAGCGGCGAAGCGCGGCGCCTGGCTCTTGTAGGCGGCGGCGATCTCGGCATCGGTCGGGGTGGCGGCGGCCTTCACCATCTCAGGCGTGATGCGGGCGTAGCGGATCACGCGGCGTTCCGGCACGGTGAAGCGCGCGACGTTGCGGCGATAGAAAGCCTGCAGTTCGGCGTCGGTCGGCGCAGGGCCGCCGGCGAGCGCGGAGGCGGGGACGAACGCGATCTGGCCGGACCGCTTTTCGAGCATCAGCGAGGCATAGGGCAGCGCGACCTTCTGCGGCACCTGCGTCGCCCCCTGCGTCGGCAGCATCAGCTGCTGCGCGATGATGTCGCGCGCGATGTCGGTGCGGACCTGCGCGTCGGTGAGCTTCTGGTCGGGGAGCAGCTGCTGGTAGCGGACGGGATCGAACTGGCCGTTGGGACCGCGCAGGCCGGGGATGCCGGCGATGACGCCGTCGATCGACCGCTTGCTGACGACCATGCCCTGGTCCTGGCCGAAGCGTTCCAGCGCGACGCCGTTGATCGCGCGGTCCAGCGTGGATTGCAGGCCGCCCTGTTCCAGCAGCTGTTCCATGGTCAGCGTCGGGATGCGCTGGCGGGCGCCGGCCAGCTCGGTCTGCACGCGCTGGCGCAGTTCGGCGGGCGAGATCTTCGTGCCGCCGACGGTCGCGACGCTGCCGCCCGACAGGCTGGGGCCGTTGCCGGCGAGGCCGGTGATGTCGCCCGCGGCGAAGGCGAGCGCGATGACGCCCAACACGATGAAGGTGACGACGACGCCGGCCTTGGAATTGATGATCCGGCGGAAGAAGCTGAGCATGGAGTGGCCGATCGTCCCTGAAAGATTTGGTCCACGCTTTAGGGGGGCAGTGCCTTGCCATCAAGCGCGCGGGCAGGCATGACGCGTTTAACGTGTAAAACGACTGATAAGGCTGGACGGGAGGTCGGATGACTCGGCGCAAGTTCGTGGCGGGAAACTGGAAAATGAACGGATCGCGCGCGGCGCTCGCCGAACTGGATGCGATTGCCGCCGCGGCCGAGGCAGCACCGGGGGTGGACGTGGCGGTCGCCGTGCCCTTCACGCTGATCGCGGGCGCGGCGGACCGCGTGCCCAACCTGTCGATCGGTGCCGAGGATGTGCATGAGGCGGACAGCGGCGCGCATACCGGTTGCGTCTCGGCGGGCATGGTCGCGGAGGCCGGCGCGCGCTTCACGATCGTCGGCCATAGCGAACGCCGTGCGGATCAGGGCGAAACCAGCCATGACGCCTGGGCCAAGGCCGCGGCGGCACGGCGCGCGGGGCTGCACGTCATCTCCTGCTGCGGCGAGACCGAGGCCGAGCGCGACGCCGACCGCGCCGAGCGCGTGGTGCAGGCGCAGATCGAGAAATCGGTGCCCGACAATGCCGATGGCAGCTGGTTTACGCTCGCCTACGAACCGCGTTGGGCGATCGGCACCGGCCGCACGCCGACGCTGGACCAGATCGCCGCGATCCATTCGATCGCCCGCGCCAAGCTGCGCCAACTGGTCGGCGACGCGGCGGATGGGATCCGCATCCTGTACGGCGGATCGGTGACGGGCGATAATGCCGCAACGATTCTCGCCTGCGAGAATGTCGACGGTGCCCTGGTCGGCGGCGCGAGCCTGACCGCGGCGAAGTTCGTGCCGATCATCGAGGCGGCGGCGACGCTGTAACGCCCTATCCACGCTGCCAGTCAGCGTTGCGAAAGGCGCCATGCGACATCATCTGTCGCATGGTGACGACCTATGGCCCTTCGCAATACGGCGCTTCGCGACGCGAGCGGATCGGTGCGGCGCTCCTGACCGGGGGCGTCGTGGCGACGCTGGGCTATGCCTTGGTGATGGGGCTGGCCTTTCACGGCGCGCCGCAGGCGGTGCAGCAGGCGTTGTCGACCTTTACCGTCATGCCCGATCCACCGCCGCCCGAACGCGTGGTGCCGCCGCCCAAGAAGATCAACCGGCCGAGCGGCAAGGCGTCGCCGCCCAACCTGCGGTCCAAGGCGACCGAGGTGACCGCGCCGGTGCCGATCATCCAGGTCGCGCCGCCGCCACCGGTCATCGTCGCGCCGCTGCCCAATATCGGCGTGCAGGCGACCTCCGGCGCGTCCGACAAGCCTGGACCGGGCACGGGCGCCGGCGGGATCGGCAACGGCAATGGCGCGGGTGGCGACGGCGATGGCGACGGCAGCGGCTGGGAACGCGTGCCGCGACTGATCAACGGGCGGATCAAGGGATCGGACATTCCCGATTCGATCCTCGACACCGGGTTTCGTGGCGTGGTGAGCGTCCGCTATCGGGTCGAGACCAACGGCCACGTCACCAATTGCCGGATCGCACAGTCGAGCGGCAATGCGCTGATGGACCAGGCGACGTGCCGGGCGATTGAAAAGCGCTTCCGCTACGATCCGTGGCGCGATGCGGCGGGCAAGCCCGTGGCGTCGACCGTGTTGCGCGACCAGCAATGGGATATCGACCCGCCCGCGACCGATCGGTGATGCGTTGACAGTGCGAGCCCCGCGGCGCAGCTAGGCGACGGACACCGCTCCATCACCCGGCATGCGCACCGCCGCCGCTGCCCGACAGGATGAATTCCGATGGATGAGCCGGTTACGTTCGGGCGTGCGGCACCGACGATCTGCGTGCGCGATATGCAAGCGGCCTTGCGCTTTTATGGCGGTGTGCTGGGCTTCGCGACCGTCTTCGAAAACGGCGATCCGCTGGGCTTTGCCGTACTGAAGAAGGATGCGGCCGAGGTGCATCTGACCCGCAAGGCCGATCACGTCGCCTCCACGGCCAACGTCATGCACCTGTTCGTCGACGATGCCGATGCGCTCTATCGCAGGCTGGAGGCCGCGGGCACACGGATCATCAAGCGGCTGGCCGACAAGGATTATGGCCAGCGCGCCTTCGTCTTCGCAGACCCCGACGGGAACCGCATCGATGTCGGCGCGCGACCTCAACCGCGCGGATAACGCGCCTTCAGCACCGCATAACACGCCCGCAGCGCATAGGCCTCGCCGCCCTTGGGTCGGCCGGGCTTGGCGGTCGGGCGCCAAGCGAAGACGTCCATATGCGCCCAGGCGACGTCCTGCGGCACGAAACGGCGGAGGAACAGCGCGGCGGTGACGGCACCGGCGAAGCCGCCGTCGGGCGCGTTGACCATGTCGGCGATGTCCGACTTCAGCATGTCGTCGTAGGCGCTCCACAGCGGCATGCGCCACAGCGGATCGCCGAGCGCATCGCCGGCGGCCAGGATATCGCGCGCCAGATCCTCGTCGTCGGTGAACAGCGGCGGCAGGTCGGGGCCGAGGGCCACGCGGGCCGCGCCGGTCAGGGTCGCGAAGTCGAGGATCAGTTCGGGCTTTCCTTCGCCCGCCTTGGTCAGCGCATCGCCCAGAATCAGGCGTCCTTCGGCGTCGGTATTGGTGTTCTCGATCGTCAGCCCCGCGCGGCTGCGCAGCACATCCCCGGGGCGGAAGGCGTTGCCGGCGATCGCATTTTCTACCGCCGGGATCAGCAGGTGGAGCCGGACCGGCAGGCGTGCCGCCATCACGAGGCTCGCCAGGGCCAGCGCATGCGCCGCGCCGCCCATATCCTTCTTCATCAATCGCATGCCGGCCGACGGCTTGATATCGAGACCGCCGGTGTCGAACACCACGCCCTTGCCGACCAGTGCGATGCGCGGATGCGCGGGGTCGCCCCATTCCAGCTCGATCAGGCGCGGATGGCGTTCCTTCACCGCGGCCTGCCCGACCGCGTGGATCATCGGATAGTCGGCGGCCAGCGTGTCGCCGCGCGTGACGGTCACTGCCGCATGATGCTCGCGCGCCAGCTTCTCGGCAGCCATTTCCAGCTCGGCCGGCCCGAGATCGCCGGCGCCGGTGTTGACGAGGTCGCGGACCAGCGCGGTCGCGGCGGCGACGCGCAGCACCTCCTCGATCCCCGCCGCATCGCGGGTCAGCAGGATGCGCGGCCCGGTATCGTCGGGGCGGCGATAGCGGTCGAAGCGATATTGGCCGAGCACCCAGCCGAGCGCCGCCGGGCCGATCTCGCCCGCCACGCGATAGGTGCCAGCCGGCAGCGTCTCGGCAAGCTTGGCGAGCGACCACGGGTCGGCGGGGCTGGCGATGGCGATGCCATGGACGTCCTCGTCCACGAACACCGCCGCGCTGCCTGCCTTGCCGGTGAAGCGCTGTGCGGCGAGCGCGGTGCGCACCCGCTGCGGCTGGCCGCCCAGCCACGCGTCATAGGCATCGGGGGCGATCAGGTCGATCATGCGGGCGGCCTGGCCACGGTCGGGCTGGAGCAGGGTATCGGGCATGTCAGTTGGCCGGGAACACGAGGAATTGTTCGTAGCGCTGCGCACCATCCGGTTCCGCGAAGGTCGCGATCGACAGCTTCCGGTCGGGATAGGTCACAACGTAGCGGCGCTGGACGAAGCCACCGCGCAGCCGCTTGGGTCCGGCGAGTTCGAAGCTGGTCGGCGCGCCCAACGGGGCGAGGCTGCTCTTATAGTCGGCGAGCACCTGCGGCGTGAAATAATAGGATGCATTGGGCGTCAGCTTCGACCGGTCGAGCGTGCCGGACCGCAGCGAATCGAACAGCGCGCGGGCCTGCGCGGTCTTTTGGATTTCGGCCGCATCCGCGGTCGCCGGCAGCACGACCTTCGCAATGCCATTGGCGATGGTGACGAAGGCGTCGCCGAAATCGGCATTGGTCAGCACGACCACCGCCGCTTTCTGTTCGGGGAAAACGATGTTTTCGGACAGGAAGCCGACCGCCTCGCCGCTATGCTCGACATAGGGCACGCCGGCGCGTTTGCCGAGGCTGACGCCCAAGCCGTAATTGGTCGTGCTGCCGTCGTTGAGCAGCACCGGCTTTTCCTGAGCGGCCCAGTCGGCGGCGGGCAGCAGGCTGCGATCCATGCGCGCGACGTCCCATTTCGCGAGATCGGCGGCGCTCATCGACAGCTCGCCGGCCGCGAACAGCCAGCCCTCCGCGGGCGGCGGCGCGGCGCGGACGGGGCCCAAAGCGTTGCGGTGATAGCCGACGGGGAAACCGTTGCCGACCGCCTTGTCCTGATCGATCGCCTTGATCCCCAGGGGCGCGAAGATGCGCCGTTGCAGGAAGGTCATCAGTGGCTCGCCCGCCGCCTTTTCGGCGATCATGCCGGCGACGACATAGCCGGTGTTCGAATATTGCCATTGCGTGCCCGGCGCGAAATCGAGCGGCTTCTTCGCCCAGCGATCGACGATCGCTTGCGGCGTCGTCGGCTTTTCCATCGCGGCGAAGCTATAGTCCTGCGGCCAGTAATCCTGCAGGCCCGAGGTGTGGCTGAGCAACTGGCGGATGGTGATTTTATCGCCGCCGCTGATGCCGGGCAGCCATTTGGCCACCGTATCGTCCATCGATAATTTGCCGTCGTCGGCAAGCAGCAGCAGCGCCGCGGCGGTGAACTGTTTGGAGATCGATGCGATTTGATACGGCGCGTCGGTGCGCGCGGGCACGCCCTTCGCCTGCTCGCCATAGGCCTTGACCAGCACGATCTTGCCACCGCGCACGATCGCGACCTGCGCAGACGGCGTGGCCGTGGCGGCGAGGCCATCGGCAACGACCTTGTCGACCGCGGCGAGTTCGGTGGGGGAGAGCGCCTGCGCCTGCACCGCTGCGGGAGCGATGGCGAGCGCACAGGCTGCGGCGAATGTCGGGAGCTTCATCGCGCCTAGCTGCCACATCGGCCGCGATGGGCGAAAGTGAAATCGACGTCAGCGTTTCGGCCACGCCCATTGCGGGCCGAAGCGATCCTGCGTGCGCGTTTCGCCCAATTCCTTTTCCAGCGCGATGTCGCCGACGTCGCCGCTGGCGCGCAACGCATCGAGCAAAGCGCTGCTGTGGGAGACAACGATGATCTGGCAGGAGCGGGCGGTGGCGGTGAGGAGTCGGGCGAGCGGCAGCAGCAAAGAGGGGTGGAGGTTCGCCTCGGGCTCGTTCAATACCATCAGCTCGGGCGGACGAGGCGACAGTAACGCTGCGACCAGCAGGACGTACCGCAGGGTGCCATCGGATAATTCGCGTGCGTCGAGCGCCCGAAGCATACCGGGTTGGCGCAGGCCGAACGAGGGACGAGCGCCCTCGCCACCGATAAGCGTGATCGTCGACCCGGGAAAGGCGTCGTCAATCGCCGCTGCCAACGCCTCCCCATCGCCAAAGAATTGGATGGTCGCGATCGCGGCAACGAGGTCCGATCCATCGCCCGCCATGACGGGCGTGTAGGTGATGATCTGCGGCCGCCGGACCGGTGCGTCGAGATCCGTCCGCAGGCTGTCGTAGAAGCGCCAGTTGCGCATGCGCTCACGCATCAGCAGCAACTCCAGGCCATCGACGGGATCGGCCGCGTGCGTGACCATCGATTCGAAGCCCGACAGGTCGATGGGGCTTCGCCGCCATTCGCCGGTGTCGGCCGTGCGCAGGTTGACGACGCGCCCTCGACGCTCGGCGAAGGCATTGGCGCGGCCGAGCCTTTCGCCCGTCCACATCGCCTCTACCTTGATCTCAGGATCGCCCGCGAAGCCGGTGCCGGGGATCGGCGGCCCGATATCGATCGCATAACCGAAGTCGGGACCGGAGAAACCGAGCCTGAGGCTGACCGGTCCGGTCCGCACCGTTCCCTGCACAGGCACGCGCCCGGCGCGCATGTCGCGGCTGATCGTCTCAGGACCAGCCCATAACACTGACGCCAATCCGCCGTCCTGGGCGAGCGAGGCGAGGAGCCGGCCCTGCGCGACGTCGGCCAGCAGACGCAACGCGCGATACAGGCTGGATTTGCCCGAACCATTCGGTCCGGTGACGATCGTTAGCGGCGACAGCTCCAGCGTAAGGTCGCGGATCGAACGATAGCCGCCGATCGCCAGCCGCGTCATCATCGCCGTCGTCTCCCGCCGCAGACCGATGATCCTTGCAGGGGAACGCTGCGGCGTCTAGCGTGGACCGCTAAGTCCTTACGCCGGCACGCCGTACAGGTCGTGCTCGTCGGCGTCCTCGATCGTTACCGGTACGATATCGCCGACCGAGAGATGGGCGGCGTCGCGCAGGAAAACCTGGCCGTCGATTTCGGGCGCATCGGCCTGGCTGCGGCCTGTGGCGCCTTCCTCGCCGACCTCGTCGATGATGACGGGCAGGGTGCGGCCGACCTTGGCGGCGAGCTTTGCGGCGCTGATCGCGGCGGTCTTTTCCATGATCCGCTGATAGCGCTCTTCCTTGACCTCCTCCGGCACCGGATCGGGCAGCGCATTGGCGGCGGCGCCCTCCACCGGCTCGAAGCGGAACGCGCCGACGCGATCGAGCTGTGCCTCATCCAGCCAGTCGAGCAGATATTGGAAATCGGCCTCGGTCTCGCCGGGGAAGCCGACGACGAAGGTCGATCGGATCGCGATGTCCGGGCAGATGTCCCGCCACTGGTGGATACGCTGCAACACCTTGGCGTCGTTGCCCGGGCGCTTCATCGCCTTCAGCACCGACGGCGCGGCATGCTGGAACGGGATGTCGAGATAGGGGAGCACGAGCCCTTCCGCCATCAGCGGAATGACCTGATCGACGTGCGGGTAGGGGTAGACGTAGTGCAGCCGCACCCAGGGCGCGATCTGGCCCAGTTCGCGGGCGAGATCGGTCATGTGCGGCACGACCTCGCGCCCCTTCCATATCCGCGGTTCCTTGCGGATGTCGATGCCGTAGGCGCTGGTGTCCTGGCTGATGACGAGCAATTCTCGCGTGCCGGCGGCGACCAGTTTCTCCGCCTCGCGCAGGATGGCGTCGGGGCGGCGGCTGACGAGGTCGCCGCGTAAGCTGGGGATGATGCAGAAGGAGCAGCGATGGTTGCAGCCTTCCGAAATCTTCAGATAGCTGTAGTGACGCGGCGTCAGCTTCAGCCCGGCGTCGGGGATGAGGTCGATATAGGGCGACAGGTTCGCGGGCGCCGCCTCATGCACCGCCTCGACCACCTGTTCGTATTGATGCGCGCCGGTGACGGCGAGGACCTGCGGGAAGCGGGCGCGAATGACCTCCGCCTCCTTGCCCATACAGCCCGTCACGATGACGCGGCCGTTTTCCGCGATCGCCTCGCCGATCGCCTCCAGGCTTTCTTCCTTGGCGGAATCGAGGAAGCCGCAGGTGTTGACCAGCACGACGTCGGCGCCGGCGTAATCGGCGGACATCTGATAGCCGTCGGCGCGCAGCTGGGTGAGGATGCGTTCGCTGTCGACCAGATTCTTGGGACAGCCAAGCGACACCATGCCGACGCGCGGCGGAGAAGGAAGACGAGTTGCCATGAGAGCGCGCGACATAGTCGATTTGGCGCGCTTTTGCCAGATGGCGCGGCACGGGCGGCCATTCGTCGCATCCGGGGGCGATGCCGCTCGACAGCCTGCCGCGCAGCCGCCACATCGAACCGACGGGAGTGATCGTGCATGCTGGCAATAGGATTGATGTCCGGGACGTCGCTTGACGGGATCGACGCGGCGCTGATCGAAACGGATGGCGAAGGAGAGGTGCGGCCGCTGGCCTTTCGCGGCGAGCCCTATTCGGACGCGGCCCGCGAGCAATTGGCCGCGGCGACCGCGCTGGCGCTGACCTTCGATCGGCCGCGCGCTTCGCCCGATATCGTCGCGGCGGGCGAGCTGATCGACCGGACGCATGCCTTTGCCGTCCACAAGCTGCTGCGCGATGCGGGCGTGGCGGCGGCGGACGTGGCGGTGATCGGCTATCACGGGCAGACCGTCGCGCACCGGCCCGACCGCGGCTGGACGTGGCAGATCGGCGATGGCGCCGTGCTGGCGCGTGCGACCGGCATCGCGGTGGTCAGCGATATGCGCAGCGCGGACGTTGCTGCAGGCGGGCAGGGGGCGCCGTTGCTCCCGATCTATCACGCCGCGCTGACGGCCGGGCTGGAGCGGCCGGTGGCGGTGCTCAATCTCGGCGGCGTTGGCAATGTCACCTTCGTCGGCGCGGATGGCGCGCTGGTCGCGTTCGACACCGGTCCGGCGAACGGCCTGATCGACAGCTGGGTCGAGGCGGAAACCGGCGCGCGTTACGACGCCGATGGTGCGCTTGCCGCGTCGGGGCATGTGGACGAGGCGGTGCTGACCGCGATGCTCGACCACCCCTATTTTGCCGCGCCGTCGCCCAAGAGCCTCGACCGCAACGACTTCACCATTCAGCCGGCGCGCGGCCTGTCGGCGGCGGACGGCGCGGCGACGCTGACCGCCTTTACCGCCGCGACCGTGGCCGAGGCGCTGGACCAGCTGCCCGCGCGGCCGAAGCGCCTGATCGTCGCGGGCGGGGGCCGTCACAACCCGACGCTGCTGCGCATGATCGGCGAGCGCACCGGCATCGCACCGGAAGCCAGCGATACGCTCGGCTGGGACGGCGACGCGTTGGAGGCGGAGGGCTTCGCCTATATGGCGGTGCGGACGCTGAAGGGACTGCCGATCAGCTTCCCCGGCACGACCGGCGTGCCCCATCCGCTGCCGGGCGGCCGCGTCGATCGGCCCTGACGCTTATGCCCGGCCGTACTGATCGGTAGTGCGTCGGCCGCTCCTGGCGCTTTCCGTCAGGAAGGCGGCCATGCCGATCAGCTTGTGGCGCAGGCAGAACGTGTAGAAGGCCCGAATGCTCTTATGCGCGCGGACCGGGCGTAGCAGGTCGAGCCGCAGCGATCCGACGTCCTGCATGAGGTAGCGCAGCACCCGCCGGTCCCTGAACAGGAATTTGGCGTAGAGCGCGCCGTCTCCGACGCTGTACCCCGCCAGCAGGGCGCGTTCCTCGGCGGCGAGCCGGCGTCCGTGGTGATGGTCGACGACGAAATGGGGCTCGTAACGCAGCGCGATCCCCGCCGCCTGCGCACGCAGCAGATAGTCGGTGTCCTCGGCGGCGCGGAACGGCGCGCCCGCGCCGAACCGCTCGTCGAAGGCGCCGACCCGATGCAGCACATCGCGCGTCATCGCCAGATTGGCGCCCATTACGAACCCGCCCGGAAACTGATCGGGCGTCGCGATCATCGGATGGTCTTCCAGCTTGATCGTGATCGGCAGGTCGTCGGGATCGCCGGGCAGAATGCGGCCGCCGACGATCGCCGAACCGCCCAGCGCCGCGAAACAGCGGGCGAGCGCGATGAAATAATCGGGGTGGAGGCGACAGTCGTCGTCGGTCATCGCGACGATCGCGCCGCGCACGGCGGCGAGACCGACGTTTCGCGCGCGGGCCAGGCCGGGCCGGTCGCTGTGGAGCAGGCGGACGGGGAAGGACTGTTGCGCCTGCCACGCCGCCAGCCGATCGGCCGTGGCGTCGGTCGAGCCATTGTCGACGATGACGACCTCGATCGCCGGTGCCCCTTCCTGCGCGGCGGCGTGGGTGATCGAGGCGAGCAGGCGCGGCAGCGCATCGGCGCGGTTGCGCGTGCAGACGAGCAGGCTGATCGCCGGGATGGCGGTCATGCCGCGACGGATCGTGGCGGCGACGGCAGTGCGTGGAGCAGGCGCGGGCTGCCCTGGGTCCATGTCGCGACGTAGCGGCCGATCTTGCCGTAATCATTGTCGAAGACGATGTGGGGGATATCGAGCAGCAGCGCGAGGATATGGCCGTGCAGGCGATCGGTGGCGATCGTCTGTCCTCGCGACAGCAGGCGCAGGCCGCGCGCGACACGCGCCGTGGCGAGGGCGGCGTGGTCGCCGGACAGGCCATCGTCGTCTTCCAGCCAGTCGCAGACGATCGCGTCCGCCGGGAGCGGCGGAGTATTGTCGACTCGCTCCTTGTCGGTACGCATCAGCGCCAGCACCGGCACGTCCGGCTCCCGGCGCGCCTGCCACCCGAGCGCGAAGGCGGAATCCGGGGCGAGCGAAGCGACCGTCCCGACCATCTGTTGCGCGATGGCGAGGCTGGCGGTGTCGCGCGCGTAGAGCGTCAGCCCCGGGTGCCGTGCCGCGATGCCTGCGAACCGCGCCGCTGCCGACGCATCGCGGAAGTGGATCGACTGCGGCAGCTGCACCACCACGCGGTCGCGCAGCCGCTCGAGCACGGTTTCGCGCAACTGCTGGTGGTGTGGCCAGATATCGCCCAGATTGCCGCCCCCGTGCAGGAAGACGATGCCGTCCGGGCAGGCGGCGCGCAGCGCGTGCTCGTCGAAATCGTGCCACGTGCAGACATAGTTCGGATCGCGTCCGGTGATGCCGCGCAGCATGACCAGTTCGCCCAGCCAGATCGCGCTGTCACCGACATTGGCGTGATCGGGAAAGTCGAGCAGCGCATAGCGGCTGCCCAGCGTCAGGTGCCGGCGGTAGAGGGTATCGAGCGCGGCTCGCTGCGCCGCGACGACGTCGCTCATGCCGCCAGCCTGACGTCGCCGGCGATCACGGTGCGGTACAGCGCCTCGCAGCGGTCGAGCCAGCGATCGTGCGTGAACAGCCGCTGCACGCGGTCACGCGGGACGTCGGGGGGAATCGCCATCGCCTCGCGCATCGCCGTGGCCAGCGCGGCGACATCGCCCGGGGCCGCGAACCGGCCGGCGTCGCCGACGACCTCGCGCGCCGCACCCATGTCGAATGCTGCGACGGGCAGGCCGCACGCCATCGCCTCTGCCGCGACCAGTCCGAACGGCTCGTCCCAACAGGGTGTGAAGACGAACAGCGAGGCGCGGCCAAGTTCCACCGCCAGGTCCTCGGCGTTGCGGTGCCCGGCATAGACGACGCCGTCGCCGAGCAGCGGCGCGACCTCTGACGAATAATAGTCAGGATCCTCGATCCCCCCGAACAGCGTCAGGCGGATGCCGGCGGCGCGTGCGGCCCGGGCGGCGAGATGCGGCCCCTTGTTGGGCGTGATGCGCCCGCACCAGACCGCCTCGCCGTTGCCGTGCGGGCGATAGGGCCAGCGATCGATATCGATGCCGTTGTGCAGCACCGATACCTCCGCCGGTGCGCCGTTCGGCCACCAGGCCTCGCGCTGCCGCGCCGAGGTGATGGTCAGATGATGGCGCGGCGACGGGCTCTGCTGCACGAACCAGTGCAGCGCGTCATAGGGGGGCACGTGCAGCGAGGTGACGGTCGGCACCGCCTCCGTCCGGCGTCGCTCCAGCGGGAAGCGGTGCAGGCTGTTGTTGTGGACGACATCGAACCCGCCGGCCGCGATCCGGTCGCATGCCGCGGCATAGCCCGCGTCGAGATGCGCGATCAGCGGCGCCGAGCCGCGATGCTCGGCCCACGGGAAGGTACGCTCGTAATGTTCGGCGAGCACGGGATCGATCGTGAAGCGCGGATCGCTGTCGCCCGAGGCGAACAGGACGACGTCGTGGCCGCGATCCTGCAGCCCGGCGGCGAGGTGCCAGCAATGCGCCTCCATGCCGCCTGCGAACGGCTGTGCGATACGCTGGCGGACATGTGCGAGGATGGCGATCCTCACGCGGCGACCGCCTCCGGTGCGCGGGCGGCGGCGGCTTCGAGTTCGCGCAGCACGCGCGCGGTATTGGCATAAGGCTGATGGCTCTGCTGGCCGGTCAGCGCGCGGTCGCCGTCATGGGCTTCGCGCAGGATGCGGATCGGCCGGCCGGGCGTGTCGTCGATCAGCCCCATCAGGCGGAACGCGTGCAGCCAGTGGCCCATCGTCCGATAGCCCCATTTCGCCTCGAACAGCTGCGCGTTGCGGACCACGCTGTCGATATGGTGGACGGGCGGCATGTGGTGCGGGTGATATTGGTGATAGGCGAGCCCGCCCTTGATCCAGGCGATCGTGACGTTCGCCTGATCCAGCGTCTTGCCGAAATCGGTATCCTCGCCGCCATAGCCGACATAGCGTTCGTCGAAGCCGCCGACGCGCAGGAACGTCTCGCGGCGCATCGCGAAGTTGAGCGACCAGAAGCAGCGATAATCGGCACACACTTCCAGCCCCTCCGCGGGCGGCCCGCGGCGGTCCGAGTGCCGTTCGGCGACCGCGGCGAAACCGGAATAGGACCAGTCGCCCGCCGTCGCGCCGCCGGGCAGGTACATCACCTCGCCCATCAGCAGGCCATCGAACGTGGCGGCGAAGCCGGCGTAATCGGCGACCAGTTCCGGCGTGGGGATACAGTCCATGTCGAGGAACACGAGTACCTCGCCCTGCGCCGCGCCCGCCGCGACGTTGCGCGCCATCGCGAGCGGCAGCGCATCGGCGTCGATCCGGATCTGGCGGATGGGAAAGGGGGCGTCGGGCAGGTCGTAGAGCGTGTCCTGCATCACCGCGACGATCAGCTCAACCGGCCGCATCGTCTGCTGCGATAGCCCGCGCACGACGTTGACGAGGTGATCGGGGCGGCCCTTCGCCAGGGTCACGACGGAGACGGAAGTCATAGGATGCGGGGCTCCAGGGAGAGGGAAGGGGTGGCGGCGAGCGGCGTCCACAGTCGGTCGGCGAGCGCTTCGAGCCAGAGGGCGGCGCGGTCGGCCGGCGTGTCGTCGATCATTGCGCGCTGGCGGTCGGGGCGGTGGTCGCGCAGCGTGTCGGCCAGTGCCGCGCTCCAGCCATGCGCCGACGAGGGCAGGTGCGGGCGCACGGTCGCGACGCCGGCGGCGGCGAGTGCATCGGCCTTGCGATGCTGTTCGTCGAAATAGCGCCATTCGGGCACTGCCAGCCATGGCCGTCCCGAAGCGAGGATTTGCTGGCAGGTGGTGTTGCCGGTCGAGGCGATGACGAGGTCCGCCGCCGCGATATGGTCGGCGGCATCGTCCACCCAGCCGCGATGCTCGACATTGGCGGGCTCAGTGGCGTGCCAGTCGCGCTGGACCTTGCCGATCGTGATCCAGCGTGCCGCCGGGCGCGCACGTGCGCCGACGCCGATCGGCGCCTGCGCGAAGCCATCGCCGCCGCCCCCCGACAGGACGAGGATCATCTCTTCGTCCGCGCCAATGCCGATCCGCTGCCGCGCTACCTCGCGCTCGGGCACACGGACATCGACGCCGAGGCCGCCGGCGAAACAGGTCCGGGCGCGTAACGCCGCGTCCCAGTCGGGCTGCGCGAGATCGGCGTGGAAGGGCGCGAGCAGCCCCGCCGCGCCGTCATAGGCGGCACGGTGGCCGGCATCGCCGCGGTCGCCGTGTTGCAGGACTTTGACGTGCGGCACCGAACAGATGCGCGACAGTTGCGCGATCTCGGCCGAGACGTCGCAGATCATCAGCGCGGGGTCGGCGCTGTCGAACCACCCCGCCAGCATCGCCATCGCGCGACGGATGCCGGGCCAGCCCAGCGGCGCGCAGTGCAACGTCTGCGGCGTCGGCACCCAGTCCATCGTCGTCGCCTCGTCGCCCGTGGCTTCGAACAGAGAGGGCAGACGGACGACATCAACCTGCGGGGGCAGCGCGGGAAAGATGTCGTCACGCGCGCAGAAGATCGTCATCGGCCGCGTCGGCGGCAGCGCGTTGGCGATCGCGGCGCAGCGTTCGGCATGGCCGCGACCCTGATGATGGACGAAATAGCCGAAGGGGCGCATCATGCCGCCACCGAGACGGGCAGGTCGGCGGTGGACGCATCCGCCAGCCCCAAGGTCGCCAGCCCCTCCAGCACGCCGCCGGCATGATGGCGGCGCACGCGCAGCAGGCCGGGGCGTGGCGACAGATAGGCCAGCTCGCCCCCCGCATTGCCGACGACGATGGCATGGCCGCACGCCGCCAGCATGTCGGCGTCGTTGCCGCTGTCCCCTGCCGCGATACAATCCGCCAGCGTCAGGCCGCGCCGGGCGGCATAAGCCGCGATTGCCTGTGCCTTGCCGCCGGTGGGCGCGAGCACGTCGATCAGGCGGCCGTGCGAGAAGATGACGCGCGCGGCCAGCCCCGCTGCCGAGAGTGCTTCGCGGATGCGGCCGGCCTCGGCAGCGCCGCCGTAGAAGCTGATCTTGTGCGGCCCCGCCGTCGCGGCCGGTTGCGCCGTCACGCCGAGCGGCGCGAGCGTCGCGGCGACGGCGTCGCGATCCCAGTCCGCATCCAGCGTGCGCGCATAGTCCGCGCAGGCGCGCCACCCGCCGGTTCCGTCGGGCAGCATCAACCGGGTGCCGACATCGACGATGAACGCATCGGGCTGCGGCAGGCGCCAGCGCTTCAGGATCATCCGCGCGGCGTCGAAGCCGCGGCCGGTGGCGATGATGAAGGGCAGGGGGCTCGCAGCCCGCCACGCCGCGAAGGCGCGCGCGCCCTCGACGCAGCCGGTCAGCGTATTGTCGATGTCGCAGGCAAGCAGGCGGGGCGCCGCCAAGTCGCCGTACAGCGCGCGGGTAGCGGCCGCATAGCGATGCCAGCAATACAGATCGGCACGGGTGCGTGCAGCGGTGGCGAAGGCGAGATGCCGGGTGGGATCGCCGACGATCGCGCGGATCGCCGCACCGATCGCGGCCGTATCCTCCGGATCGATCAGCAGGCCATGGCCGATCATCGCGACGATATCGGCGGGACCGCCGTTGCGCGTCGCGACCACCGGCACACCCGCCGCCGCGGCCTCGACCAGCGTCAGGCCGAAGGGCTCGTGCAGCGCCGGGTTGACGAAGACGCCGCCGCGCGCTGCCCGCGCATACAGCGCCGCCACGTCATCGGCATCGTGCTGCGGCGGCAGGGCGATGCGCCCCCGCATGCCCGGCCGGTCGGCGATCGCCTGCAATTCCGCAAGCGACGCCCGCTCATCGGCCGAGGCATAGGCATGCTGCCCGGCCAGAATGACTAGGTTCGCTTGTGCCTGTAGCGCGGGATCGTCGGCATAGGCGCGGGCGAGCGCAGCGAGATTCTTTTTCGCGACGGGCCGCGCGATGGCGAGAATGATCGGCAGGTCCGGGCGCTCGAACCAGTCGCCCAGCCGGTCGGCCAGCGTATCCGGCCCCGGCACGCAATCGCGGCGCGGTACGCCCGGCGCGACGACCGTCACCCGGTCGCCGAGCGCAACGCCATAACCGCCGACCTGACGCGCCGCCTCTTCCTCGGTCGACACCACGATCGCTGAGGCCCCTTCGATCGCGGCGCGTTCGGCGGCGATCCGGGCGTCGAGGCCGGGGCATTCCAGGCGCTGCATCCGCTTGTCGATGCCGAGCGCGTGCGGCGTGTAGACGAAGGGGATGCCGAATCGACGCTGTGCCGCCATGGCCACGGCGGCGGCATCGGCGAAATGCGCGTGAATCACGTCGGGGCGCCGCTCTTCCTGTTCGAGCATCGCGCAGAACGCCTCCGTGAAGGCGGCAAGGTCGGCGCCCAGTGCCTCCTTCTCGAGATAGCGATGGTCTGCGGTCGCGATGCGGCGGATCGTCACCTTCGGCGCGACGACCTCCTCCGCTTGCGCGTGGACGGGATCGAGCCGTTCGTCGGCGAACAATCGTGTGGCGATCGTCACCGCATCGACATCGGAGCGCAACGCCTGATGGCATGCCGCATCGAGGACATAGGCGATATGGCCACCGGTATCTGCCGTCACGCCGAAATTGACGGGCGGCGCCTTCAGACAACCGCCGAGCGCCAGATGTACGATGATCACGAGCGCCCCTTCTTGCTTTATCAGGGCTCAACGACAGTTTGGTCGATTTGTATCCAGCGGGAAACACGAGAAATAGTATTTAGCGCAACGACTTATTGGTTCCGCAGCAACCTCTGTTTTTCGTATAGACGCAGATCAATCCGCTTCTTGCCTCATCACGACCGGGAGCGGTGCGCGACTATTGATCCATTACTGTCTTATCGTGGCATTCGTTTTTCCGGAACGTCCATCGTCGGGGCCAAAACCGCAGCAGAATGGCAAGCAGCGCGCCCGGTCAGCGCGCCGATAGACGGTCTCGGACGAAGCGCGTCATACAGTGCGCCGCCTCCCGATCCTCGGGCGCTCCGCCGAAGCCGCCATGGGGCATGGCTTCGAAGACATGGAGGTCTGCAGGAACCCCGGCCGACACGAGCCGGCGGTGCATGCGCACGGTGTTGGACAGAAACAGGTCGCGTGTGCCCGTGAGAAGGAAGGTCGGGGGGAAGTTGGCGACATCACCGAACAGCGGTGACACGAGAGGATCGCTCAGATCGGCCCCACCCGCATAGAGCCGATTGCTCGACATCAGCGACGTGGGCAGCATCCCGTCCACGCCGGCGTTGACCACGAAACTGTCGCCGCTTTCCGTCAAATCGACCTGCGGCGACAGCAGGACCAGCCCGGCCGGCATCGGCAGGCTCTCCGCCGTCGCGCGCAGTAGCATCGCGGCGGCGAGATTGCCGCCGGCGGAGCGTCCGCCAACGACGATCCGTTCGGCCGGGTACAGTCGAAGCGCAGCACGATAGGCCGCCAGGCCATCGTCGAGGCCCGCCGGGAAGGGGTGTTCGGGCGGCAGGCGATAGTCGACGCTCCAGACGCGCAAGCCCAATTGATCGGCCAGCGTCCGTGCGCCATGCCGGCACGCCTCGCCACCGCCGAAGACCAGCGCACCGCCGTGCAGGTCGATATACACAGCGTCCTCGGCGATCGGGGCAACGGGCGTGGCGACATGGACGACCGCATCGTCGCACCGGATCGTCTCGACTGCGGCGGTGGGCGCGTCCGAGGCCGCGGCCAGCATGCGCGCATAGTGGGCATCGACCGATGTCTTGACCGCTTGCCACCCCGCCACGTCGTCATGGTCCGGCATGGCGAAGCGCGCGTTGACCGGCACGCCGTCCGCGTCGATCAGCCGCTCCAGCGCCGCCTGCGCCTCGGGGCTGATCGAGCTGGGCGACGGAATGTCTCGCGGCGTCAGCCGGATCGAACGTGGGCGTGCGGTCATGGGGCGGTCCAACGGCTTCGGCCCCTGCCGGTCGGTCCGGCGGCGGGCGGGCAGGGGCGCGTGTGGACGTCCGTCCGGCTTATGTCGAGGGCCGGGCTCGAACGCCGCGCGCGTTCACCTCATGCCTGCCGGTCGCGGATCAGCGTCGCGACCACGGATGGATCGGCGAGCGTCGAGGTGTCGCCGATCGTATCGACCGCGCCTTCCGCGATCTTGCGCAGGATACGGCGCATGATCTTGCCGGAGCGGGTCTTGGGCAAAGCGGGGGCGAACTGAATCGCGTCGGGCGTCGCGACCGGGCCGATCTGTCGCCGGACCCAGGCGCGCAAGGTGTCGCGGAACGCCTCGTCCTCCATCGCGTCCGCGTGGAGCGTGACGAAGGCGTAGATGCCCTGCCCCTTCACGTCGTGCGGCATGCCGACGACGGCAGCTTCCGCGACGCTGGGATGGGCGACGAGCGCGCTCTCGATCTCCGCGGTGCCGAGGCGGTGGCCGCTGACGTTGATGACATCGTCGACGCGGCCGGTGATCCAATAATCGCCGTCCGCATCGCGGCGGCAGCCGTCGCCGGTGAAATATTTGCCGGGATAGGTGGTGAAATAGGTCTGGATGAAGCGGTCGTGATCGCCCCACATCGATCGCATCTGGCCGGGCCAACTATCGGTAAGGACCAGATGGCCCTCTGCCGCGCCGTGCAGAACGCCGCCCTCTGCATCGACCAGCTCTACCTGGACGCCGGGCAGTGGCCTGGTCGCGGCGCCAGGCTTGGGATCGGGCGTGTGGGGCAGGGGACAGATCAGCACGCCGCCCGTCTCGGTCTGCCACCACGTGTCGACAATCGGGCAGCGGCCGTCGCCGACGACGCGGTGATACCAGGCCCAGGCTTCCGGGTTGATCGGTTCGCCGACGCTGCCGAGCAGGCGCAGGCTGGTGCGGCGATGGCGGGTGACGTGGTCGTCGCCTTCGCGCATCAGCGCCCGGATCGCGGTCGGCGCGGTGTAGAGCACGCTCACCCCCAGCCGGTCGACCGTATCCCACAATCGCCCGTGGTCGGGATAATTGGGGACGCCGTCGAACATCACCGTCGTCGCGCCGTTGGCGAGCGGGCCATAGACGACATAGCTGTGCCCGGTGACCCAGCCGATGTCGGCGGTACACCAGAAGACGTCCCCGTCGCGGTGGTCGAAGACCTCGCGGAACGTCTTGGCGACCCACAGCAGATAGCCGGCGGTCGTGTGGAGCACCCCCTTGGGCTTGCCCGTCGATCCGCTGGTGTAGAGGATGAACAACGGGTCTTCGGCCTCCATCGCCACCGGCGGGCAGACGGGCGAGGCATCGGCGATCACATCGTCCAGCCACAGGTCGCGGCCGGGCGTCATCGCAATATCGCCACCGGTGCGGCGCAGGACCAGCACATGCTCGACCGAGGGGCAGGCGCTTAGCGCGGCATCGACATTGGCCTTCAGCGGAATGCGACGGCCGCCGCGGCAGCCTTCGTCGGCGGTGATGACCAGTTTCGATCCGCAATCGCGGATCCGGTCGGCGAGTGCATCGGGGGAAAAGCCGCCGAACACGATCGAATGGATCGCGCCGATCCGCGTACAGGCGAGCATCGCCGCCGCCGCATCGGGCACCATCGGCAGGTAGAGCGTCACGCGGTCGCCGCGTCCGACGCCAAGCGACGTCAGCACGTTCGCCATTCGGCAGACGCGGTCGTGCAACGCGCGATAGGTAATGCGCGCGCCCTCGCCGGGTTCGTCGCCTTCCCACAGGATCGCGACCTGATCGCCCCGCGTCGCCAGGTGCCGGTCGAGGCAATTGGCGGACACGTTGATCTGGCCGCCGTCGAACCAGCGGATCCGGAAATCGTCCGCTGCGAAGGACACGTCCTTCACCGTATCGAATGGCCGTATCCAGTCGAGCTGTGCGGCCTGATCGCGCCAATAGGCATCGGGCGTCTCGATCGCGGCGCGGCATTGATGCTCATATTCGGCAGGGCCGATGCCGCCGGAACGCGCAGGGGTCGCTGGAACGATATCGAGCATGAGGCGGCCTTTCGTGACGCGGGCTGCGCATCCGATCGAGATGCACAGCCCGTCGATGCGGTGGGATCAGAAGAACAGGATCGCGCCGAGCGCCAGTGCGTCGGAGCTCGCGTCGTTGCCGTTGTGCGCGCGCGACATGGTGTGGGTGTATTCGCCGATCAGCGTCACCCAGCTGTTCAGGCCATAGCGCGTCTGGCCGACCCAGCTCGCGTTCCGGCGGACGAGGGCGGAGATCGCCTCACCCTGCGCCCGCGACAGGTAGCTCGCGCCATAGCTCGCCCCCAGCGTCAGCTTGCCGATGCCATAGGTGCCCTGGACGTAATAGCCGTTGCTGTCGCGCTTGCGGCCGAGCGCATCGGTCGACAGCAGGAACAGGCCGATCGTGCCGACGCCGGTGCCGGTGTAATAATAGCCGGTCAGGCTCGCCGGACCGTAGGACAGCTTGGCGCCGGCATCGATCGCGCGGCCGGTATAGGCCGGCAAGCCGCCGATCGCGTCATGGCCCTGGATCAGCCCGCTGACCCACAGATGCGCGCCGAGGCCTCCGTCGGTCGGCACGAGGTCGTAGGTCGCCTTGGCCTGGAAGCCGATCGTCTCGTTCGTCTCGGTGCGGCCGATCGTGGTCAGCGGCTGGAAGACGCCTGCCGCGAATTGAAAGCCGCCGAATTTGGGCGAGGCATAGGTGATCTGCGGCTGGAAGTCGGTGTAGATATACCCCAGCCCGATCCGGCCGAGCGACGTGTTGGACGGCGCAGCGTTGCCCGCGGCGGTGCCGACCGACAGCAATGTGATGTCGTTCAGGATCGCATCCGACCCGAACAGGCCGATATCGCGGCCGATCTTGATCTCGCCGAAGCCACTGCGACCGAACGTCAGATAGGTCTGGCGGAAATCGATGCCGGAGGTTTGCAGCGCCTGGGGGGCGCCCGCGCCGTTCGCGCCGGAATTGCCCAGGCTGGAATTGATGCCGGGGTACATGCCGAAATGCGCGCCGACGTCCCAGCCGCCCTGGGTCGTCGAGACGTCGACCTTCAGGAAGCCGGGCAGCAGCCCGTTGCGGATCGCGGACGTGTCGTTGCCGACGCTCGCGAGCCCGCCCGCGACGGTATTCGCGGGCGTCGCCGCATCGGCGCTGTCATGGACGTAGAAGCCGTTGACGGAGCCGGAGAATTTCAGCGCGACATCGCCGATCACCAGCCCCACGCCGCTGTCCGCCATGCGCACCAGCTTCTTGTCGTCGAGCCGTTCGGCGGCGGCCTGCTGCGGCGCCTCTGCGGTGTTGGCGGCGGGGACGGGGCTGGGTTGTGCCGTCTTGCGGGCGAGCAGCGCCTGATATTCGTCCTCGGTCAGGATTCCCTTTTCCTTCAGCTTCAGCAGCAGCCCGTCGGTCGCATCCTGCGCCGCGGCGGGCGTGGCGATGGCGATGGATGCGAGGGCGACGGCGCCCAGCAGGCGGGCAACGGCTTTCATGCTAATCCTCCCCTGTTCGGCCCGTGGTCTCGGGCTCGTGTCGGCAAGGCTGATGGAGACGGGCGCGGCGCGGTATTGGACTTTCGATCCCGGACCAAAGTGGGACGGCGCGGCGATGGCCCTGCCTTCCCTACCGCACGACCCCTACCGGACGACGACACCCCAGGGCGCGCGGCCGACCGGGACTGTGGCGATGGCCTTGGCGCTGGCGAGATCGACGACGGTGACCGTGTCGGACAGGCCGTCGCTGGAAATGGCGCGGCGTCCATCCGGCGTGATCGCAACGCCCCACACGCGCGGGCCGACGGGAACGATGGCGCGCGTCTTGCGCGTCGCGGTGTCGACGATCGCGATCGCATTGCCGCGCCCCAGCGCGATCACCGCCTGTCGCGCATCGGGGGTAAAGCGGATCTGCACCGGCATGACTTTTTCGGGGGCGATGCCGGGCACCGTGAAGTGCAACGTGTCGATCACCCTTCGGCTGGCGACGTCGATCACCGCCACGCTGTTGCCGAGCTCCGCCGACACCCACAGCTGCTTGCCGTCCGCAGAGAATTCGGCGTGGCGCGGCCGGTCGCCCGTCGGCGTGGTCGCCACCACCTCGCGCCGCGCGATGTCGATCCAGTGGACCGCATTGTCCGTTTCGGAGGTGGAGACCGCGAACCGGCCGTCGGGGCTGACCGCCATCCCCTCGGGCTCGACGCCGACGACGACCTGGAACGCGACCTTGCGCCCCGGCACGTCGATCGCGGTCACCGTCGCATCGCGCTCGTTCGAGGCGAACAGCAGTGTGCCGTCCGGCGACAGCGCGAAGGTTTCGGGATCCTCCCCCGACGGCAGGTTGGCGACGACCTTGCCCGATGCCAGATCGACCACCTGCACGGCGTTTTCGTCGCTGGCGCAGACGTACAAGTACCTGCCGTCGCGCGACAGGACGATGCCGCGCGGGCGTCGGCCGACGGGCCAGGTCACGATGACCTTGAGCGTGGCGGCGTCGATGACGCTGATCGTGTTGGCGCGCTCGTTCGAGACATAGATCGTCTCGGCGGTCGCAGGGGTAAGAGGGGCGGCGAGGGGGGCGGCGAGGGCCGCGATGAGGAGCAGGGATCGCATGACCGCATCCTAGCCCATCCCGGCGCGCCGCCCCTTCGTACCAAAGTCCAATAAGTCCCGATGCTTCGCCGCGGTTAGGGTCTCTGCCGAGCCGCCGTCAGGGCGGCGGGAGAGGATGATGCCGGTGAAGGGTTCGCGTATCGCATTCGTCTGTTCGGCGCTGATCGCGGCGTCGTCGATCGGCTATAACGTCTTCGCGCATGGCAACGTCACGCCGCAGGCGGTCGACACCAGCAAGCTGCCCGACATCAAGCCCGACAACACGACATGGGTGACGAAGAACCCCTATCGCGATGACCCTCAGGTCTATGCGATTGCCAAGAAGATCGGCGAGAGCGCCTATGGCGGCAATTGCGCGCGTTGCCACGGGCTCGATGCGATCTCGGGCGGCATTGCCCCCGATCTGCGCTACCTCGACAAGGGCGAGGCCGGCGACGAATGGTTCATCCAGCGCTTCCAGCATGGCTCGTCGCGCGACGGCAAGGTCTATATGCCGCCGATGGGCGATGCGCTGGGGCAGAAGGCCGGCTGGGCGATCCGCTCCTGGCTCGACACGAAGCACGAGGAATGAGCGGGGCATCCTGCCGCGCACCCACCCGCCGCGCGATTATCGCGGGCGCACTCGCCGCGGCCTTTGCCCCCGTCGGAGCGATGGCGCGGGGGCTCGACACGATCACCGAGGCGGGTGTCGTGCGCATCGCGGTCTATCGCGATTTCGAACCTTGGTCGTGGAAGGGCGCCGACGGCACCGTCATGGGCATCGACGTCGACCTCGGCCGGGCGATCGCCAAGGCTTTGGGAGTGCGCGCGGAGATCGTCGACTTCCTGGCCGACGAGGATGTCGGCGACGATCTGCGCAACATGGTGTGGCGGGGCTCTCTGGTCGGCGGACAGACGTGCGACATCATGATGCACGTGCCGGTGGACCGGCAGCTGGCCCGCGCCAACGACCGCGCGGTGATCGGCGCGCCTTATTATCGCGAGGGCTTCCTGATGGCCTGCGGGGTCGAGACCGATTGCGAGGTCGCCCCCGCCGCCTTCAAGGGCAAGCGGCTGGTGGCCGAGCTGGATAGCGTGCCCGACTTCTACTTTTCGGGCAGCTTCGGCGGCGTGTTGCGCACCGACACGCGCCACCTGATGAGCGGCGCGGCCGCGGTCGATGCGGTCAAGACGGGTGAAGCAGATGTCGTGCTCGCGACGCGTGCGCAGATCGAGCATGCGCTCGCTGCCGGCGCGCCGCGGGTGAAGACGCGCAAGGGGCCGCTGCCGGCGCTCCCCAGCGCAGGCTGGGACGTGGGCCTGGCGGTGAAGGACGACAGCCGCGACCTCGCCGACCGGCTCGACCGGATCGTCGCCGGCCTGCGTAGCGACGGCACCGTCGCGGCGATCCTCGCGCGCCACGGCGTCAGCGACCGCGCGCCGCTGGCGACTTGATCCAAGGTCCAATGCCACCGACGCGGATCCCGGATTAGGCTCGGCGTCATCAACCAAGGTCGCAGGGACGGCCGAACGGAGGGGAGACGAGAGCGATGAAGACCATGGCGACCCGGTGCGCGATGCTGCTGGCCGGCACGATGCTGGCGACGGCGGTGACCGCGACCGAACCGCGCGCCGCCATCACGGCGGCCGCCACGACCCCGCCCGCCGCCGCTCCAGCTGCCGCTGCTGCCGCTGCTGCGGGGGCAGGACCGACCGATGCGGACCTGATGAACGATGCGGCGACCCCCGGCGACGTCCTGACCTATGGCATGGGGCCGCGAGCGCAGCGGTTCAGCACGCTGACGCAGGTCAACGCCGCCAATGTCGCGCGCCTCGTCCCCGCTTTCTCCGCCAGCCTGGGCGGCGAGAAGCAGCGCGGGCAGGAAGCGCAGCCGATCGTCTATGACGGCGTCATCTACGTCACCGGCAGCTACAGCCGCCTGTTCGCCTTCGATGCGCGTTCGGGCGAAGAACTGTGGCAGTATGACGCGCGCCTGCCCGACGGGATCATGCCATGCTGCGACGTCGTCAATCGCGGCGCTGCCATCTACGGCGACAAGATCATCTTCGGCACGCTCGATGCGCATATGGTCGCGCTGAACCGCAAGACGGGCAAGGTCATCTGGAACAAGACTTTGGCCCCCTATGACGCGGGCTACAGCTTCACCGCCGCGCCGATGATCGTGAAGGGCAAGGTGATCTACGGCAATTCGGGCGGCGAATTCGGCATCGTCGGCAAGGTGGAGGCGCGTGACGTCAACACCGGCGAGCTGATCTGGTCGCGTCCGACGATCGAGGGCCATATGGGCCAGCTGAACGGCAAGGATTCGACCATGACCGGCAAGCTCAATGCGAGCTGGCAGGGCGATCAGTGGAAGAACGGCGGCGGCGCGACCTGGCTGGGCGGCACCTACGATCCCGATACCAACCTGATCTACATGGGCACCGGCAACCCCGCTCCGTGGAACAGCCATCTGCGCCCCGGAAACAACCTCTACACCTCGTCGACGCTGGCGATCGATCCCGACACGGGCGAGATCAAATGGCATTACCAGACAACCCCGCATGACGGCTGGGACTTCGACGGCGTCAACGAATTCATCCCGTTCGACATGGATGGGCGGAAGCTCGGCGCGAAGGCCGATCGCAACGGCTATTTCTTCGTGCTCGACCGGACGAACGGCAAGTTCGTCTCCGCCAATCGCTTCGTCTCGCGCACCGACTGGGCGACCGGCTTCACCAAGGACGGCAAGCCGATCTACGATCCCGCCAAGCGCCCGCCCGCGCCCAGCGCCGAAAAGGGCGCCAGCGTGTTTGCCGCGCCCAGCTTCCTGGGCGGCAAGAACTGGATGCCGATGGCGTACAGCCAGCAGACCGGCATGTTCTACATCCCGTCCAACGAATGGGGCATGGACATCTGGAACGAGCCGATCGCCTATAAGAAAGGCGCGGCCTATCTGGGCGCCGGCTTCACGATCAAGCCGCTGAACCCCGACTATATCGGCGTGCTGCGCGCGATGGACCCCAAGACGGGCAAGATCGCGTGGGAATATAAGAACAAGGCGCCCCTGTGGGGCGGCGTGCTGACCACCGCGGGCAATCTGGTCTTTACCGGCACGCCCGAGGGCTATCTGAAGGCGTTCGACGCCAAGACGGGCCAGGAGCTGTGGAAGTTCAACACCGGCTCCGGCGTCGTCGGCAGCCCGGTGACGTGGGAGCAGGACGGCGAGCAATATGTCGCGGTCATGAGCGGCTGGGGCGGCGCGGTGCCGTTGTGGGGCGGCGAGGTCGCGAAAGCGGTGCAGCATATCAACCAGGGCGGCGCGCTCTGGGTCTTCAAGCTGCCCAAGGCATGATCGGGTCGCAGGGGGCGTCGCCGGTCGCGGCGCCCTCTTCGCATCCGATCGCACTTATATTACAATCGTCTGCGGGGAGAGGGGGCGTGGAACGAGTCCTGATCGCGGACGATCATCCGCTGGTGCGCGACGGCTTGCGTACCGTCATTTCGGTCGCCTTCGACCAGGCCGACCTGTTCGAGGCATCATCGGTCGCCGAAGCGGTCGAGATCGTCGATCGCGAGGGCGATTTCGACCTCGTCCTGCTCGATCTCAACATGCCCGATGCGCGCGGCTTTTCCGGGCTGACGATGCTGCGCGACCGGTTTCCGTCGCTGCCCATCGTGCTCGTGTCCGCCGCGGCGGATAGCCAGGTCGTCAACGGCGCGATCGCCAACGGTGCCGCCGGGTTCATCCCCAAATCGCTGAAGCGCAGCCAGATCGTCGCGGCGATCCAGTCGATCCTGTCGGGTAACGTCTATATCCCCGACGATTTCGCGGCCCCGTCGGATGCCGAGGCGGAGATCGAGGGCATCCGCCGCCGCATCGGCACGCTGACGCCGCAGCAGCGCGTGGTGCTGGGGCTGGTCGTCGCAGGCAAGCTGAACAAGCAGATCGCCTATGAGCTCGACGTGTCGATGACGACGGTGAAGGCGCATGTCTCCGCCATCCTGTCGAAACTGAACGTCTACAGCCGCACGCAGGCGGTGATCCTGGCGAACAAGGTCGGGCTGGGGCGCTAGCGGACGCTGGCGAGCAGCGCCCGCAGCTGCGCGGGCTTCACCGGTTTCTGGAGGACGTGGAGCCCGGCGGCGAGCAGCTGTTCGCGCAGGTCGGGCATGCGATCCGCGGTGATGATCGCGGCGGGCACCTTCGCGCCGATATCCTCGCGCAGCGTCGCGACCGCGGCATCGCCCAGCGTGTCCGACCCCAGATGATAGTCCGCGAGGATGACGTCCGGCCGCAGCCGCGACCGGCGGACGATCGCGCGCGCATCCTCCAGCGTTGCCGCGGTCCGCACCCGCACACCCCAGCCGCCCAGCATCGCCTGCATGCCGGCAAGGATCGATTCCTCATTGTCGAGCACGAGCACGGTCGACACGCCCAGCCCGCGTGCCGGTGCCGCGCTGGCCGTCGCGCCCGCCACCCCCGTCGCGGCGAGGGGGGCTTCGATCGAGAAGGTCGCGCCTGCGCCGAGCGCGCTATCCACACGCACCGGGTGGCCCAGCATGCGGCTGGCGCGCTGCACGATGGCGAGGCCCAATCCGATTCCCTGCGACGCGCCCGTGTTGAGGCGGCGGAATTCATCGAAGATTTCGGCATGGTGCGACGGATCGATGCCGGGACCGGTATCGGCGACGGTGATCGCGACCGATCGCCCCTCGGCCCGCGCGGTCATGGTGATGCTGCCCCGCTCGGTATAGCGCACGGCGTTGGACAGGAAGTTCTGCAACACGCGCCGCAGCAGCCGCCGGTCGGAATGTACCCACAGCCGCGTCGGCACGACGTTCAGCGTCAGCCCCCGCTCGGCCGCCACGACGGCGAATTCGGCGCGCAACGCGGTGAACATCTCATCGAGCGGGACATCGCCGAGGTCCGGGGTGATGGCACCGGCATCGAGCTTGGAGATTTCGAGCAACGCCTCCAGCAGGCCCTCGATCGAATCGAGCGCGGATGCCGCCTGATCGACGATCTTGCGATTGCCCTCGGCGAGGCGACGGCCGGCCAGCGCGGAGACGAACAGGCGCGCGGCGTTCAGCGGTTGCAGCAGGTCGTGGCTGGCGGCGGCGAGGAACCGCGTCTTCGACAGATTGGCCTGTTCCGCCGCCATCTTGGCCGCGCGCATCGCCAGCTCGGCCGCCTGCCGTTCGCGCACCTCCTGTTCCAGCTCACGCGTGCGCGCGGCGACCCGCTGTTCCAGCGCGTCGGCGGTTTTCAGCCGTTCGGTGACGTCGTCGAAGCTCATCACCATGCCGCCGTCGGCCGTCGGCTGGCGACGGATTTCGATCGAGCGGCCATCTGCCAGGCGCCGGACGGCGACGATCTCCTGCGTCGCCTCGGCGGGATCGCTGCCCTGCGTATCGACCCAGCCCAATGTGTCGGCGGCATCGGCGCGCGGTAGCTTCGTCTTGCACCATTTGACGAGCGCGGCGTGATCGGAGATGCGCTGCCGCATCCGCTGCGGCGCCAAATCGAGCAGGGTCAGTAGCGGATCGTTCCAGGCGAGCAGCGAGCGATCGGGCGCGAACAGGCACACGCCCTGCGGCATGGCGTCCAGCGTTCCCTGCAACACCACCGCGCGCTCGGCCAGCTCGCGCGCCCGTTGCCGTGCATCCTCCGCCTTGATGTCGGTGATGTCGGTGTAGACGCCGACGATCCCGCCTTCGCTGGTGCGCTGTTCATTGACCTGGATCCAGCGGCCATCGGCGAGCAGGATCACCTGCCCACCGTCGGCGACCTGATGGCGGCCGACGCGCTCGGACACCCAGCGCGCCGGCGAGACGAGGGGGCCAAGCGTCGATCCCACCTCGCAGATCGCACCGGCGATCTCGTCGAAGGCGACGCCGGGCTGGATGCGATCGGCGATCGTCGGCCAGAGCGATAGATAGGTGCGGTTGCACAGCACCAGCCGATCGTCGGTGTCGAAAATGGCGAAGCCCTCGTCGAGCGCCTCGATCGCATCGCCCAGGCGCCGCCGCGCGGCATCGGCGGCATCGCGGGCGTGGGCGAGCGCGGCATTGCTCGCCGCCAGGTCGTCGAGCGCGCGTTCCAGATCGGCGGTGCGTTCGCGCACCTTGCTCTCCAGCGCGATCGCGGTTTCGAACACCGAAAAGGCGTTGCCCTGCAGGTCGGTCGAGCGTTCGACCCGGTCCATCAGCGATCGGTTGATCCGCTCCAGCTTCGCGATCCGCGCCTCCAGCGCGGCAACGTGCGCGGCGTCGTCTCGCTCGCCGGTCATGGCCGCCCGATCGCCAGACCGGCGAAGGTCTGGTTGACGTGCAGCGCACGGAATTGCTCGCCATAGGTGTTGAAGCCGATGACGCCGCGTCGGGCGTAGAGGTCGGACACCGGCGTGCGTAGCTGACGCTGCGCGATCTCCACCGAGTTGAGCACGCAATCGAAGCCGAGGATGCGATCGATGCCGCCGATGTCGCCATCGAGCCGGTCGAACAACGCCTCCAGCCGGCCGACGATATCGTCCGCCTCGCCCAGCGTCAGCACGATCCCCTCGTCGATCGCGCAATAGAAGGTGAGGCTGCCGTCCGGATTGGCGGACTGGATCGAGCGGACGTAATATTCGCCGCCCGCCCGCACCATCAGCGGGTGCGCCGCGAACACCGGCAGGCCGAGCTGGTCGACCTGCGTCCCGACCAGCCGGGCATATTCCTCCGCGGCAGGCTCGGCGTTGATTTCATGGACGATGCGCCGGGTCGTGTCCGCGGCGGTGATGACCATCTTCACTTCGCCCGGCCGATAATGCTGCGCGCGGAACACGGTCATCGGCCGCGCGGTCGACAGGATTGCGATCACCGCAGCGTCGCGGCGAAACGCGCCGTCGTACAGGACGAAGGTCTCGCGGAAATCGAGGCCGTCGCCCGACGATCCACCGATCAGCGGCACGTCGCCCAGCGCATCCTGCAACGTCAGCGTCAGCATCTCTTCGCGGTGCGACAGGCCGTCGACCAGGAAGATCGCCGCATGGTTGACGCGTCCGCCGAAATGCCGCGTCTCCTCGGTCGCCTGGGCTACCATCGACCGGACGCGCCGCTGCGCATCGCCGCCGTCGAAATGGTCGAGGTCGGTGAAGCAGGTCGCGGTCAGGCGAAAGTCGCTGGCGGGGAAACCGATCGCCGTCAGCGTGCCTTCGCCCATGCCATCGGGGGTCAGTTCGCCCGACGACGTGCAGCCGACGATCGTCAGCCCCTCGCTGCGGCTGGCGATCGACTGCGCCAGCGCGTCCAGCGGATACCGGCTCGAACAGAATAGCAGGATGCCCGACAGTTCCGGCACGTCGAGCTGCCGGAACAGCGCGCGGATCGCCAGTTCGGGATCGTGTTCGCGCGTCGCGGCGACGCGAAGGTGGGACGAGGTGGGCACGGCGGCGATGATGGCAGCGGAGCGGGCGGCCGTCACGCATCATCTCCGCGTGGCGGTGGGCCGGCGGCGTCGAGCGCGTCGACCTCGGCATCGGTGAATACGCGGCTGCGCACGATGAAGCGCAGGCCGTCGGGGCCTTCCAGCGAAAAGCCGGCGCCGCGACCGGGGACGACGTCGATCGTGATCTGGGTGTGGCGCCAATAGTCGAACTGCGCGGCGCCGATCCACACGGGGATGGCGGCGTCGTCCGGCCCGACGGTGCCGAGCAGGATGTCCTGCCCGCCGACGCGGAATTCGCCCGCCGGATAGCACATCGGCGCCGAGCCATCGCAGCAGCCGCCCGACTGGTGGAACATCAGCGCCCCGTGCCGGCGGGTCAGATCCGCCATGACCGCATCGGCGGCGGCGGTGGACAGGACGCGCGGCGGAACGGTCATCGGCGGTGCCTTCGCAGACAAGGACGGCGACCCTCGCGAAGAGGGCCGCCGCTGGAGGATGCGGGGGTGGGTGGAAGAGTGGGCAGACAGTCCCCCGCGGTGGCAAGGATCAGAAGAAACCCAGCGCCTTGGGGCTGTAGCTGACCAGCAGGTTCTTGGTCTGCTGATAATGGTCCAGCATCATCTTGTGCGTTTCGCGGCCGATGCCCGACTGTTTGTAGCCGCCGAACGCGGCATGCGCGGGATAGGCGTGGTAGCAGTTCGTCCAGACGCGTCCTGCCTGGATCGTGCGGCCGGCGCGATAGGCGGTCGTCCCGTCGCGCGACCATACCCCGGCGCCCAGGCCGTAGAGCGTGTCGTTGGCGATCGCCATCGCATCGTCGAAGTCCTTGAACGTGGTCACCGCGACGACGGGGCCGAAGATCTCCTCCTGGAAGACGCGCATCTTGTTGTGCCCTTCCAGGATCGTCGGCGTGACGTAATAGCCTGCGTCCAGTTCGCCGCCGAGCTGCGCGCGGGTGCCGCCGGTCAGCACCTTCGCCCCCTCCGCCTTGCCGATGTCGATGTACGACAGGATCTTTTCGAGCTGGTCGTTCGAGGCCTGCGCGCCGATCATCGTCGATGCGTCCAGCGGGCTGCCCTGCTTGATCGCCTGCACCCGCGCGATCGCCTTTTCCATGAAGCGGTCGTAGATCGATTCGTGGATCAGCGCGCGGCTGGGGCAGGTGCACACCTCACCCTGGTTGAGCGCGAACAGGGCGAAGCCTTCCAGCGCCTTGTCCAGATACTCGTCGTCCGCGGCCATCACGTCGGCGAAGAAGATGTTGGGGCTCTTGCCGCCCAGCTCCAGCGTGACGGGGATCAGGTTTTCGGTCGCATATTGCATGATCAGGCGGCCGGTCGTCGTTTCGCCGGTGAAGGCGATCTTGGCGATCCGCTTGTTCTGCGCCAGCGGCTTGCCCGCCTCGACGCCAAAGCCGTTGACGACGTTGAGCACGCCCGGCGGCAGCAGGTCGCCGATCACGTCCATCAGCACCATGATCGACATCGGCGTCTGTTCGGCGGGTTTCAGCACCACGCAATTGCCCGCGGCGAGCGCCGGCGCGAGCTTCCACACCGCCATCAGCAGCGGGAAATTCCAGGGAATGATCTGGCCGACGACGCCCAGCGGCTCGTGGAAGTGATAGGCGACGGTGTCGTGGTCGATCTCGGCGATCGATCCTTCCTGCGCGCGCAGGCAGCCGGCGAAATAGCGGAAATGATCGATCGCGAGCGGCAGGTCGGCGGCGGTGGTTTCGCGGATCGGCTTGCCGTTGTCGATCGTCTCGACCAGCGCGAGCAGCGACAGCCGTTCCTCCATCCGGTCGGCGATCTTCAGTAGGATGCGCGAGCGCTCGGTCGCGCTCATCCGGCCCCAGGCGTCCTTCGCCTTGTGCGCGGCGTCGAGCGCCAGTTCAATGTCCTCGGCGGTGCCGCGCGCGACCGAGCAGACGGTCTTGCCGGTGACGGGCGAGGGGTTGTCGAAATACTGGCCACGCACCGGCGCCACCCAGTCGCCGCCGATGAAATTGTCGTAGCGCGGGCGGATCGCGATCTGCCCTTTCAGCTCGTCAAGCGCCTGTTGCAGCATGGGTCGTCTCCTAGGGGTCGCGCGCCGGCGGTCCTGCCGGTTCGGGCTCGTTGCGATGCCCCACTGTCTGCCTGCCGGGCGCCCCGCGCCATTGCACCAAAGGGCAATTGCCGCTGGCGGCGCGATGCGGGCACCCCGGCCGCATTCGGCGTCGGTCCCTGACGGCGCGTACGGGAGAGGAATGTCACCATGTTGAAACTCGCCATCGTCGGCGCAGCCGCCGCCGCCACCCTCGCTACTGCCGCGCCGGCCGCCGCGCGCGACATCGTCGTGCAGATGAAGAACGTCGGTACGGGCGGATCGATGGTGTTCGAACCGGCCTTCATCAAGGCGCAGCCCGGCGACACCATCCACTTCAAGCCGACCGATCCCAGCCACAATGCGGAGACGATCCCGACGATCCTGCCCGCCGGCGTCGCGCCGTCCAAGGGGCAGATGAACAAGGAATTCGTCCTGCCGGTCACCGCGCCGGGGCTGTACGGCATCAAGTGCATGCCCCATTTTTCGATGGGCATGGTCGCGCTGGTGCAGGTGGGCAACGGCCCGTCCCCGAATCTCGCCGCCGCGCGGGCCGTGAAGCTGCCGCCGTTCGCCGCCAAGCGGATGACGCCGATGCTGGCCCAGGCCAAGTGAGCGCGCGGGAGGAAACGCCGATGCCCGCCGCGCTGATGGTCGCCTATCCCGCCGACGGGGGTGCCGCCTTCGATCGCGAATATTACGTCGCGACGCACCTGCCGCTCGTCCGGCACGCGCTGACGCCGCACGGGCTGACCGGTGTTGCGGGCTATTTTCCCGATCACGTGGGCGACATGCTCGCGGTCGCCATCCTGACCTTCACCGATGCCGCGTCGCGTGACGCGGCGCTGGCGTCGCCCGAGGCGGCGCCGGTGTTCGCCGACATCGCCAATTTCACGACCGCAACGCCGATCCCGATGCCGATGACGGTCGCCTGACGTCGGGGGCGGGCCGGGGTCACCCGGTCCGCAGCGTCAGCCCCACCCACACGGTCCGCGGCGTCGCCCGCTCGACGATCGCATTGCCGCTGATCCCCGTTTCGACCCGCGCATCGAAGACGTTCTCCGCGCGCAGCTCGACCCCCAGCGTGCGGGTGAGCGGCAAGGCGGCATAGCCGTCCAGCGTCGTCGCCGGCGCGAGCGAGCGGCTGTTCTGGTCGTCCTCGAACTGGCGGGCGGCGTGCCGTAGCGTCGTCGAGATCGCGGCGCCGCCTTTGCGCCAGCCGAGCGTGGCGGACGTCAGGTCGCGCGGCGTCTGCGCAGGCCGCAACCCGTCGAGCGCCGCCGCGGCGCCGCTGGCGACGACGCGGGGATCGACATGCGACCAGGACGCCTGGGTGAACACCGGCCCGCTCTGCCAGCGGGCGTCCAGCTCCAGACCGGTCGAGCAGATCGCATCCAGATTGCGGCGGACGCGGTAGATGCCGTTCGCGGCGACGAAGCCGACGCCGGCGAAGGTGCCGGGACCGCGTCCTGCCGTGACATTGGCGATCGCGCCGTCCAGCCGGTTCCAGAACACGGTTGCGGCGAACGAGATGCCGGCACCTGGCGCCAGCGTGACGCCGCCGTCGATCCCGCTCAACCGTTCGGGCTCCAGCGCGGCATTGGCGGCGACCGCATCGGCGCCGACACGGAACGGCCGGTACAGCTCGTTGAGCGTCGGCAGGCGCCAGCCGCGATAGGCGGACGCGCGCAGCGTCACCGGCGCGACCGGCGTGACGGCAATACCGGCCCGCCCGGTCCATTCCGTCCCCCGCCGCTCCGGAAAGATGGCGTTGGTCAGCGGCGCGCCGGTGGCAATCACCGCCTCGCGCAGGGCGCCGTCCGTCAGCCGCCAGCGATCCACCCGCCCGCCGAGTGTCAGTGTCGCAGGGCCGGCGGTCAGGCTCGCGTCCGTGAACAGGCCATAGGTCAGCGCGGTGCCGCCCGCCACGCGCCGCCGCGTGGGCAGCGCGTTGACGTAGGTGTACAGCTCCTGCGTCTGCCCGGAGACGCGTCGCACGTCGGCGCCGAGCCGCAGATCGCGGCCTTCGCCGACCGGGGGCTTTACTTCGATGCGGCCGCCGGTGCCGGTGGCGGGCGTGTTATATTGGTCGAGTGTCTGCGTTGCGGTCGTCCGGGCGGCATCGACGCTGGCGAATTGCGACGCGAAGGCGCGCGTCTGGAGATAGGCGAGCGCGGACCAGCCCCAGTCGCCGCGCCCGATCAGGCGGATGCTGGCGTCGGCGCCCTGGCTGCGGTTGCGGGTGAAGGCCGTGCCGCGTTCGCGCGTATCGGTGAAGCCCGACAGGTTGGTCTGCAATTCCGTCTGTCCGCCGAGCGCGACCACGCCGCGTGCCGCGGCGGAAAACTGCTCGAACGGCGCCGCGCGATCGGCGGGGCCGCGGCTCTCGGCGACGGTCGGCACGAAGCCGTCGCCACGATCGTACGCCGCCGACAGCGTGGCGAAGCCACCGTCGCGGCGCAGCAGACCCGATGCGGCAGCGGACAGCGACCGGCGGCTGCCGTACGCGAGGTCTGCGGCAAGCGCAGGCTGATCGGCGGGATCGGCGCTGTCGATCTCGATCGTGCCGGCGAGCGCGCCGGGCCCGAAATAGCCGCTGCCACCGCCGCGCGTCACGCGGATCAGGCCGATGCGATCGGTGGCATAAGCGGGGAAGGGCACCCAGCCGCCGAACGGGTCCGCCTGCGGCACGCCATCCAGGATCAGGAGCGCGCGGCTGGACGCATTGCCGCCGATCCCGCGCAGCGACAGCCCCTGGCTGGTCGGATTGGCCGAGCGCGAATCGCTCCGGCGGAACTGCTGCAGCCCCGCGACATCGGCGAGCACCGTTTCCAGCCGGCCGCTGGCGCTTTCGCGGATGCGCGCCGCGTCGATCGCGACGACGTCCGCCGTGCGATCGCCCGGTCGGGCGGGCAGGCCGCGACCGATGACGACGATGTCCTGAGTCGCAGGAGGGTCGGCGGCGGCGCGGTCCTGCGCGGTGGCGGGAAGGGCGGAGGTGCCGCACAGCAACAGGGCGATGGCTCGAACGATCATAACGGCTCCGGATAGGGGGTGATCGGCACTAGCGGGCGGCCCAGGTCGCGCCAGCCATCGACGCCTTCGGCGAACCAGCGCACCCGCCTATAGCCCGCCCGGCGCAAACGCCACGCCGCATTCCAGCTCATCCAGCAATCCGCCAGACAGAAGATGATCAGCGTGGTGCGCGGCGCGGCGGCATGCAGACGGGCGACGCCGCGAAGGAACCAGCGTTCGACGGCAGGGTCGATCGCCCCGCGGCCCGCTTCGGGAAACCAGGCGGCACCCGCGATACCGCGCTGTTCGCGGGCGAGCCGCCAGTGCCCATCGGCCGTCCGCACCGCCCCCTCGGCGGGCACGACGTCGATCAGCGTCGCGCGATTGGCATCGACCAGTGCGGCGACTGCGGCGGCATTGATGCGCGCGACCCCGGGCGGCGACGACGGCACGACGCCGCGATAGTCGGCGATGCGATAGCCGCTCCGCGCATCGAAGCGCGCATCGGTCGCCGCTGCGGCGAGGGCGATCAGGGCCGTAAGGCAGAGGGGCAGGTGGCGTCGCATCGTACCAAGGTGTCATGGTCGCGGACGGGCGACCTGCCTACCAGACTTAGGGATGAGGATCGCATCACGCTCTCTCGTTGCGGCACTGCTTGCCGCCGTCTCGGCCCCGGCTTCCGCCACGTTGCCGGCCGATCCGCTGGCATCGCCGATGTGGGATTTCGTGGCCGATCAGGCGTTTGGAGCGGGCGCACGCGTCGCCTTCGATCCGCGCGTCAAGGTGCGCTTCCCGGACATCGCCGAAAACCAGCGCGTCTTCCCGGTCGAGGTCGACGCGCGGGGCATCGCCGACGTGAAAAGGATCGTCATCCTGGTCGATCTCAATCCGATCCAGCTGCCGATCGATTATCGGCTGGACGATGCCGAGCCGTTCATCGCGACGCGGATCAAGCTCGACCAGCGCACGCCGGTGCGCGGGGCGGTGCAGCTGGGCGACGGATCATGGCTGGTGTCGGGCGGCTGGATCGATGCGGCGGGTGGCGGCTGTTCGGCGCCGCCGGCCAGCCGGGTCAGCGGCGACTGGGCGCAGCATCTGGGCGAGGTGCGCGGCGGCCTGTGGCGGACCGCAACGGGCCCACGCGCGCAGATCGCCTTTCGCCACCCGATGGACACCGGCTTCGTCGCCAATATCGCGAGCTATTATATCGATCAGCTAACGTTGACCGGCGCGGATGGCCGGTCGCTCGGCATGGTCGCGATGCAGGCCGCGGTCGCCGAGGACCCGGTGCTGACGCTCTTGCCACATGCGCGAACGGGCGAAGTGGTGCGCTTCCACGCGCGCGACACCAACGGCATCGACTATCGCGGCACGCTGGCGGATCGCGGTGGTCCCGCCGCATGATCGATCGGCGGACGTTGATCGCCGCGGCGGGCGCCGCCCTCGCCGCGCCGGTGCTGGGGCAGGCGCTGGCCTATCGCCTGACGCCGCACACGGTCGGGGACGGCATTTGGCTGATCCGCGGGGCCGATGCGCCGATCGCGCGCGACAATGGCGGTGCGATCGCCAACATCACGCTGATCGGCACCGACGCCGGTCCGGTGCTGATCGATGCGGGACCGTCGCTACGCTATGGCGAGGCGTTGCAGGCGCTGGCGAAGACGCTGACGGGTAAGCCCGTAGCGCGCGTCTACCTCACGCATCTCCATCCCGACCACAGCTATGGCGACGCGGCGTTCGCGCCGGCGATCGTCGCGGCGACCCCGGGACTGATCGCGACGCTGACCCGCGACGGGCCGGGCTTTGCCGATGGCATGTACCGCCTGCTGGGCGACTGGATGCGCGGCACCGAGCTGCGCATCCCGGCCCATGTCGTGTCCAGCCCGCAGGAGGTCGTGGGGGGACGGACGTTCCGCATGCTGCCGCTGTCGGGGCATAGCGCCGACGATCTCGCCATCCTCGACGAGGCGACGGGGACGCTGGTGGCGGGTGATCTCGTCTTCCACGATCGCGCGCCCTCGACGCCGCATGCTGATCTGCCGACGTGGCGGCGCTCGCTCGATACGCTGAAGGGGCTGGGGCATCGCGCGTTGATCCCCGGCCATGGCCCGTTCGACCCGACGCCCAATGCCGCCATCGACCAGACCCGCGACTGGATCGACTGGCTCGACGCCGCGCTGCGCCGGGCGGTGGCGGACGGGCTCGACATGGTGGAGGCGGGCGATCTGCCGATCCCGCCCCGGTTCGCGACGCTGGCCGCGGCGCGATACGAATTGCAGCGCTCGGTCGCGCATTTCTATCCGACGCTGGAGCGCACGCTGCTGCCGCGGGTCGATGTGCGATGACGGGGGTGCGTCCGATGCGCTATGGTCTTCTCGCTGCGACCGCGCTGATCGCGACGCCTGTCGCGGCGCAGACTCTCGATCCCGCAGCGCAGGACGGGGGCGAGGCGCTGGTGATCGTCGGCACGCCGCTGGTCGATCCGGGCGAGGATATCGTCGGCTATCCCGCGCAGCACGTGTCCGACGAACAGATCGCGCGCAGCCATGCGCTGGACCTGTCCGACTATCTGCGCCGACTGGCCGGGGGCGTGTTCGTCAACGAGGTGCAGGGCAATCCGCTGCAACCCGACATCAACTATCGCGGCTTCACCGCCTCGCCGCTGCTCGGCACGCCGCAGGGTTTGTCCGTCTACCTCGACGGCATCCGCATGAACCAGCCGTTCGGCGACGTGGTCAGCTGGGATCTGATCCCTACCTCCGCGATCCGATCGACGACGCTGGTGCCGGGGGCGAACCCGCTGTTCGGGCGCAATTCGCTGGGTGGCGCGCTGGCGATCCGCACCAAGGACGGTCGATCCGATCCCGGCATGACCGCCGACATCGGCTATGGCAGTTTCGGCCGCTCGGTCACGCGCGCGACTGTCGGCGGGACGCACAAGCGTTGGCATTGGTTCGCCTCTGCCGATTATTTCCGGGAACGGGGCTGGCGCGACTATTCGCCGTCGCGCGCCGGCCAGCTGTTCGGCAAGGTCGGCTGGGCCGATGGCGGCACCGATATCGCGCTGTCGGGCAGTGTCGCCGACAGCGACCTCAACGGCAACGGTCTGCAGGAGATGCGGCTGCTCGCGCAGGAGCCGGCGAGCGTCTACACCCACCCCGACACGACGCGGAATCGCGGCTGGTACGGCAATGCGACGCTGTCGCAGCAGTTGTCGGACCGGCTGACGCTGTCCGCCAACGCCTTCTACCGCGGCATCCGCACCCGCACGGTCAACGGCGACGTCAACGAAGGCGCGTTAGGCGAAAACCTGTACCAACCCAATGCCGCAGAGCGCGCCGCTCTGGCGACGGCGGGCTATTCGGGCGTCCCCACATCCGGCGAAACACAGGCGAACACGCCGTTCCCACGCTGGCGCTGCATCGCCAACGTGCTGCTGAACAGTGAACCGAACGAGAAATGCAACGGCTTGGTCAACCGCACCGCGACCCGCCAGCGCGAATGGGGCGCGACGGCGGAGCTGACGTGGACCGTCGGCGCCAACCGGCTGACGCTGGGCGGGGCCTATGTCGATGGGCATGCCGACTTCGCCCAGTCGTCACAATTCGGCTATCTGACGTCGGATCGTGGCGTGGTCGCGGTGACGGGGCCGGGGGCCTTCGCCGATGGGTCGCAGGCGTCGGAAAATGCGTTCGATGCGCGCGTCGATCTGTCCGCAGGCACCCGCGTCGTCAGCCTCTACGCGCTCGACGGGCTCGACGTCACGCCGACGCTCCATGTCGATCTGTCGGGTCGGTTCGACCGGACGATCGTGCGCAACCGCGACCGGATCACACCGGGCGGTGGTACGGGATCGCTGGATGGCGATCACCGCTTCCAGCGCTTCAATCCCGCCGTAGCGTTGCGCTGGACCCCGCTGGCGCCGGTGGCAATCGATCTGGCGGTGGCCCGCACCAGCCGCGCGCCGTCCGCGATCGAACTCGGTTGCGCCGATCCGCGCAGTCCGTGCCGCCTGCCGAATGCGCTCGCCGGCGACCCACCGCTCGCGCAGGTCGTCGCGCAGACGGTGGAGGGCGGGGTGACGCTGACGCACGGCCCCGTCCGGCTGAGGGCGGGCGCGTTCCGCACCGTCAGCCGCGACGACATCCTGTTCGTCGCCAGCGACCAGACCGGCTTCGGCTATTTCCGCAACTTCGGCCGCACCCGACGGCAAGGTGCGGACCTCGATCTGTCGGCACGGCTGGGTGCGATCGGGCTGTCGGCGCATTACACTTTGCTCGACGCCACCTATCGCAGCGCGGAAACGGTCGGCGGCGCCGGCAACAGCAGCAACGACGGCCCCGCACCGGGCTTCGACGGCACGATCGCCATCGCGCGCGGCGACCGAATCCCGTTGATCCCGCGTCATCTGCTCAAAGGTGCCGTGACGGTCGATGCCACGCGCTGGCTGACGCTCTCCGCGGACGTCGTCGCCAGCGCGGGCGTGATCGCGCGGGGCAACGAGAATGGCGCGCATCGGCCCGACGGCGTCTATTATTTGGGGGAGGGGCGCACCCGCCCCTATGCGGTGGCCAACGCCGCGGCAGAGGTGCGACCGGGCAGGGGCATCACGCTCTATGTCCAGGTGAGCAATATGTTCGACAAGCGCTATACGACCGCGGCGCAGCTCGGCGCGACCGCATTCGACGCGGCCGGCCGGTTCGTCGCGCGGCCCTTTGCCGCGCCGGTGATCGACGGCGAACGGCCATTGCTGCACGCGTCGTTTCAGGCACCCGGCGCGCCGCGTTCGGCGCAGGTCGGCATACGGCTGGGCTTCTGAACATGTGGCGCCGCGCAGATGCGATCCCATCGCGTCATGCGCGGCGCCGCCGGTCATCAGGCGCCGAAATGCACCGTCCCGGTTAGCCCCCACGTGCGGGGCTTGGCGTAGACGCCGGCAACTGTCCCGTCGAACAGCGTGTTGTCATAGCCGTAGACGCGATAACGCTCGGAAAACAGGTTGTTGACGAACAGAGCGATTTCCCAGCGGTCGGCCGGGCCGGCAAAGCCAATGCGGGCATTGGCGACCGTGTACGCCCGCTCCCGCTCGACCGGCGCGCACAGCACCGTGAAGCAGAAGCTGCTCGAATGCTGCGCATCCGCCTGCAGCGAAACGGTGCCGCCCGCGACCGCGAATTCGTAGCGGGCCAAGAGGTTGCCCGAAAAGCTTGGCGCCTGCGGCAGGCGGTGGTCTTCCACGGTGACCAGATCGGGCAGCTCGACGTTGCGGACCTTCGTGTCGAGGAACGACGCATTGGCCTGTAGCGTCAGGCCCCGGATCGGGCGCGTCGCGAACTCGACCTCCAGCCCCGCCGATTTTGCGGGCAGGTTCACGACCGTCTGCACCGTCGAATATTGGGCGAAGGCCTGATAATTCTGATAATCGTAGTAGAAGGCCGACAGGTTCAGCGTCGTGCCCGGCGTAAGCCGTGTCTTCGCGCCGACCTCCCAGGCGTTGAGCGTTTCGGGCCGATAGTTGATGCCGTTCAGCGCTGCCGCCTCCGATCCGGGGAAGGGTGTGCCCGTCGAGAAAGTGAAGCCGCCGCTCTTCGATCCGCGGTTATAGCTCGCATACAGCAGCACGTGGTCGGTCGGCTTGTAGTTGATCAGCGCACGCGCGGTGACCCCGTCGAACACGGGGGTGGCATCGGCCGGCGTCGCGGTGATGCCGGTCCGCGGCTGGATCACGCCGAACGAGCCATAGGCGACCTGGCGTGGGTTGAAGATGATCGACACGCCGGTGCTGTGCTCCGACCCGAAATAGCGGCCGGTCTTGCGATCGTTCCAATAGCGCAGGCCACCGACCAGCGTCACGCGATCGGCAACCTTCCATTCGTTCTGCACGAAAAAGGCGTAGGACCGCGTGTTCTGCGAAAAGGCGACGGTGGGGTCGTAGCCGTAGAAGAGCGAGGCGTATTTGCCGGTATAATTGCCGTCGATCGACATGGCGAAGGCGCCGGCCGTCAGCTGATTGGCGCCCAGATCTGCCTGCAGGCGGACTTCCTGCGACCATTGGTCGATCCGCGATCCTTGCGTGAAATACACGCCGCTGGCGGGCGAGGAATCGCCGTCTTCGGTGTAGAATTTGTCGCCGTGCTGATAATCGGTGATCGTGACCAGCGTCACCGCATCCGAGACGCGTGCCTGGATCTTCAGGTCCGCGCCGAAGACCTTGCGATCGACATAGCTGGGATCGGTCGCGGCCGTCTTGTACGGATCGCCACCCCGCGCGGGATTGATCGCGTCGTTGCGATAGCCGGCGCCCGTTTCGCCCGGGCCGGTCCCCCAATAGGCGCAGCTGCGATCGGGGGCCAGCACCTCGCCTTGCAGCCTTGCATTGGGACAGCTCGCGACCAGCGAATACAGACCGGCCTGCCGTTCCTTGTCGGCGCGCATGTAGCGCAGCGTCAGCGTCGATTCGATATCCGCATTGGGCTGCCATGCCACGATGCCACGCAAGGCCCAGTGATTGTTGGCGCCGCGTGCGGCCTCGCCCGGGTTAATATTGCGGATGTACCCCTTGTCCCGGTTGCGGGTGCCCGCGACGCGGACCTGGAGATTGTCGGTCAGCGGCCCCGACACGGCGCCTTCGGTGATGATCTGCCCATAGCTTCCGACCGTGACGGAGCCGTAGCCGTCCAGCTCGCGGGTCGGCTGGTTGGAAATGAACTGCACCGCGCCGCCGGTCGCGTTGCGGCCGAACAGCGTCCCCTGCGGCCCACGCAGCACCTCGACCCGTGCAAGGTCGAAGGTCGGGAAGCTGGCGAGGTTGATCGAGCTGGAATAGCTGTCGTCCTGATAGACGGCGACGGGCGGCTACTGTTGGTCGCCATAATCGTTCTGCGACACGCCGCGAATGTTGAACACCACCTGCGAGCTGGAATAGGCGTTCATCTTCAATTCCGGCACGGCGCGCGTCAGATCCGTCGCAGTCTGCACATTCATGTCGCGCAGGGAATCCGCCGTCATCACCGATACGGCGATACCGACATCCTGCAGTTTCTGTTCACGCCGTTGGGCCGTGACGACGATGTCGTCGGAGTCTTTGGCCTGATCCTTGGAGTGTTCCTCGGAGTGTTCCTCGGAGTGTTCCTTGTCCTGCGCGGCAGCGATCGGGGACCATGCCAAGACGGCACATGTCGTAACCGTAGACAGCAACAGGCGGCGAAGATCGCCCGAACGGTGTTCGCGATGCATGGAATGACCCCCTTTTGGTGTGGCGGGCATCACGACTGGGGAAAGGTCAATCGTGACACCGGCACGTCGATAGTCCGCCTCTCCCCGATCTTTATCGGCGACTATCCTGCGACGATGCGACGGAACGGATTGAATGGATTCGACAGTAATGCAGTATAGATGCGACGCAGACGGCAGGGGTCACGCAGTCAGTCGTCGCTGCAATGCTGATATAGGAGGAATGTTACTGAAGTGAGGACAGAGAGAATAAAAATTGCTTAGTAAAACTGAAAAAAGAGCTTCGAATATGCTGGTATATACAGGGTAGTTAAGTGATTTATATTTGATAAATCAGGACTTTTGTTGCCCTTCGCCGAAGGCTGGGCCTATGCGTCACGGTTCCCCTGACGTTCGAGCGCGGCGTCGCATCGTCGTGCATTACCTGCCATCGTGATGGGATGCCGCGACGGTCGATGGCCTCAGTCTCTTCGCTCGTGATCACGATAATTCGCTGTGTCCTTAAGGGCTTATGTCTCGCAGCTAGGGCGACGGCATGGTCGGCCGTCCGCAGTCCGCGGTGTGGCGTCGCGGCATATCCCGCGTCGCAGGGACACCTCAGTCTTTAACCATTGAATAATCGATCAATTAATGTGAAAAGTTGGGCCCTCGGCCCATGGTGAGCAGTCGGCGGGAAGCACGCCGATCATCGGCTGGTACATCCGGTATAACGCTCTCTTATACTCATCATGTATGCTGCTGATTGAGCGTTCAAACGGACAAGGCATCTTGCAATAATTCCGTCACCGGCGAAGATTTGAACGCCGAATCCGGCCGTACTGGACCTTCATGGGAGCAGGTGCGGAATGCGAAATGCCGTTGCGTACCGCCTGCGACGATGCGGGCAGACCGGTCATCAGTCCATAGCCGGCCTTGCGCCGGACACCGAGACGTCGCGAACGATCGACGGGCGGAGCCATCGCGGCTCGGTCCGCCGGCGCCCCCGCGTCCGGTCGTGGACCGGCAATGTCGCACGCATGGACGGACGGGTGATGTCTTTCGGGTGGCAGAGAGGTGCCGTCGGCGCGTGACGCGCCGGTCGCATGACTCTGGTCCGTACAAAATCAAAAGGGGGCGGCGGAATGGCGGACGAGGTGATGATCGCGGAACCGTGCGACGGCAGGGTCGCTGCCCGGCATGCCACAGGCGCTGCGTCGCGCCCGACGCTGCTGCGTGCGCTGGATTGGCGAGGGGCGTTCTGGGCGATCAGCGGCGTTCCGGCCGGCGTGCTGCTGACGATGGGCGGCGTTTCCACCGTGGTCGGGCAGGCGTCCTGGGCGGTCTGGATCGTCTCGGTGCTGATCGGCTTCCTGCAATGCTTCGTCTATGCCGAAATCGCGGGCCTGTATCCCGACAAGTCCGGCGGCGCCTCGGTATATGGCGCGGCGGCCTGGATCAAATATAGCAAGTTCGTCGCGCCCGTGTCCGTCTGGTGCAATTGGCTCGCCTGGTCTCCGGTCCTGGCGCTGGGCACGGGGCTGGCCGCCGGTTACGTCCTGACCAGCCTTTTCCCGGCGGATGCGGCGATCAATACGTGGCATCTCACGCTGCTCGATCTGAGCGCCGTCAAGCCCGGGCTGACGCTGCGGATCAACGCGGTTGCGATCATCGCCGCCGGGTTCCTGCTCATGACCTTCCTGTTGCAGCACCAGGGCGCGGCGCGCGCGGCCGGCACGCAAAAGGTGCTGGCGCTCGTCTGCCTCTGCCCGCTGTTGCTGGTCGGGCTGGTGCCGATCGTCACGGGCGATCTCCCGTCCGACCATCTGTTTCCGCTGCTGCCGATCGTGCGCGATGCGGCGGGCCATATCGGCTTCGGCAGTTGGAATGCTGCCGGGCTGACGTTGCTGGCGGCGGGCCTGTTCGGCGCCGGCTGGTCGACCTACGGGTTCGAAGGCGCGGTCTGCTACGTGCGCGAATTCAAGGACCCCGCCCGCGATACCTATAAGGCGATCATCTCGGCGGGATTGCTGTGCCTCGCAGTCTTCACGCTCGTTCCTTTGGCATTTCAGGCCTCGCTGGGGCTCAGCGGCATGACGAACCCCGCCATTTATGACGGGACGGGCGTGGCGCTGGCGCTGGCGAGCATCGTCAAGGGCGGGGTGGTCGTCACCAACCTGTTCATTGCGATGTTCATTCTGGCGCTGCTGCTGATCGTCATGTCGTCGATGATGGGGTCGTCGCGCACGCTGTATCAGGCTTCGGTCGACGGCTGGCTGCCGCGGTATCTGTCGCGGGTCAATCGCCACGGCGCGCCGACCGCGGCGATGTGGACCGATCTGGCGTTCAACCTGATCCTGCTGATGATGTCGGACTATTTCATGGTCCTGATGCTCTCCAACGTCTGCTACATGATCTTCATCTTCCTCAACCTGCAGGCGGGCTGGATCCACCGCATCGACCGGCCGCACTGGCCGCGCCCGTTCCGAGCGCCGACGTGGCTGCTCGGCGTGGGGGCCGCTTTGGGCTTCGTCAATCTGGTGCTGCTGGGCGCGGGGGCGGAGGTGTGGGGCCCTGGCACCCTGCGCAACGGCCTCATCGCCGCGGCGCTGATCGTGCCGGTGTTCGTCTTCCGCCATTACATCCAGGACGGCGGCCGGTTCCCCGCCGCCGCGCAACCCGAGGAGGCGCGACTGCCCGATCCGCCGCGCGCCGGCATCCTGCCCTTCGCCGCGCTGGCGCTTGCCGCGGTGGTGATCGGGGTGTCGCACCACCTGTCCGTGCTGCCGGGTTGACGTGACTGTCCCATGCCGCTGCGTCAGCGCCCAGATAGATGCCACGTCACGATACAGGCATTGACTGACCGTTCAACGCAGGCTCACACTGTAGATGGCGGCGTCTTCTTCGAATCACAGCACGCTTGTGGCTAACGTCGCCCCGAAATTGAACGTCTGATCAGGACCCGTTGCTTATGCCCCGTTCCTCGCCGATCGCTGACGATGGCCGCGCCAGACAGCTCGTCGAAATGACGATCGACAGCCTGTCCGAAGTGGGGTTCGTCGGCACGACGCTGATCCAGATCGCGGGGCGCGCGGGCGTGTCGCCAGGGCTGGTGGCCCATTATTTCGGCGACAAGGAAGGGCTGCTCGAGGCAGCGTTCCGCCTGCTGCTGTCGCGCCTCGGCGCACGGCTGCGCTTGCGTCTCGCGCGGGCGGAGGGGTCGCGGGAGCGTTTGCAGGCGGTGATCGACACGAACCTGGCGCCTGAGGAACTCGACGGCACGACCAGCAAGGTCTGGCTGGCCTTCTGGGGACACGTCCGGCACCAGCCGCGCCTGTTCCGCATCCAGCACGTCTATCAGCGTCGCATGCTGTCCAACCTGCGCCATCCGCTCCGCGCGCTGGTGCCGGTCGAGGAGGCGCCCGCACTCGCGGCGACGATCGCGGCGATGATCGATGGCGTATGGCTGCGCGGCGCACTGTCGGGGTGGAGCGAGATCGACGGCGACAGCGCACGCCATTTGCTGGGATCGTTCGTCGATAGCCGCCTCGCCGCCATGCCGGCTGCTGCGCCGCCGCGGCGTGAGATCGTGCCGTGCAATCCCGCGACGGGAGAGGCGCTGGCGCGCATCGCGGTGACGGACACGCCTGCACTGGAGGCGGCGATCGCCCGCGCCCGCGCCGCGCAACCGGGATGGGCGGCGCTGGCGCCGCGCGAGCGTGGCCGCATCCTGCGCCGTGCCGCGGACATCCTGCGCGAGCGCAACGTCGAGTTGGCGCGGATCGAAACGCTCAACACGGGCAAACCCGTGCAGGAGACAGAGGCGGTCGACGTTTTGTCGGGTGCCGATTGCCTGGAATATTATGCCGGCGTCGCCGCCACGGTGGCGGGCCAGCATCTGGATCTGGGCGCGGAAGCGTTCGGCTATACCCGGCGCGAGCCTCTGGGCGTCGTCGCCGGCATCGGCGCGTGGAACTATCCGTTGCAGATCGCCTGCTGGAAGGCGGCACCCGCGCTGGCGTGCGGCAATGCGATGATCTTCAAGCCCGCCGAGCAGACCCCGTTGACCGCAGCAGCGCTGGAATCGGTGTTCCGCGACGCGGGGTTGCCGGATGGCATATTTCAGGTCGTGCAGGGCTATGGTCCGCTCGGCCGCGCGCTCGTCACCCATAAGGACATCGCCAAGGTCTCGCTGACCGGATCGGTGCCGACGGGGCGGGCGGTGATGGCGGCGGCCGCGCCGGGGCTGAAGGCGGTGACGCTGGAGCTGGGCGGCAAGTCGCCGCTGATCGTGTTCGAGGATGCCGCGCTCGACAATGCGGTGTCCGGCGCGATGCTCGCCAATTTCTATTCCACCGGTCAGGTCTGTTCGAACGGCACCCGCGTCTTCGTCCACCGATCGGTGCTGAACGATTTTCTGGAGCGGCTCGCGGCGCGCACCGCGCGCCTCGTCGTCGGCGATCCGCTCGATCCCGCCACGCAGATCGGCCCCCTGGTGTCCGAGACGCAGATGAACATCGTGCTCGGCCACATTGAGCGTGCCCGGCGCGAGGGCGTGCGGCTGCTGGCGGGCGGCAAGCGGCTGACCGATGGCGATCTGGCGCGCGGCTGGTTCGTCGCGCCGACGATCTTCGTCGCGCAGGACGACCGCGCTTCGATCGTGCGCGACGAGGTGTTCGGCCCGGTGATGACGGTGCTGCCGTTCGACGATGAGGACGATGTCGTTGCCCGCGCCAATGCCACCGAATTCGGGCTCGCCGCGGGCGTCTTCACTGCGGACATCACGCGGGCGCATCGCGTGATCGCGCGGCTGGAGGCCGGAACGTGCTGGATCAACCAGTACAACGTCACCCCGATCGAGCTGCCGTTCGGCGGCTACAAGGCCTCGGGCCTCGGGCGTGAGAACGGGCTGGCCGCCATCGAACATTATACCCGTCTGAAGAGCGTCTATGTCGCGATGGCCGACATCGACTGCCCCTATTGAGGTAGCGCTGATGACCGACAGCTTCGATTACATCATCGTCGGCGCCGGATCGGCGGGGTGCGTGCTCGCTGCGCGATTGACCGAGGATGGACGGCATAGCGTGCTGGTGCTCGAACAGGGCGGGTCCGATCGCTCGGTCTTCATCCAGATGCCCAGCGCGCTGTCGATCCCGATGAACATGGCGCGGTATAACTGGCAATATGAGACGGAGCCGGAGCCGCATCTGGGCGGTCGACGGCTGCATACGCCGCGCGGCAAGGTGATCGGCGGTTCGTCCTCGATCAACGGCATGGTCTATGTGCGCGGCAATCCCGCCGATTTCGATCGGTGGGAAGGGGAAGGGGCGACCGGCTGGGGCTATCGCCATGTGCTGCCCTATTTCCGGCGCGCGGAAACGCGGCAGGAAGGCGGGGACGCCTGGCGCGGCGACGCCGGGCCGCTCCACACGCAATATGGGCAATTGGCCAACCCACTGTATCGCGCTTTCATCGATGCCGCGCGTGAAGCGGGCTATCCCGAAACGGCGGACATCAACGGCTACCAGCAGGAAGGCTTCGGCCGGATGGACATGACCGTCCATCGCGGACGCCGCTGGAGCGCCGCCAGCGCCTATCTCAAACCGGCGATGCGCCGCCCGAACCTGACCGTGGTGACCCATGCGCTGGCCAGCCGCATCGTCCTCGACGGGCGACGGGCGACGGGGATCGTCTATCGCCGCAACGGCGTGGAGACGGTCGTCCACGCCCGGCGTGAGGTGATCCTGGCAGGCGGGCCGATCAATTCGCCGCAATTGCTGAAGCTGTCGGGGATCGGCCCGGCCGACGAACTGCGCGCGCATGGCATTACGCCGGTCCACAATCTTCCGGGCGTTGGCGAAAATTTGCAGGACCATCTGGAATTCTATTTCCAGATCGAATCTAAACTGCCGATCACCCTCTATCCGGCGATGAATTCGCTGCGAAAGGTGCTGATCGGCGCGCGCTGGCTGTTCGGGAAAAGCGGGTTGGGCGCGACCAACCATTTCGAAAGCTGCGGCTTCATCCGTAGCCGTGCCGGGGTCGCCTATCCGGACATCCAATATCACTTCCTGCCGCTGGCGGTCAGCTACGACGGATCGTCGCTCGCGACCGGCCACGGCTTCCAGGCGCATGTCGGGCCGATGCGATCGAAGAGCCGCGGCCATGTCCGCCTGCGCAGCGCCGATCCGGCGGACAAGCCGTCGATCCGCTTCAACTATATGAGCCATCCGGACGATTGGACCGAGATGCGCGCATGCGTGCGCCTGACGCGCGAGATCTTCGCCCAGCCGGCGATGGCGCCCTACGCCGGGCGCGAGATCCAGCCCGGTGCGGACGTCACCGACGACGCGGCGATCGACGCCTTCGTCCGCACGCACGTCGAAAGCGCCTATCATCCGTCCTGCTCCTGCGCGATGGGCGAGGCGTCGAACCCGATGGCGGTGGTCGATCCCATGCTGCGGGTGCATGGCATCGAGGGCCTGCGCGTCGTCGATTCCTCGGTGATGCCGTCGATCACGACCGGGAACCTCAACGCGCCGACGATCATGATCGGCGAGAAGGCAGCCGATCACATCCTGGGTCGCCCGACGCTGTCCGCCTCGAACGCGGAATATTACCGCTCCAAGGCGTGGGAAGCGCGGCAGCGCTAGGCATAAGCCAAACCGCGTGACACGGGCCCTGTCGCAACCGCGCGTCGGAATCGTACGGGATCGCTGATCCATATTTCGCGCGGGTGCGCTCGTCGCAAAAGCATCATCGACCACATCCACACATCAGGCGCAGGCGCAGGTCTGCGCCTGATGTTTTGCGCGTGTCCCTCGTCACTTGGCCGCCGGATGGACGGTGTCGCAAATCTGCGTGGTGCGCGACGCGCTTGTCCCGGCGGTGTGGGCGGCGAGCCATCATCCTGCGCTCGACGATGACGGGGGAGCCATCATGGCGGAGATGAGCATGCGCAGCGGTGACGCCGATCCGGCCTTTGCGGCGGGGGCGTTTTTCGGCGGTGCGTTGCGCGAGGCGGATCCCGAGGTCGATGCGGCCATCAATGCCGAACTCGGCCGGCAGCGCGACAAGCTGGAACTGATCGCGTCGGAGAATATCGTCTCCACCGCCGTGCTTCAGGCGCAGGGCTCGGTGCTGACCAACAAATATGCGGAAGGCTATCCGGGCCGCCGCTATTACGGCGGGTGCGAGCATGTCGACGTCACGGAGCAGCTCGCGATCGATCGCGCGTGCCGGCTGTTCGGCGCCAAGTTCGCCAACGTCCAGCCGCACTCGGGCGCGCAGGCCAATATGGCGGTCCAGTTCGCGCTGATGAAGCCCGGCGAGACGCTGATGGGCATGAGCCTGGCGCATGGCGGGCACCTGACCCACGGCGCGGCGCCGACCTTCTCGGGCAAGTGGCTGAACGCCATCCCCTATGGCGTGCGCGAGGAGGATCAGCGGATCGATTATGACGCGGTCGCCGAGCTGGCCCGCGACTATCACCCAAAGCTGATCATCGCGGGCGGATCGGCCTATCCCCGCCAGATCGACTTCGCCCGGTTCCGCGAGATTGCGGATTCGGTCGATGCGCTGCTGATGGTCGACATGGCGCATTTTGCCGGGCTGGTCGCGGGTGGCGTGCATCCCAATCCGCTCGACCATGCGCATGTCGTCACCACCACGACGCACAAGACGCTACGCGGCCCGCGCGGCGGCATGATCCTGACCAATGACGAGGCACTGGCCAAGAAGTTCAACTCGGCCATCTTCCCCGGCATCCAGGGCGGCCCGCTGGAACATGTCATCGCCGCCAAGGCGGTCGCGTTCGGCGAGGCGCTGCGCCCGTCGTTCAAGGACTATGCCCGCCGCGTGGTGGAGAATGCCCAGGCGCTGGCCGCGGTGCTGTCCGCCAACGGCTATTCGATCGTCTCGGGCGGCACCGACACGCATATCGTCCTCGTCGACCTGCGCCCCAAGGGGCTGACCGGCAAGCGCGCCGAGCTGATCCTCGATGAGGCCGGCATCACCTGCAACAAGAACGGCATCCCGTTCGATCCGGAGAAACCCGCCGTGACATCCGGCATTCGCTTGGGGAGCGGCGCCCTGACCAGCCGCGGGTTCGACGTCGCTGCCATCCAGCAGGTGGGGCGCCTCATCAACCGCATCCTCGACGCCGCGTCGGAGGGGGAGGTGCCGCAGGCATTGATCGACGCGGTGCGGGGCGACGTGATCGCCCTGTGCGATCGCTATCCGATCTATGACACGGCGCGCGGCTGATGCAGCGCTTCTCCGCATTCTCGCTGTTCCGGCAGGGACTTGGGGGGCACAAGGGGTGGAAGCCCCAGTGGCGCAACGCCGCGCCCAAACCCTCCTACGACGCGATCATCGTCGGCGGCGGCGGGCACGGGCTGGGCGCGGCCTATTATCTCGCCAGCCAGTTCGGGATGCGCAACGTCGCGGTGGTGGAGAAGGGCTGGATCGGCGGCGGCAACACCGGCCGCAACACGACGATCATCCGCTCCAACTATCTCTTCGACGAGAGCGCCGCGCTCTACGACCATGCGCTCAAGATGTGGGAGGGGTTGAGCCAGGAGCTCAACTACAACGTCATGTTCTCGCAGCGCGGCGTGATGATGCTTGCGCACAATATCCATGACGTGCAGGTGTTCAAGCGCCACGTGCACGCCAACCGGATCAACGGCGTCGACAACGAATGGCTGACGCCCGAAGAGGCCAAGGCCTTCTGCCCGCCGCTGAATATCGAACCCAATATGCGCTATCCGGTGCTGGGCGCGGCGTTGCAGCGGCGCGGCGGTACGGCGCGGCACGACGCGGTCGCTTGGGGCTATGCCCGCGCCGCCGACGCGCTGGGCGTCGACATCATCGAGAATTGCGAAGTCACCGGCATCCGCCGCGATGCGAGCGGAGCGGTGTCGGGCGTGGAGACGACGCGCGGCTTCATCGCCTCCAAACGGATCGGCGTCTCGGCGGCGGGGCACACCAGTGTCGTCCTCGGCATGGCGGGCGTCCGCCTGCCGCTGGAAAGCTATCCGCTCCAGGCCTTGGTGTCGGAGCCGGTGAAGCCGATCTTCCCCTGCGTCGTCATGTCGAACACCATCCACGCCTATATGAGCCAGTCAGACAAGGGCGAACTGGTGATCGGCGCGGGCACCGACGCCTACACCAGCTACACCCAGCGCGGCGGCCTGCACATCGCGACCCACACGCTGGAGGCGATCTGCGAGCTGTTCCCGCAGTTCCGCCGGATGCGGATGCTGCGGAGCTGGGGCGGCATCGTCGACGTGACGCCCGATCGCTCGCCGATCATCGCCAAGACGCCGGTGAAGGGGCTGTACGTCAACTGCGGCTGGGGCACCGGCGGGTTCAAGGCGACGCCCGGCGCGGCGCATCTGCTCGCCCACACGATCGCCAACGACGCGCCGCATGCGATCAACGCGCCCTATACGATCGAGCGCTTCCGCGACGGCTATATGATCGACGAGGCGGCCGCCGCCGCCGTCGCCCACTGAGAGGCGCACCGATGCTGCTCATCACCTGTCCCTATTGCGGCCAGCGGCCCGAGCTGGAGTTCAGCTACGCCGGTGAGGCGCATATCGACCGCCCGGTGCGCCCGGCCGATCTGAATGACGAGGATTGGACGACGTATCTTTATACGCGCTCCAATCCGAAGGGCGCACATGCCGAACGGTGGCGGCACCTGCACGGGTGTGGGCGCTTCTTCAACGCGATCCGCGATACGCGCAGCGACGTTTTCCTGGCGACGTACAAGGTCGGCGAACAGGCCCCGGAGGTGGAGTGCGCATGAAGACCGCCGATCACCGGATCGCGCGCGGCACCGTGATCCGCGACACGACGATCCACTTCACCTTCGACGGTAAGCGCTATGCGGGGCGGGAGGGGGATACGCTCGCCTCCGCGTTGCTCGCGAACGGCGTGCATCTGGTCGGTCGATCGTTCAAATATCACCGCCCGCGCGGCATTCTGGGCGCAGGCGCGGACGAGCCCAATGCGCTGGTCGGCATCCGGCGCGACCGCGCGCGCTACGCGCCCAACCTGCTGGCGACGCAGGTGGAACTGTATGACGGGCTCGACGCGGTCAGTCAGAACCGGCACCCCAGCCTGGAAAACGACCGCATGGCGGTCAACGACAAGCTGCTCAGCCGCTTCATTCCGGCCGGCTTCTACTACAAGACGTTCATGTGGCCGAAAAAGGCGTGGGACCGGCTGTACGAGCCGCGCATCCGCGAGGCGGCCGGGCTGGGCGTCGCACCGTCGGATCCCGACCCCGATCACTATACGCAGCGCTATGCCCATTGCGACGTCCTGGTGATCGGCGGCGGCCCCGCCGGGATCGTCGCGGCGCGTGAGGCGGCGGAGGCCGGCGCGCGGGTGATCCTGTGCGACGATCGCGCGCGGATCGGCGGCTCGCTGCTGGCGGCGGTCGATACCGACATCGCGGGGCAGCCCGCGGCCGACTGGCTGGACGACGCACTGGCGGCACTCGCCGCGCTGCCCAACGTCACCTTGCTGCCCCGCACGATTGCCTTCGGCTATTATCCGCACAATTGGATCGGCCTGACCGAGAAGCTGACCGATCACCTCGCGGCGCCAGCGCAGGGCCGCCCGCGCGAGCGCTTGTGGCAGGTGCGCGCGGCGCAGGTGGTGCTCGCCACCGGTGCGATCGAACGCCCGCTGGTGTTCCCCGACAACGACCGGCCCGGCATCATGCTGGCGGATGCGGCGCGCACCTATCTGCAGCAATATGGCGTCGCGGTGGGGCGGACGATCGTGATCGTCGGCGCCCATGACAATGCCTATCGCGTCGCGCAGGAAATGGCGGCGGCGGGCGTCACGGTCGCGGCGGTCGCGGATATCCGACCGCGCTCCACCGTGTCGGAGGCCGCGCGGCTGGCGGGCCTGCCGGTCGTCACCGACGCAAAGATCGATGGGACGACCGGCGGGCTGCGCGTCGCGTCGATCACCATCACCGTCGATGGGGCGACGCGCCGTTATCCCTGCGATGCGGTGCTGATGGCGGGCGGCTTCACCCCCAGCGTCCACCTCTTCTCGCAGTCGCGCGGTAAGCTCGGCTGGGATGAGGCGCTCCAGGCCTATCTCCCGTCCGTCTCTGCCGAGGCGGAGCGATCGGCGGGCGCGTGCCGCGGCCGCTTCGCGCTGGCGGAAGCGATCGCCGACGGGATCGACGCCGGGCGCGACGCAGCGTCGGCTGCGGGCTTTGCCCCGTCCGCACCGGCGTCGGTGCCCGCCGTGTCCGTCCGCCACGCCCAGGGCGTTGGCGGCTATATGGGTGCCGCCCCCACGACGAGCGACCTGACGAAGGCCAAGGCGTTCGTCGATTGGCAGAATGACGTGACCGCCAAGGACATCATGCTCGCCACGCGCGAGGGGTTCCTGTCGATCGAGCATGTCAAACGCTACACCACCACCGGCATGGCGACCGATCAGGGCAAGCTGTCCAACATCAATGCGCTGGGCATCGTGTCGGAGGCGACGGGGCGGTCGATCCCGGAGATCGGGCTGACGACCTTCCGCTCGCCCTATACGCCGGTGACGTTCGGCACGCTGGCGGGCCATGCGCGCGGCGACCTGTTCGATCCGGCGCGGATCACCGCGATCAACGACTGGGCGAAGGAACATGGCGCCGCGTTCGAGGATGTCGGCAACTGGCGGCGCGCGCATTACTTCCCGCGCGGGGCTGAGGACATGCACGCGGCGGTCAACCGCGAATGCGTCGCCGTCCGGCAGGGCGTCGGCATCTTCGATGCCTCTACCTTGGGCAAGATCGAAATAGTCGGCCCGGACGCGGCGGGGTTCATGAACCGCTTCTTCGTCAACGCCTGGACCAAGCTGGGCGTCGGCAAATGCCGCTACGGCGTGCTGCTGCGCGAGGACGGCTTCGTCATGGACGACGGCGTGGTCGGGCGGCTGGCGGCGGATCGCTTCCACGTCACCACTACGACGGGCGGCGCGGCGCGCGTGCTCAACATGATGGAGGATTACCTCCAGACCGAATGGCCAGATCTCAACGTCTGGCTGACCTCCACCACCGAACAATGGTCGGTCATCGCCGTGCAGGGCCCCCGCGCCCGTGAGGTGATCGCGCCGCTGATCGAGGGGCTGGACGTCTCGGCCGAGGCTTTCCCGCACATGAGCATCGCCGACGCCCGCATCTGCGGCGTGCCGATGCGGCTGATGCGGGTCAGCTTCACGGGCGAACTGGGGTTCGAGGTGAACGTGCCGAGCGGTTACGGCCGCATGGTGTGGGAGGCGATCTGGGCGCGGGGCAAGGCGTTCGACATGGTCCCCTATGGGACCGAGACGATGCACGTCCTGCGCGCCGAAAAGGGCTATATCATCGTCGGCCAGGAAACCGATGGCACCGTGAACCCCGACGACGTCGGCCTTTCCTGGGCGATCGGCAAGGCCAAGCCCGATTTCGTCGGCAAGCGCTCGCTCGCGCGCCCGGCGATGGCCGCGCCCGATCGCAAGCAGCTAGTCGGCCTCAAGACCGCCGATGGCCGCACGGTGCTGGAGGAGGGCGCACAGATCGTCACGCCGTCCGCCGCCACGACACCGATCGGCCATGTCACCTCGGCCTATTACAGCGCGGCGGTGAACGCGCCGATCGCGCTGGCGCTGGTGCGCGGCGGTCGCGCGCGGCTCGGCGAGACGCTGCACATCCCGATGCCGGCAGGGCCGATCGCGGTGCAAGTCGTCTCGCCCATCTTCTACGATCCGGAAGGCACCCGCATCGATGTCTGACCTGTCTCCCGCCACGCCCTTCTCAGGCAGCACCGCGTCGATCCGCGCGCTGAGACATGCCGGCCGCGCCGTCTTGCGGTGCCCGGCAACGATGATCGACACGGTCGCAGAGCGCCTGGGCGTCGCACTGCCGATCGAGGCCTGCCGCTCGGCCGAGGCTGCCGGGCTGTCGGCGCTGTGGCTCGGGCCGGACGAATGGCTGCTGCTGGCGCCGGACGCGTCGGACGATTGGGTGGCCTCGTTGCAGGCGCGGCTGGGCGATGCCCTTTGCTCGCTCGTCGACGTCAGCCACCGCCAGGTCGCGCTGGAAGTAATAGACGGCGCCGTCGACGCGGAGACGCTGTTGGCGAGCGGCTGCGCGCTGGACCTGTCGCTGCGCGCCTTCCCCGTCGGCATGTGTACCCGCACGATGTACGACAAGGCAGAAATCGTCCTGTGGCGCCGCGCGCCCGACCGCTTCCACATCGAGGTGTGGCGCTCGTTCGCCCGCTATGTCGAAGGGCTGCTGCGGATCGCCGAGGCCGAGGCGTAAGCGATGCTCGGCGTACGGGACCTGTTTCGGATCGGCATTGGGCCGTCGTCGTCGCACACCGTCGGGCCGATGCGGGCCGCGCACGCGTTCGCCGGCACCTTGCGGGGTTCGACCTTCGCCCGCATCCGCTGCGACCTGTTGGGCTCGCTCGCCTGGACGGGGACGGGCCATGCGACCGATACGGCGGTCGTATTGGGCCTGGCGGGCTTCTTGCCCGACGCGATCGAGCCGGAGCAGATCGACCGGGTGGTAGAGCAGGCGCGTAACGATCGCAGCCTGATCGTCGCGGGTCGCGCCATCGCCTTCGATCCCGAAACCGATATCGTGTTCGACCGCGACAGCGAGACGCCCGTCCATCCCAATACGCTGCGCTTTACCGCGTTCGATGCCGACGGGGCGGTGGTGGTCAGCGAACGCTGGTGTTCGATCGGCGGTGGCTTCATCGTTCCCGAGGACCGGGTCGGCGACGCGACGCTGGAAGAGGACGAGTCGCCGCCGCCATTCCCCTTCCGGCGCGCCGAGGAACTCCTCGCCATCTGCCGCTGCCATGGCCTCAGCATTGCAGAGGTGATGCGCGCGAACGAATTGTCGCGCACCTCGGCGGCGGAACTCGACGCCTATCTCGATCGCATCATCGACGTGATGATGACCTGTATCGACAGGGGGATGCAGACCGATGGCATCCTGCCTGGTCGGTTGAAGGTGCCGCGCCGCGCCCGCCCGCTGCGGCAGAAGCTGGACGGCGATCGCTTTCGCAACCGTCAGGCCCCGCACAGTATCATGGACCATGTCAGCCTGTTCGCGATCGCGGTGAACGAGGAGAATGCGGCGGGGGGCCGCATCGTCACCGCCCCGACGAACGGCGCGGCCGGCGTCGTGCCGGCGGTGCTGCGCTATTATCGCGACTTCTGGCCCGGTGCCGACCGCGCCGGGATGCACGACATGCTCCTCACCGCCAGCGCGATCGGCGTGCTGACCAAGCTCAACGCCTCGATCTCGGGCGCGGAGGTCGGGTGCCAGGGCGAGGTGGGGACGGCGAGCGCGATGGCCGCCGCGGGGCTCGCCGCCGTGATGGGCGCGACCGATCTGCAAGTGGAGAATGCCGCCGAGATCGCGATGGAGCATCATCTGGGCATGACCTGCGATCCGATCGCGGGGCTGGTCCAGGTGCCCTGTATCGAACGCAACGCCTTCGGTGCCGTGAAAGCGATCAACGCCGCCTCGCTCGCGCTGCGCGGCGACGGCCAGCATATCGTCTCGCTCGATCAGGTCATCGAAACGATGATGCGCACCGGCACCGACATGCACGCCAAATACAAGGAAACGTCGCAGGGCGGCCTTGCCGTGAATTTCCCCGAATGCTGAATGGTGGATCATGACCGAAGACGAATTATACGCCGAATTCGCCAAAGCCGGCATCGCCACCGAGACGATTGAACATCCCCCCGTCTACACCGTCGACCAAAGCACCGCGATCCATGACGCGCTACCGGCGGCGCATACCAAGAATTTGTTCCTGAAGGACAAACACAAGCAGCTGTGGCTGATCGTCCTGCCAAGCGATCGGCGTGCCGATTTGAAGGCCTTTGCGGAGCTGCTCGGGGCGGGCAAATTCTCGTTCGGCAAGGCGGACGAGATGGAGCAGGTGCTCGGCGTCTCGCCCGGTTCGGTGACGCCGCTGGCGATCGCGAATACGACGCCCGGCGAGGTATCGCTGGTGTTCGACGCTGCTTTCGCCGGGGCCGACCGGATCGCGGTGCATCCGTTGCGGAACACCGCCACCGTCGCGCTGCCCTTCGCCGCTCTCGTGACGTGGCTCGAAGCGCGCGGACACGCTGTGCGCACCGTGGCGCTCCCTTGATCGGTCGAGCGCGGTGATGCGGATGCGATCGACGACGCTGGCGCCATATCGCGCGGATCACGATAAACGTCCGCATCGCGGATAGGGGACGCTGAAAGCCGATCATGTCCACCAAGCTGTCGCCCGGCTTCGACCTCAATTCGGTGGAGGTCTTCATCCTCACCGCCGAACTCGGGGGGATGACGCAAAGCGCGCGGCACCTGGGCATGACGCAGTCCGCCGTGTCCCAGACCATTTCGAAGCTGGAGCAGGCGCTCGGTGCCCGCCTGTTCGATCGTACGATGCGCCCGGTGGCGCTGACGCCGGCGGGCAAGCTGCTCCGCCGGGACGGCGGTGAGCTGATCGCCGCGGCGAAGCTGCTGGCGCGTGAGGTGCGCGACGAAACCGCCCGGCCGGCCGATTGCATCACGATCGCAATGGCCGAAAGCCTCGCCAATCACCTGACCGCGCCGCTGCTGAAGGCGGTCGGTCCGCGCGCGCTGCGCTGGCAGATGCGATCGGGTATCTCGCTCATGCAGCAGCGCGAGTTCCTGTCGCGAAGTATCGATCTGCTCATCACCGGGTCGAGCCAGCTCGAAAATTTGGAGGAGGTTGAACACTTCCCGATCATGGACGAGGCCTTCGTCATCATCGCGCCGGCTGAATACGTGGGCCCGCTGGAGCCGATCGAGACGCTGACGGATCTCCCGCTCGTGCGCTATTCGCTGCTGTCGGCGATGGGGCAGCGGATTGAGAGGCAGTTGTCGCGGATGCGGATGCAAATGCCCAACGTGATCGAGGTGGATTCGACGTTTCAGCAGGTGTCCAGCGTCGCTGCGGGCGTCGGATGGAGCATTACCACGCCGTTATGCCTGGCGAGCCAGCTGGAGCTGTTGCCGGGGCTGCGCGTGGCGCCGATGCCGCGGGCGAGCTTTCGCCGCCGCATTCAGCTGGTCGCGCGCAGGGGCGAGTTCGGCGGCCTGCCGCAGGAGATCGCGACGCGGTCGACCGCGCTGCTGCAAGCCGGCAAGCTGGCGCAGCTGATCGACAAAGAGCCTTGGATCGCCGATTGCGTGGGCTGGGGCGAATAGCCTAGCCGGCGGCGGCCCGGGGCAGCGCCGCAGTCGTCGCGGCCGCTGCCGTCTGGCGCGCGCCCGCCAGCGACGCCCGCGCTTCCAGCGGCGAACGACCGAAGCGGCGCCGGAACATGCGGCTCATGTGCGAGGAATCGCAGAAGCCGCATTCGACCGCGATTGCCGTGATCGACTTGTCGGTGGTTTCCAGCATGTGCTGCGCCAGCGACAGCCGCACGTCCATGAACGCGACCTGCGGCGAGACGCCGAGCGCGGTCTTGAACCGGCGTTCGAGCTGCCGTTTGCTCTTGCCCATCCGTTCGGCGATGCCCGCGACCGACAAGGGCATGTCGATGCTCTGCTGCGTGATCAGCAACGCGCGCAGCACGATCGGATCGTCGGTGCGATAGTTGAGCATCGCGCCCGGCTGCGCCTTTTCGCCGCCCAGCGCCTCGTCGATGATCATGATGTGCAGGCTCTTGCTCGCCTGCGCGCGGCCGACGTGGCGGTCGACCAGATAGGCGGCGAGATGCGCTGAGCTGGCGCCGCCCGAACAGGTCAGCCGATCGCGATCGACGATGAAGATGCGGTCGGACACCGGATCGAGCCCGTCGAACTGTTCCAGAAAGTCGCGATGATGGAACCAGCTGACGCAGCATTTATACCCGTCGAGCAGGCCCGCGCTGTGGAGCAGGAAGGCACCGGTACAGACGCCAACCAGCGGTATCCCAGCGCCGCCGCCCGGCGCAGATAGGCGGTATATTCGCTGCCGAACCCATCGATTTCGTCGATCAGCCCGCCGACGACGACGATATAGTCGAAGCGGGCGGGGTCGCCGAGGTGTTCATCGGGCTGGATGGCGATCCCGGAGCTGGACGGGATCGGCGACGAACTATCGGATATCACTTTCCAATCGCAGGCGATGTGCCGGCTGCGGTCGCCTTCGTCCGCGGCAAGGCGCAGCACGTCGACGAAATTGGCGAAGGCGCAGAGCGTGAAGCGCCGGGCGAGAATGAAACCCACCGACAAACGCAGGCCTGCCGCCCGACGGCGCAAGGACGCGTCCAATACCGATTGCGCCATGCTCCAACCCGCCCCCAGTTCGAGAGATCTTGCACCCATGTCGTAGAGTTTGTGGTGGTCTGACGCAATTATCCTTTCCCGGCCCGCAGAGCTTGTCGCAAACCTACTGAGGTTCAAGGCTAATCTTGCATATCCGCGCCGATCGGCGCGGCGGGGGGCGGCAATATGAAAGTCTTGGTGCCGGTCAAACGGGTGGTCGACCATAACGTCAAGATTCGCGTCAAAGGCGACGGGTCGGGAGTCGATCTCGCCAATGTGAAGATGTCGATCAATCCGTTCGATGAAATCGCACTGGAAGAAGCGGTTCGCCTGAAAGAGGCGGGGGTCGCGAGCGAGATCCTGGTCGTGTCGATCGGCCCGGCCCCGGCGCAGGACGTCTTGCGCACGGCCTTGGCGGTGGGCGCGGACCGCGCGATCCTGATCCGCGCGGACGCGATGCCCGAACCGCTCGCGGTGGCAAAGCTGCTGAAGGCGGTGGTGGACGACGAGCAGCCCGGCCTGGTCCTGCTCGGCAAGCAGGCGATCGATGACGATGCCAACCAGACCGGGCAGATGCTGTCGGCGCTGCTCGGCTGGTCGCAGGCGACGTTCGCATCGCACGTTGCGATCGCTGAGGGCCGGGCGACGGTGACGCGCGAGGTCGATGGCGGGCTTCAGGTGATCGACGTCGCGCTGCCCGCGGTCGTCTCGGTCGATCTGCGCCTCAACGAGCCACGCTATGCGACGCTACCCAACATCATGAAAGCGAAGAAAAAGCCGCTCGAGGAGCGTGCGCTGGCGGACTTCGGGATCGACGTCGCGCCGCGCCTTGCGATCCTGTCGACCGAAGAGCCGGCCATGCGCGGACCGGGTGTCCGCGTCGCCTCGGTCGCCGAGCTGGCCGACACGCTGAAGGCCCAGGCCTGTGTCCTGTGATCGCGATCGGGAGAGCCCGGAAATGACCGTCCTGCTGCTTGCCGAACATGACAATGTCGCCCTGTCCGAATTGACCGCACGGGCGCTGACCGCCGCGTCCCGCATGGGCGAGGCGGTCGATATCCTCGTCGTGGGGCGGGGCGCGGACGGCGTCGCGGCGGCGGCGGCGCGGTTGTCCGGCGTGCGCCGCGTCCTGCTGGCCGACGCTCTCGCCTTCGAGCATCGGCTGGCCGAACCGACCGCCGCGCTGATCGTGGCGCTGGCCAGCGACTATGGCGCGATCGTCGCACCGGCGACCAGCACCGGCAAGAACGTGCTGCCGCGCGTCGCGGCGCTGCTCGACGTGATGCAGCTGTCCGAAGTCATCGAGGTCGTCGCGCCCGACACGTTCAAGCGGCCGATCTACGCCGGCAATGCGATTCAGACGGTGCGATCGAGCGATGCCGTGAAGGTGGTCACCGTCCGCACGTCAGCCTTCGCACCCACCGCATCGGGCGATGGCACCGCCGACATCGTGACGATCGGCGATGCCGGCGATCCCGGCCTGTCGCGCTTCGTCGAGAACCGGTTCGCGGCGAGCGACCGACCCGATCTGGGCGCGGCGCGGATCGTCGTGTCGGGCGGCCGGGCGCTCGGTTCGGCGGCGCAGTTCCAGGCGACGATCCTGCCGCTCGCCGACAAACTGGGCGCGGCGGTCGGCGCGTCGCGCGCCGCGGTCGATGCCGGCTATGCCCCCAACGACTGGCAGGTCGGCCAGACGGGCAAGGTCGTCGCCCCCGAACTCTACATCGCCTGCGGGATATCCGGCGCGATCCAGCATCTTGCCGGGATGAAGGACGCCAAAGTGATCGTCGCGATCAACAAGGATGCGGACGCGCCGATCTTCCAGGTCGCCGATTACGGCCTGGTCGGCGACCTGTTCGACGTCCTGCCCGAACTCGAACGCCAGCTCTGAGCCATCGAAAGGCCGTCCATGACCGAGAAAACCTATGTCGTACGGCTGGGCTGCAAGGACCAGCCCGGTATCGTCGCCACCGTGACCACCGTCCTGGCGCATATGGGCGGCAATATCCTGGAATCGAACCAATTCTGGGATCGGCAGGCGGACCATTTCTTCTTGCGGATCGCGATCACCGTCCCCGCCTGGGTAACGCGCGATGCGATCGAGGAGGCGCTGCGCCCCGCCACCGCCCGCTTCGCGCTCGACCTGACGGTCGTCGACGTCGCCGAACGCCCGAAGATCATCATCATGGTCTCGAAATTTGACCATGCGATGCACCATCTGCTCTACCAGATCAAAGTGCGCTGGCTGAACGCCGAGGTCGTCGCGATCGTCTCCAACCACGACGGCGCGCGCGCAGCGGCACAGATCGAGGGCGTGCCCTTCCATCACTGGCCGGTCACCAAGGACAACAAGGTCGAACAGGAGCAGAAGCTGCTCGCGCTGGTCGAGGAAACCGGCGCGGAGCTGGTGGTGCTCGCCCGCTACATGCAGGTGCTGTCGAACGATCTGTCCGAACGCCTTTACGGCCGGGTGATCAACATCCACCATTCGTTCCTGCCGAGCTTCAAGGGCGCCAAGCCCTATCACCAGGCGCACGAGCGCGGCGTGAAGCTGATCGGCGCGACCGCGCATTACGTCACGCCCGACCTCGACGAAGGGCCGATCATCGAACAGGAAACCGAGCGCGTCAGCCATATGATGACGAGCGAGGATTTCGTCGCCGCCGGGCGCGACATCGAATCGCGCGTGCTGGCCCGCGCCGTCAAATACCACCTCGAAGGGCGGGTGATGCTCAACAGCCACCGGACGGTGGTGTTCACGCCCTGAGCGCCGCGTCGACCATGGCCACGCCCCCATCACCGCGCTGCGTCCGCGCGATCCCGTACCGAGAGGAATAGAGAATGGCTGCGCTCCCCGAAAAGGCCCGTGTCGTGATCGTCGGCGTCGGCGGCATCGTCGGCGCATCGGTCGTCCACCATCTGGTCGAGCGGGGCTGGACCGACATCGTCGGCATCGACAAGTCGGGCGTGCCGACCGACATCGGCTCCACCGCGCATGCCTCCGACTTCTGCTACGCGACCAGCCACGATTATCTCACGACGTGGACGACGCTCTACTCGATGAACTTCTTCGAGAAGATGGGGCATTATTCGCGGATCGGCGGGCTGGAGGTCGCGCGGGTCGGCGACGATCAGCGGATGGACGAGATCCGCCGCAAGGTCGCCTCGGGCAAAGCGTTCGGTACGCGTGCGGAATTGGTCGACGCCGCGACGATCAAGGCGAAATTCCCGCTGATCGAGGAAAGCCTGATCCAGGGCGGGCTGTGGGACCCGGATGCAGGGCTGGTCGTGCCGCGCTCGCAGACGGTGGCGGGTAAGCTGATCGACCAGGCGGTGGATGCCGGCGCGCTGACCGTTTTCGCCAACAATCAGGCGGAATCGCTGATCATCGAGGATGGGCGGATCAAGGGCGTCGTCACGACGCGCGGCACGATCATGGCCGATTACGTCGTGGTCTGCACGGGCCTGTGGGGGCGGCTGATCGCGGAAATGGCGGGCGAGGACCTGCCGGTCTTCCCGGTCGACCATCCGCTGACCTTCTTCGGGCCCTATACCGCGTTCGAGGGGACGGGGAAGGACATCGGCTATCCGCTGCTGCGCGATCAGGGCAATTCGGCCTATATGCGCGACACCGGCGACCCCAAGACGACCGAGGGCGGCCAGATCGAATGGGGCTATTACGAGGAGCATGCGCCCCGCCTCGTTCATCCGCGCGATCTGCTGGAGAAGGAGTTCGCACGCCTGTCGCCGTCGCAGCGCGACCTCGAGATGGAGCAGATCATCGCGCCGCTGGAGCGCGCGATGGAACTAACGCCGATCCTGGGCGAGCTGGGCTATAACGAAAGCCATTCGTTCAACGGGTTGCTGCAGACGACCACCGACGGCGGGCCGTCGATCGGCGAGAGCCAGAAGGTGCGGGGGCTGTGGTATGCGGTCGGCATCTGGGTGAAGGACGGCCCCGGCATGGGCAAGCTGGTCGCCGACTGGATGACCGACGGGCGCACCGCGATCGACCATGCCAGCATCGACTATGCGCGCTTCAACCCGTTCCAGCTCGAGCCGAAGTTCATCGAGGAACGCTGTCTGGAGACGGCGGCCAAGATCTATAATCCGCCGGTCCACCCGCGCGAGCCGTTTGCGGGCGGTCGCGGTATCCGCCGCTCGCCCTTCTGGGAGCGCGAGAAGGAGCTGGGCGGCTATTTCATGGAGCTCGGCGGCTGGGAGCGCGCGCATGGCTATGCCGCGAACGAGCATCTGCTGGAGAAATATGCCGATCAGGTGCCGGTGCGCGAGAATGAGTGGGACAATCGCCACTTCTGGCGCGTGTCGAATGCCGAACAGCTGGAGCTGAGCGCCGACTGCGGGCTCATCAACCTGTCGCACTTCCATATCACCGATATCGAAGGGCCGGATCATGTCGCGCTGATGGAATGGCTGTGCGCGGCCAAGGTCGGCGGCGATGCGACGGTGGGGAAGGGCGTCTATACGCATTTCCTGGATGACGAGGGCAATGTGCGCGCGGACTTCACCGTCTTCCGCCTGCCCGATCGCTGCCGGTTGGTGAACGGCGCCGATGCGGGACCGCGCGACGTCCATTACATGCGCCGCGTCGCGCAGGATCGCGGGCTCGACGTCACCGTCACCGACGTGACCGAGAAATACGTGACGGTCGGCATCTGGGGCCCCAACGCGCGCGTCAATTTGCAGAAGGTCGTCGAGGACCCCGACGCGCTGTCGCTGGAGAATTTCCCCTTCGCCGCGATCCGCACCGTCCGCATCGCGGGCAAGGACGTGATGGCCTTCCGCATCTCCTATGTCGGGGAGCAGGGCTGGGAACTGCACATGGCCTATGAGGACGGGCTGGCGGTGTGGGACGCGCTGCGCTCCACCGGCGTCATCGCGGTGGGGATCGAGACCTATGCGAACTCGCGGCGCATGGAGAAGAGCCTGCGCCTCCAGAACGCCGACCTGCTGACGCACTATAATTTGCTGGAGGCCGATCTGGCCCGTCCCAAGGCCAAGGAGGCCGATTTCCGGGGCAAGGCCAAACATCTGGAACACCGCGCTCGCGAGCATCAGCCAGCCAAGCTGTGTACGCTGGTGATGACCGACAATGTCGATAGCCAGGGCGTGAAGCGCTATCCGGTCGGCATCCTGCCGGTCATCGATCCCGAGACGGGCGAGGTGCCGGTGGATGAGCTGGGGCGGCGGTCCTACACCACCTCCATCGCCTATGGCCCCTCGATCGGCAGGAACATCGCGCTGGCCTATCTACCCTGGGCGCTCTGTCAGGAAGGGCGCATGCTGGAGGTCGAATATTTCGGCGAGCGTTATCCGGTCGAGGTCGCGTCGGTGGGCTATCGCCCGCTGTACGACCCCGACAATCGCAAGCCGAAGAGCTGATCGTCCGGCGTCGGTGGCCAGGGTGCGATACGTCATCCGTCTGGAAAATTGCGCCTTCTTCGCCCGGCACGGCGTGTTCGACGAGGAGGAGCGGCTGGGTCAGCGCTTCTATGTCGATGCGCAGGTGCAGGTCGATGCCGCGATCGGCGATCATGGCTGCGGCATCGTCGGCACGGTCGATTACGGCGCGCTCTTCGCCGAGATCGAGCGGCTGGTGCGCGGGCGACGGCACCTGTTGATCGAATCGCTCGCGCTGGAGATTGCGCGGGGGCTGTGCGATCGCTTTCCCGCCGTCGCGGGCGCGGTCATCCGGCTGCGCAAGCCGTGCGTGCCGATCGATGGCATTCTGGACCATGTCGAGGTGGAGGTCGCGTGGCCACCCGCGGACGCGATCACTGCCGCCGATGCCACGGTGTCGCGATCGCAGGGCGCGGGCGACGCACCTGTCCTATTTTCGGCAGACCGCGTCTGAATATCGTGGCGACCATTAGGAATTATCACGTTGCTCATAAGGCTGGCGGCGCAAGAATGGCGTGGGCCTCGCTGCGCCGACGTGCGGCGGGGTCGGGGATTGCGTGGGGAAGGATGGCATGATGGACGCCCGTAGCGAGATGCTGGATCTGATCCGCCACCGGAAGCAGGGCTATTCGCTGCCCCAGCCCTTTTACGTCGACCAGCAATTCTTCGATCTGGACCTGGACCTGATCTGGTATCGGGACTGGCTGTTCGCCGGGCATGATTGCGAGCTGACCAAGCCCGGCAGCTATTTCACGCTGCAGGTCGGCGCCTATCCGATCGTCGTGGTGCGGGATCGCGACGGCACGCTGCGCGCCTTTCACAACAGCTGTCGGCATCGCGGCAGCCGGGTGTGCAAGGCCGAACGCGGCGTCGCGCCCAAGCTGGTGTGCCCATACCACCAATGGACCTACAATCTCGACGGCTCGCTCGCCTTCGCCCGCCAGATGGGGGAGGGGTTCGACCGCACGCAGCATGGCCTGAAGCCCGTCGCCTGTGAGAGCGTCGCGGGCTATATCTTCATCTGCCTCGCCGATCGGCCGCCCGCCTTCGCGCCCTTCGGCGACCTGATGCGCCCCTATTTCGCGCCCCATAATCTGGCCGACGCCAAGATCGCGTTCCAGTCGACGATCGTCGAAAAGGGCAATTGGAAGCTCGTCTGGGAAAACAACCGCGAATGCTATCATTGCGCGGGCAGCCATCCCGAATTGTGCAAGACCTATTCGGAATCGCCCAACGTCACCGGCGTGGCCGGCGGCGAGGAAGACCCGGAGATGGCGGAGCATTGGGCGCGGTGCGAGGCCGCCGGGCTGCCCGCGCAGTTCCGCATGCACGACAGCGGGCAATTCCGCGCGATCCGCGCGCCGCTGCTGCGCGAGGCCGAAAGCTATACGATGACCGGCAAGCGGGCGGTCGCGCGCGGCCTGTCGGATAGCGTCACGGCCGACCGTATCGGTGCGCTGATGCTGTTCAACTATCCGACGACGTGGAACCACGTGCTCGTCGATCACGCCGTCACCTTCCGCGTGATGCCGATCGGCCCGAACGAGACCGCGGTGACGACCAAGTGGCTGGTCCACAAGGATGCGGTCGAAGGTGTCGATTATGACCTCGATACGCTGACGCACGTCTGGACGCAGACCAACGATCAGGATCGTCGCATCGTCGAGGAAAATGCGGTCGGCATCCGATCGCCAGCCTATGAGCCCGGCCCCTATTCGCCGCTGCACGAAGGCGGGGTGATCCAGTTCGTCGACTGGTATACGCGCGCGATCGAGGCGCGGTTGGGCGACACGGGACAGGACCGGGTGCGGCGGGTCGCGTGATCGCACGCCGACGGAGCGGGCGATGACGGCTGGGCGGTATCTGCACCTCGACGAGATGTCGCCGTGGAACGATCGGCTGCATCATCTGGAAGTCATCGGCATCGCCGACGAGGCGCCGGGGGTGAAGACCTTCACCTTCCGCTCCGAACCCGACCACTGGTTCCGGTATCGTCCCGGCCAGTTCGTGACGCTGGAACTGCCCGCGGACGGTGGCCCGCTGTTGCGCACCTATACGCTGTCGTCGTCACCGTCGCGCCCCTTCTCCATCGCGGTGACGGTGAAGGCGCAGACGGACAGCGTCGGCACGCGCTGGATGTTCCAGCATCTGCGGATCGGCGCGCGCATTCGCGCTTATGGTCCGGCGGGGCAGTTCACGCATGTCGCGCATCCCGCCGCGCGCTATCTGTTCCTGTCGGCGGGGTCGGGCATCACCCCGATGATGTCGATGCTGCGCTGGATGGCCGATTGCGCGCCCGACAGCGACGTTGCGTTCGTCACGGTCGCGCGGCGGCCTGAGGACCTCATCTTTCGCCGCGAGCTGGAATTGCTCGACCGGCAGATGCCGAACCTGTCGCTTGCGATGCTGGTGCGCGACATTCCGCCGGGCGAGACGTGGAGCGGGCATCGCGGCCGGCTGGATGCGACGCGGCTGGCGATGCTGGTGCCCGACCTCCTCGCGCGCGAGGTGTTCTGCTGCGGCCCGGATACGTTCATGGCGCTCGCCGGTGACATCGTGCGCAACGCCGGGCTCGACATGGCCCGGTATCACCAGGAGAGTTTCGGCGAAGCGTCGGCACATGCGCCGAGCGAGCAGGTGGTGCCCGTGCCGCGCGCATCGGGCGAGGCAGTGTCGATTACCTTCACCGCATCGGGCGTCACCGCGCCGTGCCAGCCGGGGCAGACGGTGCTCGAAGTCGCGCGCCAGGCCGGCGTCCGTATTCCCGCGGCGTGCGAATCCGGTCTGTGCGGGACGTGCAAGATCCTCAAGCAGAACGGCAGCGTCGAAATCGCGCACAATGGCGGCATTCTGGATGAAGAGATCGAGGAAGGATATATCCTAGCCTGCTGCTCCCGCCCGCATCACGATCTGCACGTCGACGCCTGAGTGGGGGCGTCGCGCCCCGCATGACCCTATCGTTCGGCTGATGGCGATGAGGGCTGACGCCAGAGCGGCGCGGGCGCGTTCAATCCACGATCGCGATCAGCGCCATCAGGGCAAAGCCGCACCAGGGCGCCAGCTGTCGCGCGATACCGAGCGCCTGTGCCGTCGTGCGATGGCGCTGCATGCCGAAGTGCAGGAACGTGCCGGCACCCAGCGCGAGGATCGTGGGTTTGACGAGCGGCCAAGCCTGCTCCTGCCGCGTCGCCACCGCGCCCAGCACGACGCCGAGCGGCAGGGCGACGACGAACGCGCTCTGCACGATCATCGCCCTGCGGCGGGACAGCGAGCTGTCGGTCAGGATCTGCGCCAAGGAGAAGGACGCCGCGCCCTTGTGCGCAATGAGCGCGAGAAACAGCACGAGAATGGCGGCCTGACGCGAGGTGGCACCCAGCGCCGCGCCTGCCAGGAAACTGTGGGCGGCGAGGGCGATGGCCGCGGCGAGTGCGGGGGCAGCGGACCGGCCGCTCCCCCACGCCAGACGTTCGAGCAGGGCGAGGCCCATGATCGTCGCGCCGCAAATGACGAACGGCCAAGGATAGCTGGCGCCATAGGTCCAATAGCCCTGCGCGGAATCGGGCAGCATGTGGATCAGGCCCGCACCCAGGAAGATGCCGGCGGCCAGCGCATCAGCGGTGGCGGCGACGGCGGACCGGCGCGACGACGGGGTCGTGCGAAAAACCGGTGCGGCTGCGGCCATCGCGACGACGACCAATATTGCGGTGAGAAGACCAAGAAGAAGGTCCCGGTGCATGATGCTGCTGCTCCCGTTCGATCCTATCAGCGGGGTGATCGTGGGTCGCCCGTCCTGCTGCGCTTCAGCGCAGTGAGGCTATGTTTTCGATTGTGCGCAGGACGCGGCCGCATGCGGTCCGTCACAACGCTGTGAGTTGGTCCGCTACGATGATGAGGTTCGGCGGGGGTGCGTGACCCCTGAGGCGGGGTAGGGAGCCTTGCCTGTCATGGCGCGACGTCACCGGCGGTCGCTGGGCATGGGCATGCGCCGCAGACCGTTGCCATCGAGCCATTGTCGATCGCGCGTGTCCGTCGGCCGTGCAACCGGCGGCAGGTGCAGGAGAGGGGGCATTCGTTCTTCGTCCCATATCTGACACAATGTATGCGATGGTATAACGTCGCTCACAATTGGTATTTTGAGGACTGATGCTTGCTATCGCTTGCGCCATTGGTCCGCGATCAAGGAATTGTCGGGGATACTCCGCGATTGATACGCTGTCGCCTGCGTGTGCGGAAGGTTCAGCCTCTGGGGCCGATCCGCGGCCGAGACGTTATTCCCGTGACGTGGCATCGCCGCCATAGCACGTGGATTGGAGAGGCAAGGTGACCGCAAGCCCGCGTGAAACGGCGCTCATGCTGCTCGCATCCCGGGCGGCAGACGCGACCGTGTGCCCGAGCGAGGTGGCGCGCGCGATCGCACCGGAGGGCTGGCGCGCGGCGATGCCGTCGGTCCATGCCGCCGTCGATACGCTGGTCGAAGAGGGCCGCGTTCAGCTCAGCTGGAAGGGTGAGACGCTCGCCAAACGCAGCGGCCCGTATCGGATCGGCCGCGCGGTCGCGCCCTGACGGGCGATCTGCGACCGTCGCCGGAGCGCCGACGGCCGCAATCCTGGTCCGCTCAGTCCGCGGCCGTTCCTGCCGGGGCGGAGCGGGTGGCCTGCTTCGGCTTGACGTAACGATCGAGCCAGTCGGTCATCTGCCACAGCGTCTCTTCGGTCGATTCCAGCGCGCGATAGCCGTGCGGCTCGTTCGGCAGGACTACATAGCGGACGGTCGCGCCATTGCCCTTCAGCGCGGCATACATCCGCTCCGACTGGATCGGGAAGGTGCCGCTATTGTCGTCGGCACCGCCGTGGATCAGCAGGATCGGCGCCTTGATGCGGTTCGCATAGGTGAACGGGCTCATCTCGGTATAGGTGGGCGTCGCCTGCCAATAGGTGCGCTGTTCCGCCTGGAAGCCGAACGGGGTCAGCGTGCGGTTGTACGCACCTGACCGGGCGATGCCGGCGCGGAACAGATCAGTGTGCGCGAGCAGGTTGGCGGTCATGAACGCGCCATAGCTGTGGCCGCCCACCGCCATGCGGTTACGGTCGCTAACGCCAAGCTTCACCACTGCATCGACGGCGGCCTCGGCATCCTCGCGCAGCTGTTTGACATAGGTGTCGTTCGCCTCCGCGCCGCCTTCGCCGATGATCGGCATCGCGGGATTGTCGAGGATCGCATAGCCTTCCGTCAGCAGGAACAGATGACTGATGCCGCGCGGGCGCACGAAGCGATTGCCCTGGTCTACCGTCTGGCCGGCGACCTTGGCGTCGGTATATTCGGCCGGATAGGCCCAGAGCAACGTCGGCAAAGGCCCGTCGCGCTTGGCGTCATAGCCGGCGGGCAGATACAGCGTCCCCGACAGCGGCACGCCGTCGGCGCGGGCATAGGTGATCGTCTTCTGGGTGACGCCCGCGAACACCGGTGCGGGATCGGCGAAGGCGGTGACGGCCTTCGCCTGACCGCCCTTGACGCTGCGGATGACGTAATTGGGCGCGAGCTTGGCGCTTTCCCGTCGGGTCAGGATCCGCTGCCCGCTGTCGTCGAGCAGCGCCACGACGCTTTCGTAATAGGGCGCCTTGGCCGTCCACAGCCGCGTCTGTGCGCCGCCGGCGAGGGGCATTGTCGCGAGGAAGGGGAAGGCGCCCGCCTTGGTCGCGCCGTCGCCGCGCACATAGACGGCGTCATGGCGGGGGGTGAAGCGCATCACCCGCTTGCCCGCGGCATTGTCCTCCAGGATCGGATCGCCGGGGTCGCCATATTGATCCTGATAATTGCGGGTGAGCAGCATCCGGCTCTCTCCCGGACGCGATGGAGCGACGGCCTGACGATGTTCGGTGCGCGATCGCCATTCGCGGTCGATCACCATCGCAAAGCCGTCGTCGCCCCATAACGTGGTCGCGTAGCGCGCGGGCGTCTTGGCCAATTCGACCGGCGCGGCGTCGAAGGGCGCGGCCTGCATCATCACCTTGTCGTGGAAGGCGATCTTCACGCGCGGATTGCCGCCGTCGAGCGCCTCGGCCCAGACCAGCGTCGCGGGCGCATCGGCGCGCCATTCCGCGTCGCGCGGCCCTTTGACGGTCGCGTCGAAGTCGACGGGCAAATCGTCGGCGAGCGGGCGGTCGACGAGCGTCTTCACCGGCTTGCCGTCGATCGTCGACACCGCAATCTCGGTGGGGAAGAAGCGCGCGGGCAGCAGATAGGAATAGGGCCGCTTCAGCCGCTCGGTCAGCAGATAGCGGCCGTCGGGCGACACGCTGAAGTCGGTGATCAGCCCCGGGGATCCGATCGGCTGTGCGGTTCCGTCGAGCGCGACGCGGGTCAACTGGCCGGTGAAATAATGGTCGAACAGCGCCTCGTCATGCGCGTCGCCGAGCAGATCTTCATAGGTGCGCGCGGCCGAGGTGCGGCCGTTGCTTTCCTGCACCACCGGGCCGGTCGGCGTGGTCGTCGCGACTGGGGCGGGCCCGCGCCCAGCGGGGACGGTATAGGCGATGAGGGCTTTGCTGTCGGGCGTCCAGACGAACGGCGTGCCGAAGCTGCCGTTCAAACCCTTGGCGACGACGCGTGCGCTACCGTCGCGCTCCGCGATCCAGAGCGACAGGCCATCGGGCTCCTGCGCGTAAAAGGCGACGTGGCGGCCATCGGGCGACCAGTCCGGCGCGGCGAACCGCAGCCCTGCCGGCAGGCGTGCGGCCACCGTTCGGCCGCTCGCGATATCCTTGAAGCTCAGCGCATTCAGCCACTGCACGCGAACCTCGGCCTGCCCGTTGGTCGCCGGGTCGATCCGATAGCCGCCCAGCCGCAGGATCGGCTTGGAGAGATTGGCGATTGACGGCAGGTTCTCGCGCCCGAAGATGGCGAGCGTATTATGGTCGGGGCTGACGGCCACCGCGGGGGTGGGGGACGCCTCCAGCGCCTTGGCGATCGCATCCGGTGCGCGGTGATAGGTGGTGCCGGCCGGCTGGGCATGGACCGTGGTGGCGAGCAGCAGAGCGATCAGGCAGGCACCAGCGCGCATTCGTAACCTCTTATGTGACGGTTCGTTCATGTGCCACGAGGCCATCGCGCCTGCCAGCGATTTCGGGCTGGTGGCGTGCGGTGGGGGCGTGGGTGGGGCTGTCGCGGCGAGATCGGGACCGGGCGAAGGCGGCGTCGGTGATGTGCATTGGAAACGGTGGCATGACGGCACGACAATGGCGCAGATCATCTAATGGACGCGCGCTGCTAGGGCCGGCAGTGCCGAGTATATCCTCCGGACACCTAACTCCTGTGAGTTTTCGGCAGATAGGAACCCGCGGAAGGTGGTGGACGCACTTGGGTTCGAACCAAGGACCCGCTGATTAAGAGTTTGATACAACGTATCTTTATTTCCAGCCAAATCGCATCATATCGTCAATAGCCGTTTGATTGATCGACTCTTCGGCGATCGCGTTTTGTCGCGAGCCATCGCAGGTCCGAGCATACAAACGCAGGCGCCCGCTACCCTGCGGGACCCATATAGGTCTGTCTAATGCGATCCGATGATGGGAAACAGAGCGGCGCGCAGCAGTGGTTCGTCGCGCCCGAGACGAAGAGCGACATCCGGTCGGCGGGTCCTGACCCTAGCAAAATCCGCTTCGCGGATCGTGATCGTCGACACTATTGCGTTCTCCTACTTCAAGACAGCTTGTAGGTGAAAGGAAATATGCATCGAGGTTTCGTCAAAATTGAAGGCAAGAGTAGCGGCTGTCCAACATGGTTTTTTCCGGTGGCCTGCTCGACGCGTTGCAGCCGATGCGATGTCTTCCTCCCGTTCTCTTCGGATTGATTGTCTCGAGTGTGTCACGGCGTCTGTTCGCCGTCATCGCTGCGCGGGTATTTCCAACAATGCGGCTCCATCGATCGAGACGCGCAGGCCAAACGCCAATATGTCACCCGATCGCTTCGCGGCCCGTGGCTTTGCGGAATTGTCTGGGCTGACAACGTACTAAACACGGCCGCGTAAGATGCTGTCGACTCGCAATAGCATTGCGCTTATGGGCGGTGCTATGACGGGGCAGGGGATCGATCAGGCTGCGGCGATTATGGTCGAGCGCACGATGAAGCACGATCGGGTCGTCTCATCCCGGACTCGGCCCGCCCTCCGGAGGCGCGCATCGCTATGCGCTGAGGTCGATGGATTTTCGGCCTTGACGGTTGAGGCGGCAGATCGCGACAGCGGCGCGGTTCGTCCGCATCGATGATCCCCATGCGGCGCCGATGACCGACCGACCCGGGCGCATTCTGGCGCTGTTCGCCGGTCAGCGCCGTCGACTGATCGCTGAGGCGGTGCGGCTGACCGGCGATACGGCATCGGCGGAGGATATCGTTCAGGAGGCCTGGATTCGCCTGTCGAAGGGAGCCGCAGGAACGCGCATCGACGCCCCGGTCGGCTATGTCAGCCGGGTCGTGCGTAACCTGGCATTGGACGAATATCGCCAACGGCGGCGGCGCGAGCAGGTGACACTTCCGGCTCCCGAAGGCGACCCCGATATGCCGGACGGCGAGGCGGTGAGTGTCGAGCGGGCGCTGATGGCGCGGGAGGAACTGGCGCTGGTGACGGCCGAATTGGCGCGCATGCCGGCGCGGATGCGTCGCGCGGTAGAGCTTCATCGGGTATCCGGCGCCCCGCTGCGCGAGATCGCCACCGAGCTGGGCGTGTCGGTCACCACCGCCCATGGGCTGGTGACGCAAGGTGTCGAGCGGTGCCGCAAATGCCTGGAGCGGACGCGGCGTTGACCGACGAACCGAAACAGGGAGCGCGCCGCTCGTCCTATCATCCTGAGCGCCGAGATGGGGACAGGGTGATCGCAGACGCGGAGTGTCGGCGCGAGGCGCTCGACTGGATGATCCTGTTGCAGGAGCGTCCCGACGATGGCGAGGTGCGGGCGCGTTTTTGGCAGTGGCGGCAGGCGCCAGCGTGTGACGCGGCGTGGCGGGATTTGGATCATGTCGGCGATGTGGTCCGTCAGGCATGGGACGATCGCCCCGCCTCGTTCTCCGATGCGCCACACCGGTGGAAGAGGACGCTGCCGGTTGCGATGGCGGCCTGTCTTGCGGCGATCTTCGCCGGGCAAGTCGTGCTGCCGACCGCCCGTGCCGATCTCGCGACCGGGACCGGCGATGTGCGGCGCGTCCGTCTGGCCGATGGCAGTCGCGTGACGCTGGCGCCCGACAGCGCCATCGCGCTCGACGGCGCACGGCAGGTTAGGCTGCTGCGCGGCACCGGCTTTTTCGAGGTCCGCCACGACGTCGCCCATCCGTTCCGCGTCCAGGTGGGCGAGGCGGTGGTGACCGACCTGGGCACCGCGTTCGAGGTTCGACGCGATCACGATGGCGCGCGCATCGCGGTATGGGAGGGACGCGTGCAGGCGTCGTGCGAGCATCGTTCGCTCGACCCGAGCGACATGCGACCAGGCGACGTCATGGCCTTGGACTGCACGACCGGCCGTGTCGTGACACCGTCCGTCCCGCTATCGGCGATAGCGACGTGGACGCACGGCCAACTCGTTATCGTTGATCGTCCTTTGGGTGAGGTGGTGGCCGCGCTGCGTTCGTGGCATCATGGGCTGCTCCTGGCGCGGGGGAGCGGTATGGCGCGCCACGTCACGGGCGTTTACGACCTGCGTCATCCCGATCGAGCTCTGGCGGCCATCCGCCAGGTGCATGGCGCGACGGTGCGGCAGGTCACGCCCTGGGTCACCATCGTCACCGCCAGCTGAGCGACCGTTTTCCACCATCGGATAGAAAATGCCGAAAATCCCCCGGCGACGTTCGTCTACCCAGTGAATGAGAATGATGCGCAATAGCATTCTTTCTCTTCTTGACATGGGGGGACGACGTGAAGAACGGATATTCGGGGTTCCGGGGCGGTATGCCGCGGTACAAGAACATGGGTCTGGCGATGCTGCTGACGGCCTCGTCTCTGGCGGGCCTCATGGCGCCGACGAGCGCATACGCCCAGCAGGCCGATGTCAGCGTCAGCATTCCGGCCCAGCCGCTGGGCGATGCGCTGGCGCAGTTTGCGCAACAGGCCAAGATACAGCTCAGCCTCGACGCGACGCTGGTGGCGGGCAAGCGCTCGCCGGGGGTGTCGGGGCGGATGGACCGGGCGCGGGCGCTCGACCGGTTGCTGGCGGGCAGCGGCCTCGACTGGCGTCTCGTCGACGGGGTGCTGACGGTACGGCAGGCATCCGCGCGCGCTGCGGCCGAGGTGCAGGCAGCGCCGCTTGTTACCGACGCCTTGCAGGTGGACGGTAACGAAACCCCACGCGATGTCGCGGAGGCACGCGCCCAGCGCGGCCATGACACGGTATTCGACGCCGATTATTCCAGCGGGTACAAGGACCGTGCCGAGATCGAGCGCTACAAGGGCGTCACGACGTCGGACCTGCTGACCGGCATGGTCAACGTCCTGAGCGGCGATGCGCGCAACAGCGGCGCGCTCGATCCCAGCATTCGCGGCATTCAGGGGCCGGGGCGCGTGCCCGTGGTGATCGACGGGACCGAACAGGCGCTGACCGTCTGGCGCGGCTATAATGGCGCGAGCAACCGGGCCTATGTCGACCCCAACCTGATTTCGGGCCTCCAGGTGCTGCGCGGGCCGACCGACAAGGGCAATATCCGTAGTTCGACCGGCGGTGCGGTCGTCATCAACACGCTGGACGCCGACGACGTGCTGCGGCCCGGGCGCACCTTCGGCCTCGACCTGCGGTTGGAGGGGGGCGATAACTCGACCGATCCGCGCCTGCCGACGCTGCTGACGGGGCGCGACTATCGCACCGTGCCCGGCTTTCCTCAGACGTCGCCCAGCTTCGCGATCAAAGATCCCTATCTGCGGATCGTGCCGCGGACCGGATCGGATAACCATTTCCTGTCGTTCGGTGACCGTGCCGTGCGTGTCGCCGGCGCGGTGCGGATCGAGGGGCTGGACCTCTTTGCGGCCTATGCCTTTCGCGAGCGGGGCAATTACTTCTCCGGCACGACCGGGGCGGATTATTACGAGCAGTCGAGCCTGCCGTCCCGGAACCTGAACCGTATCCGCCGGATGGCGCTAGGTTTCGCGCCCGGCAACGAAGTGCCCAACACCTCCAGCGATCTGGAGTCGGTGCTGCTGAAGGCCACCTGGCACATCGCCGACGACCAGTATCTACTGGTCAGCCTGCGCGACAGCGTCACCCGCTATGGCGAGATCATGCCGTCGCGCATCCCGATCGACACGGGCAATGTCCAATGGCCGCTCAGCAAGGTCCATGCCCGCGCCTATAATGCGGAATATAAGTGGCAGCCGGACAGTCGCTGGATCGACCTGAAGGCCAATCTCTGGGCCACCGACACAAGGAGCGACACCTATAATTCCGGCGGGATGCCCAATTTCGCGACCTTTGACGATCCGATCATCATCGACAATGCCCGCGCCAATGCGATGAACGATCGCTACGGTTTCAACGCCAGCAACACCCTGCGCCTCGGCACGAAGCTCGATCTGACGCTCAGCGGCAACTGGCAGCATGAGAAATTGGCGTCGCGTGACATCTACAATGCGGCGAACTTCCAGGGCTGGCGGCAATTCCCGCGCGCCGGGCGGCGTGAGGAGTTCCTGGTCCGGCTGGACGGGGAGTGGCGGCCCGCGAGTTTCCTAAAGCTGAACGCCGGGCTGAGCTATGCCGGATATTGGGCGGTGGACGATTTCGCGCGCGACCAGATCGCCAAGGGGAATCCGAACCTGAAATCTGTCCTCTACAAAGGCTACGAGTCGTCGTTCAAAGTCCGGGGCATTGGGGAGGCGTTCTTCCGGCGATACTACACGCAGAGCTTGTTTGCAGGCTTCGCTGCTGCGGAGGTTGAAGAATTTATCGCGAGGGCTCTGCCGAAATATCTGGCAAACCCTTATTCGATCACGTTCAATCAAGCTGGCCCGGTCTGGGCACCCGACGCGCAGGGGCGTTACAATCGGGCAGACAATCCCTGCCTGAACGGGACAATGAACAGCATACCGGGCGCTACGACCTGCAATCTCATTGGTATTACAACGTCCGTTCCGATCGCGGCGCCGCGTCGTTCGGCCCACAACTGGGCGCCGAGCCTTTCGGCCACCGTCTATGCCGACGATCATACCCGCGCCTATGCCCGCTATATCGAGACGTGGCGCTTCCCAAGCATGTTCGAAAGCACGCTGGGCTTTTCGGCGTCGTTCAACCCAGCATCACCACTGCGGCCTGAACACGCCAAGCTTTACGAGGTCGGTCTGGTCCGCGATCTGCGCAGTCTGTTGCGGCTGAACCGGGAGGATCAGCGCGCCGACGTCAAGCTGACCTTCTATCGTAACCACATCACCGATGTGGTCGAGCGATCGACCAATCTTCAGTTCAGCAATATCCAGGAACAGACGATCGCCGGAATCGAGGCGGAGGCGCGGATCGACACCGGCGGATTCTACACGCAGTTTGGCGCGGCCTTCATGACGACAAATCGGGTCTGTGACGCAAGCGTCGCTGCTATCGCCGACCGAAAGAACGGCAGCATTCCCGATTGCGTAAAATATGGCTTCCCGGATGGCTTCCTGCTGACGCAGGCGACGCCCGAAGAGACGGTCAACTGGACGATCGGCGGGCGCTTCTTCGAGAAGCGGCTCGAGATCGGCGGACGGCTGACCTATTACAGCCGCTACGACAATCCGCTGTTCCAGAGGATCGCCGACCTTCCGCGCGAGCAGCAGCTCGACGTCTATTCGCTCAACGTGCCGTTCAGCTGGGGCGAGATCGTCACCGCCGACGCCTATGTCCGATACCGGCTGAACGACCGTTTCTCGGCCGAGCTGGTCGGGACCAACCTCAACGATCGTTATTATGCGGACCCGCTGACCCGTTCGATGATGCCCGCCCCTGGGCGCACCGTCCGGCTGAGCCTGACGGGCCGCTTCTGACGATCCCGCCATTCGACCCCGCCGTCCATGTCCTTCCTGAAAGCCGGACAGTCACGGCGGGGCCGGATCGATGCGCCCGAAGCGATCGGGCGCACACAACCGCAGGAGTAATAGCATGACCTCCATCACAATGAAGACCATCGTTCTTGCTGGGCTCGCCACGGTCTTGGCCGCTGGTTCGGCGCAGGCCCAATTCGCGGGTGGTTCCAGCGACACTGACAAGGTGACCGTGGGCGAAAGCGACGTGCAGGGCGGCCCCCATGAGGCGGGGCGTGCCGGTATCGCCGTACCGGGAACCGACGGACGCCGCGTCGATTTCCAAGGTCTCAGCCTCTATGCCGCGCCCGACTTAAACGGCGTGCGCCACCTGAACATGGCGACCAGCGATACTGCCGATCACAGCAGCTATGGTGACTTCCGCTTTGCCCGCGTCGGCTCTGCCGATCTGTGGTTCGGCGAATGGTCTCAGACCGGCAATGCCTCGGCTGGCGATCACACCGTCTATTATGTCGGAGACACCAGTGGCACGACGGTTCCGACCAGCGGCACCGCGACCTATTCGGTCAAGGGCATCAGCGACTATGCCAACAAGGGCGTGCTGACCGGCACACTGACCGCCAATTTCGCGTCGGGTTCGTCGGGCACGCTGCGCGGTAGCCTGTCCAACGCCTCGACCGGGGCGGGCGTCAATATCGGTACGGCGTGGATCTACGGGGCCAAGTTCGCGGGCGATAATGCCGTTGCCACCGAGTCGGGTGCCACCGTCGCGTCGAGCGGCGCGGTGAGCGGTCGCTTCTTCGGCGCCAGTGCCGCGGCGCTGGCCGGTACCGTCAAGTTCGACGGTGCGCGTCAGCACGATACCGCCTTCGGCGGCACGAAGAACTGACGCGAAGGGCTGGGGCTCCCGTCTCTCCCTTGCGGGAGCCCCGGCTTCGTGCCGATCCGATGCGCCACGCCGTCTTCCCCTATCTCCTGACGCTCGCCACGCTGTGGCTGGCCGCGCCCGCTTCCGGCCAGAGTGCCCGGAGCGAGGATAACCGCCTGCGTCTCGATCCCGGCATCGATCGCCGGACCACGCCCCAGGACCGCGAGGCGATCGAGGGGGGCAGTTCGCCGGATCGCATCACCATAGATGGCCAAGTCTATTCGGTCGGCCATAACCCGGACGATCTGGGCCGGGCGCTGTACCTGTCGGTAGCGCGCAAGAATTGGGCGGATGTCCGCCGTTTCCTGCCACCGTATCTGGCGCTGGCCCGCCATGACCCGATGCTGGTCGCCTGGGCGCGCGGTGGCCTCGCGCGCAGCGACGGGCGGCTGGGCGAGGCCGAGCGCCAGTACCGCGCCCTGCTGGCGATCCAGCCCGACTTCCTGCCGGGGCGGCTGGAGCTTGGCCGCGTACTGTTCGAGAACCGCAAGGACCGGGAGGCCCGCCGCCTGTTCCGCGCGATCCGCGACGAACTGGCGGGGCAGGGCGAGCAGGCCGCCGGGGTTCGCCGGACGGTCGACACCTTCCTAGCCGCGCTCGACCGGCGGGGTGGCTGGCAGGGCATGATCGCGGCGGGGCCGGGCTATAGCAGCAATCTCAACCAGACGTCCGCCAGCCAGACCTGCCTGCTGGTCGGGGTGGACGGCACCTGCCTGATCGACCGCACGCTGCCACCGGCGATCGCCTCCGTCGGCCTCAATGTCGAGGGGAGCATCAGTCGCCGGTTCGCGCTGAAGGGGCAGGGCGGGCTGTTGGCCAGGGCCTTCGTCTATGGCGATCTCTGGCCTGGGCATGGGGCATTCGATCAAGCGACGTTGACCGCGCAGATCGGCTTTGATCATCAGACCGCCCGGCGGAGCCTGACCCTGTCGCCGACCATCGACCTGACGAGCCTGGGTGGTCGGCTGCTCTATGCCGCGCCCGGCCTTCGCGCCGAGGCGATGGTCACCCCGTCGCCCGACACCGCCCTGCGGCTGGAGGTCGCGCGCCGAGTCTTCGATTATCGGCGGAGCTTCGACGATCTCGACGGAGCATTGACCGAGGCGTCCCTGACCGGCTGGTGGTCGCGCCCGCGCGGCTGGACGCTGTTCGCCGGTATCGAGGCGGGCGACAAGCAGGCGGGGGAGCGCGCCAATGCCTATCGCCATGTCGGGGCGCGACTGGGGGTGATGCACGGCTTTGCCGACTGGGCCGAACTGACGCTGATCGGGTCGGTGCGGCAGCGCGATTACGGGGCCTATAGCGAATTGCTGGAGGCCGTCCGCCACGACCGAGAGGCGAACCTGACCGCCGTCCTCCGCCTACCCAAGCTGCGTCTCGCCGGGCTGACGCCCAACATCCTTCTCCAGCACAATCGGGTGAAGAGCAATGTCGACTGGCTCTATTCCTTTCATCGCACCGCCGCGAGCATCAGGTTGGAACATGCCTTCTGAGGCCGGGCCCAGCGGCTATCGCCAGCCAGTGCAGGCGCGGGCGTTCGGAACCGGGGCGATGGTGGCCACCGGGCTGCTGGGGATCGTGTTGCTCAGCATCCGGGTAACCGCGCCGCCGACCCCGGTAGCCGACGCCGGGTCGATGGCGGTGTTCGTCGCGGAGGCGATCCCGCTCGATCGGCCGGTGCTCGATCCATCAGAGCCGCCGCCTGCGCCGCCGCCGCCCGATGCCACGCCACCCCGTCCGACGGCGGCACTCCCGTCCACCATGGATCCGGCGGTATCCGTGATCGCCGCCCCGTCATCGGTCGGACCGCCCTCCGCCGCGCCGCTGGCTCAGCCGGCGGATGCGGTTGCGCTGCCTTCCTCGCCCTCATCCGGGACGAAGCCGGTCGAAAGCCCTGCGACGACCGCCCCGGCCGCTTCGGCAGCAGCAGCAGCAGCGGACTGGCGGGCACGGCTCCTCGGCCATCTCAAACATTATCGTCGCTATCCGCGCCAGGCGGAGGCCGCGCGGCAACAGGGCGTCGCCCGCATCGCCATCACCCTGCACCGTTCGGGCGAGGTGATCGCCGTCGAACTCGTCCATGGCAGCGGCTACCCGCTGCTCGACATGGAGGCGCGGACCACGGTGCGCCGTGCCGCGCCCTTGCCCGCGGTCGACGACGCCGTTCCCGGCGATCCGGTCACCGTCGAGGTGCCGATCGAATTCGCCCTGCACCGCTGACCCTTTCCCGTTCTTCCAGGAGTATCGCCATGACCCCGATCGCGTCCCCATCCCAGCCGAGCGCCCCGATGGCCGCGCCCGCCCGGCCGATATCCCGTTCGCAGCGGTTGATGCAGGCCACGCGGAGTGCGCATGACGGGCTGGACAACCGGATCATATCGGCCGAGCCCTTTCAGGACCGCGATCATTATGTCCGGCTTTTGGAGATGCAGTATCGCTTTCATCGCGCCATCGAGGGGCTCTACTCGCGGTCACTGCCGCTCCCGGCGACGCTGGACCTGCCCGCCCGGCGGCGGCTGGACCGCGTGCGACAGGATCTGGAGGATCTGGGTCGGTCGCCGCCGGAGAATGAAGGGGCTCGGCCGTTCCACACCGCCCGGGTCGACGCCGCCACGGCGATCGGCTGGCTGTGGGTCGCCGAGGGATCGACGCTCGGTGCGGCATCGCTGTTGAAGCGCGCGGCGGCCCTGGGGCTCGACGAGACGTTCGGCGCGCGTCACCTGGCCGGGCACCCGGACGGGCGCGCAAAGGCCTGGAAGCACTTCACGGCGGCGGTCGATGCGCTGGACCTGGATCAGGTCGATGACGCGCTGATGCTGGGCGGCGCGCGCGACGCCTTCCTCTATGCGCGGAGACTGGCGGATGCCAGCTTTGCGTGATGGGGGCCGAGTGAGGCGGGCGATCCGGTTCGGCTGGCTGGCGCTGGGGGTATTCTGCGTCGGGTTGGGGATCGTCGGCGCGTTGCTGCCGCTGATGCCGACCACGATCTTCCTGATCCTGGCGGCGGCATGCTTTGCCCGTTCCTCGCCCCGGCTGAAGGCGTGGCTGCTCAATCATCCGCGCTTCGGCCCGACCTTGCGCGCGTGGCGGCGTGACGGCGCCATGAGCCGCCGGGCCAAGGGGCTGGCCTGTGGCGGCATGGCGTCGGGCTATGCGATCTTCGTCGCGGTCGCGCATCCAACCGTCAGCGTGCTGTCCGTCGTAGCGCTCATCATGTCGGGCTGCGCCGTTTACATTTGTACCCGGCCGGGGACGTCGTCTCGATAACGCGGCTTAGACGGTGCGTGTGTAGCTTTCGTCCGTCGTCGGGTTGTTGTGCTCGAGCGATCAGCCACGCTCTCGCATTCGGACGCTGTTCAGGCTCGTCCTTTACCCGCTCGCCAGCGAGCTCTTCCGCGACGGCCGCAGCGGGCCGCAGGCATCATAGATCGCGGCGTTGACGTCCCAAGTGGACACGGGCCAAGATTGACTATCGGGCCAGCAAAACCGCGGCGGACCTGTGGTTGCCGATGGTGCCGGATTTGCTCGCTGCCATCGCCGCGACACCGAACATCGGCCTGACGAGCTATCTGGTCAACGATTACGGGCAGCCGTTCACCGTGGCCGGGCAGGGCAACAATATGCGCTAGTGGTGCGACGAGGCAGTCTTACCGCAATGCACGGCGTATGGCCTGCGAAAAGCCATTGCCCGGCACATGGTCGCGATCGAAGCTACGCAGTAGCGATGAAGGCGGTGGGTGGCTGGAAAGGGCACGCGGAAGTTGTAACTTACGCGGCGGATGCAGCCCAGGCATAGCGTGCCCAAGCAGCGATCGACAAGTTCGTCAGCCAATTTTCGGACGAGCGCGGGTCACGACTTTGCCTAACCGCCTTGCCTACCGTTTGTCCAACCCATCCCGAATCGCGCATTTGCGCCATTCCAGCGACCGGCTGGTGACCCCTACGGGAGGCGTTGATCCAGCAGGAAAGCACGTATTTCTGCGGTTCTCGTGGGTCGCTTGCCCATCGGTTTGTACACACGGCCTGTACCCGCGTGCATGACGATATGAGCCCGCTATTTGCCATCCGTTAAGGAGAAGCTGGTGGATTGCGGCCCGTCCGCTTTCGGGCGTCCATCGTGACAAACCGGACGTTCGTTCAGGCGGCAGGGCAGGGGGTGAAAGCCCGCTGATGGTGAATTGCGGTCTGTCCGCTATTCGAAGGCGCTTGCCGTGATCAGCTGTTCGTTCAGGTAGGGGTGCGACAGCACGCGCCGAGCGTTTTCGGCGCCAACTTCTCTACCATTCACCAAACGCGAGCCGGCGACGGTGCGATAGAGAGCCACCGCGTCCTCGATGCGGCGAAACCGAGCGCCTGCCGCTGCGGCACGGGTGTAGAAATCCCAGTCATTACAATTGTGAAAGCTCGGGTCGAAGCCGCCAACCGCGAAAACGGTGGCGCGGCGCACGATCGACCACGACGGCCCGATCACTCCACCGTGGATGAGCGCGCCGCGGATCGCGTCGCCCCACCAGCCGCACTCGGGCTCACCGGGTGGCGCGTCGCCTTCTACACGGCGGAAGTGTCCGCACACGATGTCGCTATTCTCGGTCGCCTGCAGCAAAGCGCGGGCTGCACCCGGCAGCCAAACGTCGTCGCTGTCGAGGAACGCGATCCACGGCGACATGGCCAGCGCCGCACCGACGTTGCGCGCGTGGGAGGCGCCGCCGTTGCGCGGCAGCGTCGCCGCGATCATGCGCTGGCCGTGACGCACTTCCAGCGAGCGGATCACCGCCGCGCTCGCGTCGCGCGAGCCATCGTCCACCACGATTACGCGCGCGGGTGCGTGATCCTGCTCCAGCACGCTCTCCACGGCGTCGGCAACGACGTGCGCGCGATCGTGGCAGGGAATGACGACGTCGTAGGCGGGCAGCGGCTGAGCCACTGCGAACAGGTCGGCGATGTTGTGCACCATATCATATTACGGGAAAGCCGCGCCGAGGCAAGGACAGTGGCTCCTCGCTTCGCCGCCGCTTGCCCGCTTACCGCCGCCCTAGATCCACCTTTGCGCCGGCGTAGAAGAAGCGTCCGATCGGCGAGATCGGCACGTTGGTCTCGAACCCGATGTCGGGGAGCTGGTTGGTCAGGTTGTTGACGCCGACGTAGAACGCGAAGTTGTCACGCGTGCGCAGCTGCACCTGGAGGTCATGCTGCCACAACGCCTTGAAGCGGAAGTAGCGCGGATCGACGAAGTCGGGATTGCCATCGGTCGCAACCCGGTCGAACCGGCGTACCGCATCCTGCCAACGCAAATTGTAGCTGACGGTGACGTCGTCGAGCGACCATGTCGGCGAGAAGGTCGCGTTCCACTGCGGTCGAAAGGGGCGGTCGAGGTTGTTGGTCACGTCCGCGCCCGGCGTCGCGATCTGCTCTAGCCGGTTGACGTAGCCGCCGACCAGCCGCAGGTCGAACCGCCCCGCGCTGGCGGTCTTGACGACGTAGCTCACGTTCAGCTCCGCGCCCGCGGTACGGAACGCGGCGACGTTCTCCGGCTGGACGACGAAGCTGCTGATATAGCCGGAGCCCGGCTGCCGTGTCTGCGAGGCGCAGAAGACGTTGGCGATCGTCGGCTGGTCGACGCACAGATTGGCTATGTCGGTCGCGCTCGCCAGGCTGATCGCATTGCGCAGGCGGATGTCGTACCAATCGAGCCCGATCTGCAACCCCGGCACGAAGCTGGGGCGGAACACGACTCCGGCGGTCCATGTGCGCGCGGTTTCCTCCCGCAGGTTAGGATTGCCGCGCTGGACGCCGGGGCGATAGATGCTGGCGAACGGATCGGCGGCGGCAGTGAAGGTCGCCGCGTTGCCCCCCGCGGCGCTGATCAACGCCTGGCAGTTGGCGGCGCGATATTGCGTGCCGTTGCCGCGGTTCGTCAGATAGCACGGATCGCTGACGAAATCGCCCGATCCGGTCGCCGCCTGGAAAAGTTCGCCGATGTTCGGTGCGCGGACCGACTGGCCGTAGGAGCCACGGAAGGTGATGTCCGCGACTGGCGACCAGATTGCGTTAAACTGATACGCGTTGGTGCTGCCGACCGTCGAGTAATTGGAATAACGTCCCGCCGCGCCGACCGACAGCAGGTTCGCGAACGGCCTGTCCTTCAGCAGCGGCAGGTTTACCTCGCCGAACGTCTCCCACACGTCGAAATTCCCGCTGGTCGGCGTCGGGATGATATATTCGTCATACTCGTAGAAGATGTTGTCGAGCAGCGCCTGCGACGGGCGGAAGCGGCTGCTCTCGCGGCGGTATTCGCCGCCGACCGCGAATTCGATCACGCCGCCGGGGAGCGAGAAGAACTGACCGAAGTCGCCGGACAGCGACCCGCTCACCACATGCTGCTCGATCCGCGCGTCGCTGACAGGATCGAACAGGAAGTAATCGAATGCCGCGGGGTTGGCGGTGTCGGCGCCGAACGGGTTGATCGGCAGGCAGCCCGCGCTGCGCGCCGCGGCCGAGCGGCACTGGGGACCGTTCGGGCCACTGACGGCGTCGAGCGCGTCGGCGAACCGCTGTCCTAGCCGGTCGTTCAGCTTGGTCGCGCGCAGGTCGGTGCGGCCGTATGTGTAGTAAATGTCGTAGCTGGCATGCTCGCTCACCGCGCCGGTCGCGTCCACCACGCCGCGCCACGTGCGGCGGCGGTCCTCCTCGCCGCGGCGTGGCAGGTCGAAGTTGTTGCGGTTGATATCGATCGTCGTTTGCCCAGCCGTGATCGCTGCGTTGCGGATCGTCGCGGGGATGAACGGATTGTCGAGCGTGAACGGCTGGTAGAAGTTGCCCGAGTTGTACGTGCCGCTGTACGAGCCGAGCGTGCGCGTCGTCGTCTGGACGAACTTGCCCTCTAGCGTCAGCTTGAACGCGTCTGAGGCGTCGAAATGGGTCAGCAGGTTGAACGCGTGCCGCTCGCTCGCCGACAGAATATCGCCGATATAGCCCGCCACCGGCGTATCGTCGCCGCCGGCGGTGAAGTAGCTGGACCCGATCGGCGTCCCGCGCGTGTAGAGCGCGCCGTCGCCGCGATAGCGCACCCCGGCGATGTCGACGTAGCCAAAGGTCGAGCTGTCGCCGTAGCGGATGTCGCGCACCGGTTCCTGCTCATACCGACCGCCCGCGGTGACGAAGTTGAAGCGGTTCGCGCTTCGCAGATAATCGCGGTCGTCGTTGGCGAGCGGATCCTGCGCATAATATTCAAACGCGAGCGTCAAATTCGCGCGCCCGTCGGCGAAATTGCGCCCGACGATCGCGGAGGCGAAGCGGTTGCCTGCGTCGCCCTGCTCCGAGATGCCCGCCTGTCCGCGCATCGCAAGGCCGTCATAATCACGTTTCAGCACGAAATTGACCACGCCCGACACGCCGTCGGCGCCGTACACCGCGCTCGCCGCACCGGTCAGCACGTCGACGCGCTCGATCAGGTCGGTCGGGATCGCGTTAATGTCGACCGCGGCGGTGTTGATCTGGCCGGACACGTGGCGGCGGCCGTTCACCAGCACGAGAGTACGGTTCGGCCCCAGCCCGCGCAGGTCGAGCAGGTTGAGGCCGGCATCGCCGATGGCGCCGTCGGCCTGCGCGTTGCCCGCGGTACGCGTGCTGTCGCGCGAGTTGGTGAGTGCGGGGACGCGCTGCAGGAAATCGGTGACGTTGGTCTGCCCAGACTGCTGGATCTTGGCGGCATCGAACGAGACGATTGGGTTCGGCGCCTCGTAATCGGGACGGCGGATGCGCGATCCGGTGACCACGATGTCGCCGCCGTCACCCGCCGCCGCAGCCGGTGCGGCGGGCGCATTCGCCGCATTCTGCGGCACAGTTGCGATGTCCTGCGCGTGCGCTGCGGCGGATAGCAGCAGCGCGGCCGCGGCCGCTCCCGCAAGCAGGCGCGGACGGCGGATCGTGGTGGATGTCGGCATGCTTCCCCCTGAGGAATTTTTTCGTTCTCCGCCGCGCGGCCGTTTCCCCCGGTACGCGACGCCTTGGCGCGAAGTGCATGGCATGCCGCGGCGGCGACGCCTATGCTAAAATGCTTCAACGGCAACGACATGGCCGGTACGATGAGGGTGGCGCCAGCCGGCGCTCCCTGCCATTATGCCCGCGTGGCGAGGATGACGACGGATGCGCGGATCGGGCGCCGAGGATTCGTCGTCGGATCGGTCGCCGTGCTCGCCACCGCCGGCTGCGCTGCGCACCCGGCCGATCTCTCGTTCTGGGCGATGAGCTATCAGGGCGATTATGCACCGTTCCTGATGACGGAGTTCACCGCCGCAACCGGGCTGACGGTCGACGTCCAGTCGCTACCCTGGACCGCGAGCCACGAGAAGCTGCTCACCGCTTTCGCGGGCGATGCGCTGCCCGACGTCCTGATGCTTCCCAACGGCTGGGTCGACGAGTTTGCGATGATCGGCGCGATCCGGCCCCTGCCGTCGCGCGCGATGCTCGACGGGGTCTTTCCCGGCGCGGTGCCGGACACGCGAACCCCGCATGCGGTGCCGTGGTCGGTCGCGCCGAGGGTGCAATTCTTCCGCCGCGACCTGCTCGCCGCCGCGGGCTGGGATGCGCCGGCCCGCGACTGGGACGGGTGGCGCCGGATGGCAACGGCGCTCAAGCGGCGGCGCCCCGATGATTACGTTTTCCTGTTCCTGCTCAACTGGCCCGACGACCTGCTGACGATGTTCACGCAAGTCGGCGGGCGCGTGCTGCGCGAACGCGACACGCGCGGCAATTTCGCGACGCCCGAGGGGCGCTTCGCACTCGCCTATTACGTGTCGTTGTTCGACGACGGCTTCGCACCCGTCGTTGCCTCCACCGAGGTGCAGGACCAGTTCGCCGCCTTCGCGCAAGGACAGTTCGCGATCTGGAACAGCGGGCCGACGACGTTGCTCGATATGCGTCGACGCAGTGCCGAGCTGCCGCAGGATCGCTGGGGGACCGCGCGGATCGCGGGCCCCGGCGGGCCGGGTGCGATCTCGACCCGCGACGTGTCCCTGTGCGTGTCGACACGCAGCCGCCGTCCCGGTGATGCGTGGGCGCTGCTGCGCCACTGCACCGCGCCCGCGAGCGAGCAGCGCTTCGCCGGGTTGATCGGCAGTTTGCCGGCGCGCGAGGCAGCGTGGTCGGGAATGCCGTTCCCTACTGACGTGATCGCGCCCTTCGCGGCGCAGGCGCGCGCGGTGGCCGACAGCCCGTCGATCCCCGAATGGGAGCAGATCCGCGAGCAGGTGGCGCTCTATGCCGAGCGTGCGATCCGAGGTTTGCTGAGCGTGGAGGAAACATTGGTGGCGCTCGACGCCCGCGCCGATGCGATCCTGGCCAAGCGGCGCGCGCTGGTGCAGGCGGGCAAGCTGACGTGAGCGTGGGACGCGCCCATACTCAGGCGGTTACCGCCTGGTTGTTCACCGCGCCGGTTCTCGCGATCGTCGCGCTTGTGTTCCTGCTGCCCACTGCGCTCGCACTCGCGCTAGGCGTCACAGATTACTCGATTTACGCGCTGGCGAGCTGGAACAACCTGACGTTCGTGGGCGCTGGCAATTTCGCCCGACTGCTGTCCACGCCCCTGTTCTGGCGCGCGCTCGCTAACACCGTGCTGTTCACCGCGTTAGGCGTCCCGATGGCGATCGGCGCGTCGCTGTTCGCCGCGCTGTTGCTGAACGACGCAACGGTACGATGGAAGCCGATCTGGCGGGTTGCCTTGTTCGCGCCCTACGTCACCAGCGTCGTCGCGACCGCGGTGGTCTGGCGATTCGTGCTCGGTACCCGCTTCGGGCTTCTTAATCGCGCGTTGGAGCTCGTCGGACTGCCCGCGGTCGACTGGCTCGGCAACCCGCACGCCTCGATCCCCGCGATCCTGATCTTCGTCACGTGGAAGATCTTCGGCTACAACATGATCGTGCTCACCGCCGCCTTGTCGGCGGTGCCGCAGGATCTGATGGAGGCGGCGCGGCTCGACGGCGCGACGCGTTGGGAACGTTTTCGCCACGTGACGTTGCCTGCGATCGGCCCGACGCTGCTTCTCGCCGCCGTAATGAGCGTGTCGGGTTTTCTGCAATTGTTCGCCGAACCGTACGTGATGACGCTCGGCGGGCCGGCGCAGAGCACGGTGACAGTGCTATACTTCATGTTCGACGAAGGCTTCAAATGGTGGAACCTGGGGCAGGCAAGCGCGGTCGCGCTGATTCTGTGCGTTCTGACATTATGTGTCACCTGGGTGCAGACCCGCGTAGGGCGACGGTACGAGTGGTTGTGACCGCGATAGGGCGCGTGAGCGCGGGTCGCACCCGTCGCCGCCTGCGCGCGGTGCTCGCCAACGCGGCGGTCGCGCTACTGACGCTGGTCACGCTGCTGCCGCTCGCATGGATGGTGACGGTGTCGTTCATGCCGCGCGGAGAATCGAGCCACTCGCCTTCACCGTTTTGGCCCAGCCGCTGGTCGTGGGAGAATTATTACGAGTTGCTGGTCCGGCGAGAGATCGACGGCGCGTGGTTCGATTATCGCATCGTCCCCGCGCTATGGAACAGCCTGACCGTTGCCGCGCTCGCGACGCTGTTTGGGCTGCTGCTCACCGTTCCCGCAGGCTATGCGCTGGCGAAGCTCCACTTCACCGGACGGGCGCGCGTGCTAAAGTTGCTGATCGCCAGCCTCGTCATTCCCGGGCAGGTCGCGATGCTGCCGTTGTTCCTCTTGATGAAGGAAGTGGGGCTGGTGAACAGCTATGCTGGGCTGATCCTGCCGAGCCTGGCAGGAATCTTCGCCATTCTGTTCGTGCGCCAGGCGACTCTTGGAATTCCCGACGAGATGCTCGACGCCGCGCGGCTGGACGGCGCGAGCGAGGGGCGCATCTTCATCTCGATCGTGCTGCCGTTGCTGGCGCCGATCACGGTCACGCTCGCGCTCTTCATGTTTCTGGGCGCGTGGAATGACTTCCTATGGCCGCTGATCATCCTGACCGACCAGCACCGCTACACGCTTCCCGTCGCGGTCGCTGCGATCGCACGCGAGCACTCGGGCGACGGCGAGCTTATGATGGCGGCGGCCGTGGTGACGACGCTGCCCGTGCTAATGATCTTCCTTGCGCTGCAGCGCTACTACATGACCGGTCTGCTCGGCGGCAGCGTGAAGGGCTGAGCCACCCGCGCGAGGGCCGCGCCGTCGTCGCCGAACAGGTGCACGCGCGTCGGCTCCGCGCCGAACCGCAAGGTCTCGCCCAGCATAACCCGTCGGTCGCCGGGTAGCTGCGCCACCACCGTCCCGCTCGATCCGCGCGCACCCAGGTGGACGAACGACAGCGGTCCCAGCCGTTCAAACAGTTCGACCGGGCCTGCGAACACGCCGTCGTCCCGCGGCAGCAGGTGCTCGGGACGCACTCCTAATGTTACCGAGGTTCCGGGCTCCGCGCGTACCGCGGCGCGCACCTCCGCACCTCCTTCCAGCTGTACCGTCGTACCGTCCGCGTCCGTATCCGTCACGCGGCCGGCGAGCAGGTTCATTCCCGGCGACCCGATCGCGCGCGCCACCGCCAGGCTGGCTGGTGCATCGTAGAGATCGAGCGGTGGACCCACCTGTTCGACGCGCCCCGCGTTCATCACCACGATCCGGTTGGCGAGCGTCATTGCCTCCAGCTGGTCGTGCGTGACGTAGATCATCGTCGCCTGCAATTGCGCGTGCAGGCGCGCGAATTCGTGCCGCATCCGCACACGCAGCTCGGCGTCGAGGTTCGACAGCGGCTCATCGAGCAACAGCACGCGCGGGCGTCGGACGATCGCGCGCGCGATCGACACGCGCTGGCGTTGCCCCCCCGACAAGGCGCGCGGGCGGCGCGAGAGCAGGGGGGTGAGCTCCAGTGCTTTGGCAACTTCGTTTACCCGCGCCGCGATCTCGGCGCGCGGTCGCTTCGCGACCTTGAGCGGAAAGGCGATGTTCTCGGCGACCGTCAGATGCGGGTAAAGCGCGTAGGACTGGAAAACCATTGCGAGGCCGCGGTCCGCGGGGACCACATGGGTCACGTCGCGCCCGTCGATCGTGATGCGCCCCGAACTTGGCTCCTCCAGCCCAGCGATCAGGCGCAGTAGCGTCGACTTCCCGCATCCGGACGCACCAACGATGACGACAAATTCGCCGTCCTCGATGCTCAGGCTGGTCGGTTGCAACGCGGTGACCGCGCCGAAGCGCTTGGCCAGATCCTCTACCGTAACGCTGGCCACCTGGTCCCCTTCCGGGTAACAGCATCGGCGCCTCAGCCTCTTTACGCAACCCCGACAGTCGGTTGCCAGCTATACACGCGAGTGCTGACCATGGATCAGCGTTCGGGCTGCCAGCCTCGAGCGCGAGCTAAGGGCTGTCAGGAGCTACAACTTTACCCCAATCTCTTTAGAGCCGTTAGGGCGACCCGCCTTACGGTCGGAGGTTGTTGGCCCGGTCATCATCAACAAGCTCGCAATTTTGGTGGGCAGCGAACGAGCCGCGAATGTCTGTATACGGGTCGACACGAACCTTACCAGTTATTGAAGGGGGCGGTGCTCCGCAAGTAAGTCGTGAGCGCCGCACAATGATCAGAACAGATAGCTTGCACCGACCGTGAAGTTGCGCGGCTGGCCGTAGCGATACTGACTAAACGATCCGACTTGGCTGAAGTAGGTCTTGTCGAGAACGTTCTCGACGTTGGCTTGCATATTGAGGTGGTCCGAGATCGCCAGACGAGCCATGAGATTGACCACCGCAAAGCCACCCTGCTCAAAGCGAAACGGAGTGGTCGATCCAGGTATTATACCGATAGAATAGGCCGCGCTGCGGTAGTTGACGCCTCCGCCGAACGTAAGACCGCCCAGTATCTTCGGTACGGTATAGGTCGTGAAGGCCTTCAAAAGCCGGCGGGGCTGATCGGTGTTGGCATCGACGTCTGCGGCATCGCGTGCGGTAAACTGGCTGTAGCCGACGTTGATGTTCCAGTTGGGCAGCGGGCTGCCTGTCGTCTCGACTTCGAAGCCCTTGCTGACAACCCCGTCCGCCGCTCGGTACGGCTGGAACGGCAAGCCGGTACCCGGCCGCGTGATCGGCGCGCCGTCTATCTGGGCCAGATTGTCCTGTTCGATCCGGAACAGGGCGACCGACGTCTGCAGGGCCTCGTTGAAGAAGGCGCTCTTCAGGCCGACCTCGTATGACTTGCCCCTGATCGGATCAAGCTGCACGAAGTTACGGTCCTGGGCGTTCTGCGGCAGGAAGATGGTCGTGTAGCTTGCGTAGAGGCGATGGTTTGCGGTGATGTCGGCAAGGACGCCTGCATACGGAATGAAGACGTTCTTATCCCCGTAGTTACGGTCCACGCCGTAGGCGCGGCCGCTCTGCCGGTAGGTCGCAAGTCGGCCACCGCCGATCACCTTCAGCCAGTCGGTCGGGTTGAGACGCAGGGCGCCGTAATAGCCGATCTGCCGGATGCGCTCCTCCTCGTTGACCACGCCCGTCTGCGAGAAGCCAGGAAATGCATAGGAGTTGGCATTCCAATTGATGAAGTCGCCAGCTGTCGGGAACAAGAAGTTGCCGAGCGGTGCCAGCTCGTTCAGCGGCGCATAGCTCACCGTCGTGCGGTTCAATTCGCTGTTGAGATAGCCAAGCACCAGATCGTGGTCACGGCCGAACAGCGACAGCTTGCCCTTCAGCTGCGCGTCGTAGCTGCTCTGGATGCTCTCGCCGTTGGCGGAATAGGGGTTGCTGCCCAATCCGAGACCCGTCGTGCGATCGACGTTGCCGTACAGGTATAGGATCTCGGTGAATTGCGTGTTGCGGAACCGGTTGTAGTTTCCAGTGAGGCTCCAGCCACGGCCGAAATCGTGACTTAGCGTTGCGAAGAAGTTCTGGTTGACCGTGGTCCATGTGGTCCAGGGTTGAGCGGTGCTCTTGGATCGATCCCAGCGCGCAATGGTACCATCGCTGTAGAAGGTCGGCAGGCTGCCCCAGAACGCCCCATGTGGTTCGTTGCGTTGATGGCTGAAGCCTATGCGCAGGAGCGTATCGTTGGTGACGTCCGCCTCGAGGACGCCGTAGAGGATGAGCTTCTTGTTGCTGTAGAAGTCGGTGAATGAATTGCCCTCCTCGTACCGACCGACGCCGCGTACGCGCAGGCGGCCGTCGGACGTGACCGCTCCGCCAAGATCGCCCGACAGCCGCCATGTGTCCCAGCTACCACCGGCCGCTTCGAGGTAGCCGCCCCATTCACGCTTGTCGGCATGCTTGCGCACAAGGTTGATGGAGGCGGACGGATCGCCGACACCGCTCAGCAGGCCGGTGGCACCGCGCACGATCTCGACGCGATCGTAGATGGACACGTCGGCGATCGTCTCGCCGCGATCGCCGCCCAGCGCCCAGGCGGTGGGCACGCCGTCGATCTGGGTGTTCCTGATCTCGAAGCCGCGCGCGAAGAACGAATTGCGCACGTCGTCGGTCTCGTTGACTGCGACGCCGACGCCGTTCTCGATCACATCCCGCACGCTGGTCAGGTTCTGGTCGATGATGCGCTGTGCCGTGACGACGCTGACCGACTGCGGTGTCTCGCGAACCGTCAGCCCAAGCCCCGTCGCCGTGTCGATGCGGTCAGGAACGGTATATCGGCCGCGAACGAGGATCTCCTTGCCATCATCACCCTGCACCGCCTCTTCGGCATCCTGCTCGCTGATATGGCCGGTCGTCTGCGCTTTTGCTGAGAGCGAGCACACCATGGAGGCGAGCGCGCAGGCGATCAGAAATGGTGTCTTGCGGCGCATGAGAGTCCCCAATTCGTGGTGCGGGCCGCTCAGGCTCTCGCTATGAAACGACATCTATCGGCAATGATAACGTTTCGCAATAGCGTGGACTTGTGCTTCTCAATGCGATATTTGCTGCGGCCTATTCATCGGAGCGGTCGCCTTGGCGAACGAACGCGGCCAGCGAGGCTGATCGAGCATGTTACCATCTGGAAGTTTCACCGGCCGCCGAGGGGAAACGGCGCGTAGGTGGCGTCGGCGGGGAGACGGCGGGCTCCGTCTCCTGGCTGCCATGCCGCTCGGTTATTGCGTCGCCAGTCTCTGGGCGATGGCTCTGGCAAGACTGCTACCGATGTCGAACGAGGCTGCGACAATCACCGCGACGGTGCTCGCGTTCGCGCTGTGCGCGGGGTTCGCGATGTGGGCCTATGCGGCGCGTAGCGGCTGGCTTGCCACCTGGACGCTGCTCGTGTCGGGCAGCGTCGCTGGCGCGATCGTCTGTGCCTCGATCTGGTCGACGGGCCGTCCATGAGCAAGGGCTTCCGTCAGTCGCAGGCCACGCTCCATACCTGGTCGGGGTTGCTGCTTGGCTGGGTGCTGTTCATCATCTTCGTCGCGGGGACGGCGGCCTATTGGCGCGAGCCGCTCAACCGCTGGATGCGGCCGGAGACGCCGCGCGTCGGCCGGCCAATCGACGCACTGGCCGGCGCGCAACGGTTCCTGGCGCATACGGCGCCCGACGCAAAGACGTGGTACATCACTCTTGCTGGCACCGATGGCCCGGGCACGACCGTTTTCTGGCTGCCGCAGCCTGATCCGAATGCGAAGGGCGAGCGGCGACGTTGGCGTGACTCGTTCGCGCTGATCGGCGCGGATGGCGTGCCCGCCGCACGCGACACGCGGGGCGGCGATTTCTTCTACCGCTTCCATTTCGACCTTCACTACATGCCGGTGCTCTGGGCGCGCTGGCTGGTCGGATTTGCCGCAATGATGATGCTGGTCGCGATCCTGACGGGGATCGTGACGCACAAGAAGATTTTCAAGGACTTCTTCACGCTGCGCCGGGAGAAGGGCCAGCGTTCGTGGCTCGACGGCCACAACGCCACCGCCGTGCTCGGCCTGCCGTTCCACCTGATGATCACCTATACCGGCCTCGTCACGCTGGCGACGATGCTCGTGCCCTGGGCGACGGTCGCCAACTATGCCGACAGCACGAAGCTGTTCACCGCGCTGTTTCCCACCGCCGGAGAGGTCATCCGCGCCGACCGCCCCGCACCGCTGGTCGATCTGGCGGCGCTAGTGCGCGACGGCGAGCACCGGCTGGGCGGCCCGATCGGCTTCATCGAGGTCGCCGAACCCGGCGACGCCGCAGCGCGCGTCACCATGACCCGCGCCAGCCGGGCGAGCCTGTCCACCTATGGTACGCGCGTCGCCTATGACGGAGTCACCGGCCGCCCGATCTGGCGATCGCCCCCGCCGAACGGCGCGGTCACGACGTACGGCGCGATGATCGGCCTTCACGCCGGTCGCTTCGGCGACCTAATGATGCGCTGGTTGTATTTCCTGTGCGGACTGGGCGGCACGGTGATGGTCGCCAGCGGCCTCATCCTGTGGACGGTGAAGCGGCGCCAGAAGCTGCCCGATCCGCTCTGGCCGCCGCTGGGTTTCCGCATCGTCGAGCGGTTGAACATCGCAGCCATCGCCGGCTTCCCGCTCGGCTGCTCCGCGTTTTTCCTTGCCAACCGGCTGTTGCCGCTTACGACCCCCGACCGGGCGGAGCGCGAGATAATGATGCTGTTCGCCGCTTGGGGCGTCGCCGCGCTGGCGGCGCTGGGCTTCAAGCCGGTGCGCGGCTGGTCAGTGCTGCTTGCCGCGACCGGGATCGGGCTGGTCGCGGTGGTGGCCTGTGACTTGCTGGTGCTGCACCGGGGCCTCGTCCAGTGGATCGCGGGCGCCGACTGGCCGATGGTCACGGTCGATGCCGTATTGCTCGTGCTGGCGACCGGTTTCGGCTGGACGGCGCGCCGCGTCGCCCGTCACCAGCCCCGCGTCCGCAAGTCCCGCCCGATCCAAACGGATGTTGGTACGCCTCGCCTGCCAGAAGCGGTCGCGACGGAATGATCGTCCTTGCTACCCTGCTTGCGCTTGCCGCGTTCCTGGCGTTCGGTCTTGCAACTGACCGCCATCACGAACCCCGTTTCGGCCGACGCCTGCTCGCCCCGGACGCCCGCCGCTGGCGCCTGGCCGGCTGGACGTTGCTGGCGGTCGCCTTCGTCTTGGCGATCATGGCGCGGGGGTGGGTATTCGGGCCGGTGCTGTGGACCGGCCTGGTCATGGCCGGCGCAGCGTCTAGCTTCCTCTGGCTCAACCTTCAGCCACCGTCACGGAAGGCCAATCGATGAGTGGAGACGATACGAACCTCCGCGATGAGGCCGGGCTCCGAAGGGTCGCCGATATCCCATGGAAGACCGCTGCAATGCTGAGGGCAAAGAATCCACTCAAGGTTTGGCAGTCTGGCAGCCTGTGTGGCCGAGTTCATGTTGCTGGATGATGCTCAGCGATCTTTAGCGCACATCACTATTCCCGGATGCTTAAGCCTTAACGGTACCGCTGCTACTCGTAAACTCCGGGCTGACACGATTCATACTCTGGCGGTTCAAATCGCTTTAGCCGGTCCGCGTCGCGCGCGCCGGTAGGGCTTAAAAGGCATTCGGCCGATTCTTGGCGCCGATGCCACAAAGGCGCGACGTAGATCGGCTAAATTATGTTCGGCCCATAAACTGCAGACGCGAAGCAGAGCTGATAAACGCGTTAGCGCTTCTCCCATTCTTGCTCACGCTCTAGCGACAGCCGATCGCGCCCAGCGGTAAGCAGAGCTTGCTCGCGCCCATTCTCTTTGAAATGCACGGCGAAATCCTGTGCACTGACGTCACCCTCGACTATCCGATCTTCAGGAGACGCGACGTGGCCCACATAGCGGAGGCTGAGGTCGTAATGACTCGACCAGAAAAATGGCGCGTCATCGTAGCCGGCTGGCACCTGTCCTAGCAGGTGCCGAGCCAACCATTGTCCCATGCGCTGCGCCACTACCCAATGCTCTACCCGGATCGAACGCCCAAGACGACGATCGGGTGCGCTGGCAATATCTCCAATGGCGTGGATCGCAGCGTCGGAAGTGCGCAGATGATCATCAACCTGAACGCCCCCGCCATCCGCCTTCTCTGCCAACAACAGTCCGGCGGCCTGGGCCAGTTCCAGCCGCGGTGTGACGCCAATGCCCGCAACGATTAGGTCGCCTTCAACGCGGGTGCCGTCGTCCAACGTCGCCACGCTACCATCCCACCGCGCGACATGACGATCCGCATAGAACGTCACGCCTTTCGCGCGGTGCAAGTCACGCACCATTACCCCAACCTCGTTGCCAGCGGTCTTTTGCAGTGGCAACTCGGTGTCAGATATGACTGACACCTCGAGCCCGCGTGCAATCAACGAGGCCGCGACTTCCAGACCGATGTAGCTCGACCCAACGACGATAGCTCGTGTTGCCTGCGTGCTCGCTGTGATCAGGTGATCGGCATCGCTTACTGTCCGCACCACGTAGACGTCGTTTCGCTCAGCCCCGTAAAAATCTGGGGAGAGCGGTTCAGCGCCGGTGGCGAGGATAAGCGTGTCATAGGGGAGGGTGACACCGTCATCGAATGCCACCTTCTTGTCTTCGCGCATGATCGCGGCGACGCGTACCCCGGTATGGAGGATGACACCGTCCATAGTAGGCAAAGTCATGCCATCACGATCGGCTTTACCGGCAAGATATTGCTTCGAGCAGAAGGTGCGGTCGTAGGGTGCGTCGGCTTCGTCGCTTATTAGGGTCACTGAGGCACCCGCACCGTGCCGCGCCAGCATCTCGGCGCAGGCATGGCCCGCGGCCCCTGCACCAACGATGACGATCTGCCCCATCTCGGGCGCGGACGAGTTCGAAACCCGGATGTCGGCGGACGATGGCGCACCGACCCGGATCACTCCGTCCTCTTCCGTGAGCTCGAATTTTGCCAAGGGCTGAAAGGCAGGCGCTCCAACCGCCTCGCCTGTTGCGACGTCGAATCGAGCGTGGTGCCAAGGGCAACGGATCGTGCCGTCGACCAAGATGCCCTCCGACAGCGGGGCCTTGAGATGCGTACACAAACCAGAAAGCGCACACACTCGACCTTCATGCCGAACGAGCACCACGTCGGTGCCGTTGACTTTGGCCGCGACGATCTGTCCCTCCGTCAAATCGGTTGAGTCAATGCCGTTCACCAGATCACGTTTCACCATCGCCGCGCCCTTCCGTCCAGAGGCCCAATTAGTCCGCGCGCTGCAGCGCTGTTGCGGCCAAATGCTCGCCGATGAACCACACTTGGGGCTCGCCAGTGCGAATGATGTCGCTCACCAGCAGGTCGTTCGTGCCGTCATCGCCTGACTCATCGGCAGCCTTCGCGCCTTCGTGCGCCTCTTCCAGTACGATGCGATGCGCCTCCAGCAATCGCGCGAGCATCGTCGGTACATCCTCGCGCCCCTTTGGCGGACGCGGAATTTTAGTCAGTTCGGCCACATCATGCGGGGTTGCGATGCTAATCCCGCCCAGCGACTGGATTCGTTCGGCAACCATGTCTACTAGCTCGGCTTGCTTCTCATAATGTGCGTCTAGCAGAAGATGAAGCTGATAGAAAGTCGCACCCGACATCTGCCAGTGATGCTTTTTGTATAAGTCGCGCAGCATCATCGTGTCAGCCAGGACTTGATTGAGAATCTCGACGCTTTGCTTGCGCGCGTTGTCTGACAGGCCAAGTGGCAGATCCTTCAACGTGCCGAACGCCTGAATTTCGCGATATTCCATCTGATACTTGGGTTGCGCCTGATCTTTTTTTGCCATGATTTCGCTCCGGTCCCATCGACGTGCTGCCAAAGTGATTGATATGCCTAAGGGTTCCCTTGCATCCATACGGGTCCCAGGCGCACGCACCCCAATAGCGGTCGGACGGGCTCCGTCAGACAAAATGCACTGGCTGTGCTGATGGGCTGCACGGGGTCGGGCAGGAGCATGCCCCGCGCTCGCAAGCCAGCTTCGCCGTTTCGGTACTTGAACTCCTCGCCCAAGGTGATTCGGCTGGTGGTGCTAATGTACGTCCGGTTCCCGCTGTCGCTGAGAAACGTGGAGGATCTGCTGTTCGAGCGCGGTATCGACATCTGCCACGAAACGGTGCGGCTGTAGTGGAACAGGTTCGGTCCGCTCTTCGCCGGTGACATCCGCCGCCAGCGGGTCAGCCGGATGCGCGACTTTCGTCATTGGCGCTGACACCTAGACGAGATGTACGTGAAGCTGAATGGCGAGATGGTCTACCCGTGGCGCGCGGTGAATCACGAGGGCGAGGCACTGGAGACCTATGTCACGAAGACGCGCGACAAGGGGGCGGCGCTGGCCTTCATAAAGAAGGCTATGAGGCGCCACGGTGCACCCGAGACGATCACGACGGACGGCCTGCGCAGCTACGGTGCCGCCATGGATGAACTGGGCTGCCGCGACCGACAGGAGATCGGTCGCTGGGCGAACAACAGGCTAGAAAACAGCCATCTGCCATTCCGACGAAGTGAGCGGGCGATGCTGCGGTTCAGGCAGACGAAGACGCTACAGAAGTTTGCGTCCGTCCACGCCAACGTCCACAACCACTTCAGCCTCGAGCGCCACCTCATCGACCGCCAGACCTATCGCGAACGACGCTCCGCCGCACTGGCGGAGTGGCAGGGCCTTATAAGCTAGGCCGCGGCCTTCAAAGACCGACATGCATCGTGTGAAGAGCGGTTCGCGTTAGACTGACAGCACCCAGTCGGCCAATGAGATCAGAGGTGCGATCGCTGACGTCGGCATTTGATAAGGCCCGCTGTTCGCCGCGTCGCCGGTGAGCGGCAGAAATGTCACACTTTTCGCCGATCCGCGTCCTCGACACGTCGCTTCCAGCGAGCGGATCACTTAACATGAATGAGTGACCGAAGCTGGGAAGCGAGCAGGGCGGCCTGAACGTCCACTTGTGGGTCTCATCGGCCACGGCGCGGCTGACCGTCGCCTGGCTCATTTCGGCCGCACCCGGGGGCCAGCGCTCTCCCAAAACGCGGTCGTTGGGACGCTCGCCACTTTCCCATTTCTCCGTCTCCATCCAGCCGTTTTGGGAAAGTGCATTCGGGAACAGATTTTGGGAAAGCGGGCGCGTCGAACGGCTGTGGTTGCGATCGGCGCGGCGGGATTCCCGTCATTGGTTCCCAATCGGGAATGCCCCTTCCGTTCATAATTGCTGGCACAGTATACAAAATTATGGAACGATGTAGTAACGATCCTTCGGAGACGTACCCGTTGCGTTTGACCTTCGCCATTGGCCTGATCTTCGCATTGAGCGGTTGCACCGCCACTATCGAACAATCGTCACTGCTGCCCACCATGCAGGAACCTGTAACGCCTGCGGTGCAGGTGCTGGCGGGCTACTCTCGGCAGGACCGGATCATCAGCCTGGCAAACCTTGGCGACGTGCATGTCGCTCGGATTAGGAAGTCGGGTAACCGTGCTACGGTGATCTATAGCGGAGGCAACGGGTCGTTTATCTCCAATTCCGGAAACCGGCTGAACGAGCTTGCGAGCGTGACCGGTGCCGACATCGTGACGTTCGATTATCCCGGGCGGGGCGGTACGACTGTGCTGAAGACGACGGATGCACTCATTGCCTTTGGCCCCGCGTTGATGGCGGGCCTGCGGCAGGAAGGCTGGATAGCAGCCGGGCCGCTATACTCCTACGGCTTTTCGCTGGGCGGCGCGACCGCGTCGAACGTAGCCAGGACCGGCGGCTTTGCAGGGTTGATACTGGAGGCGACAGCGGCAGATATTCCGGCGGTCGCTCGCAACATGATCCCGACCATGCTCAAGCCATTCATCCGAGTGAAGGTCTCCGACGATCTTAAGCGGTTCGACTATGGGGGCTATGCCGTCGCCTCCCATACACCAATCCTCGTGATCGCGGGCGATGCAGACAAAACGGTCAGCGCGAAAACAGCAAGGCGTTTCGCTGCTGATCTGAATAAGGTCGGCGCCACGGTGACGTTCGTCGAAGTGCCGGGCGGTCACGGCAAAGCTCTATCGTCACCTCAGGGAGGTGAGGCCGTCGAACGCTTTATGGGAAAGCCAGCAGACTGAAGCAGCCTTTGTAATTCCTATTTCACCATCCTCTGTGAGACAGCCCGGCCGTCTCGATCGCCGTTCCTTTGCGGGAAACCGAACCCCGCGCACCTGCGTGGTTGACACACGCTTGCCGTAATCATGACGGAGGTTGTGGGCGGGGAGCAGTCGCATGTTGGCAATAGTGGTTTTGCAGGAACCGGTCACAACTGCTGAGCAAGTGCACCCGATTGATTTCGATCTACAGTCGATCAAGATTTTGAAGCCATGTTCGCCCGAACCCTCGCCGACAGACGACACCGAAATACTGGTATGTGGCCGTCGTGATGCAAACGGTCGCTACCGCCTTAAGCCTCTGGATACCTCCCGATACGAACCCAACCGACGAGCGGAAACGACCCTTGTGGGCGATCTTAAGGGCGCTGCCGAAACAGAGCAAAAGGAGCTTGCGCCAGGGGTGACGAGCAATCGTATCATGTTCCGGCTAAAGCTGCCTTTCTGAAATCGAGGTGTTATGCTGACTTCTGGCATCAAATATGTCGTATTCATTTCGTGCTCCCTCACCGCGGTTGAATCGAGAGCAGACGAGCTGCAAAACAGGCTCCTTCAGGGCATTAGTAGCACTAACCCTGAAGCGTATAGCTTCCAGCGTAGCATGATACTGGAAAGGACTGGCTCAGCACGTAGAGTGCTTGTGGAGCGCTATGATCCGCGCGGCCAAGCTGGTCAGCGGTGGTCGCTGGTCAGCGTAGATGGACACGCTCCAAGCCCTAAAGACATAGAGCAATCACGAAAATCTAGGAAAGGGAATACCCCGTCGTACCGTGAATTGGCAGAGTGGTTTGGCGCGCCAGCAGTGCGAACTGACACAGCACCTGGATATGTTACCTACCGCTTTAGCCGCTTGCCTGCGGGCGTAATTACGATCGGTTCACATGATGCTTCCGCCGATACCCAAGCGGAAGCAGAAGTGAACGTCAAAGGTAAGGTGCCGTTTGTAGAGCGGGTTCGCTTCACATCCACTAAGAATTTTAGGATAATGATGGTGGCCTCGGTGCAGAGCATTGACATCAGTGCGCGGTATGTTCCCCTATCGAGCGGTTCTATTGTGCCAGCGGCATCCGCAAGCATTATAAATGGTTCCATGCTCGGCAAATCGGGTCGGATTACCACCGCTGTGACGTTCGGGTCGTTCGAGGCTGTCCGATAAAGCGGAATATTATCGAGTGGGATATGCGTTCCCTTCGCGTTTTGACCTGGTTGCCTAACGCGATCATCTATTCCCGAAATTCGATCCTCCTTGGACAGCTCCGGGCGAGCTTTGAGATGGCGCTAGGCATACAGCCGCCTGACTAATAAACCGATCTGGCCCTGATTGGTAAGCGTGGCGTGAGGACCGCAGTTTATGCGGCTTGGGCTGTTGGCTGATCTGTCTGGGGCACCCAGTTCCACGGCATCAGCTCGTCCCAGCGGGTGGCGGGCCAGTCGCCGGCGACC